>JAYVYD010000395.1:0-24827 GCA_043784605.1 Myxococcales bacterium | reverse complement strand
CCGGCATCCCCAACCCTCTCAGCTCCAAGCTGGCCGCGGCAGTCGCCATCACGCAGCTGAACGGGAAGAAGTCGCACCAGAAGCCGATCATCGGGCTGGTGCTCGAGGTCATGATCCGCCCGGACGTGATCGACCCAGACGGCAGCGCGCCGATCCTCGACTCGGGCAACTTCATCCTCGACGCGATCATCGCCATCGCACACCCCCTCTCGAAGAACGGCGTCGGTATCGCGCTCTCGGAGAACGGCGGGTACATCGGCTATGGCCTCGACCTTCTGAACCCGAACGGTTCCATCGCTCAGGGCTCGGTGTTCTTGAGCTACAAACCGGTCCAGCCCATCGTCGCGTTCGAGAACTTGCGCGTCATCGTCGCGCAGCGAAAGAGCGCCGCATTGAACGGCGTCGTGTGCAAGCAAGGACCCGTGCTCTCCACCAAGGACGCCGAGGTTCCGGACGCCTCGGGCCCGCCGCAAGACGAGAACATGGTGGTCGCGGCGTTCACTCCGCTCACGAACCTGGTGACGTGCGAAGTATTGAGCGCAGACCTCGCGTTCAGCGATTGGATCAGCAACCCGTACATCATCATCGGCACCGCTCAGACGGGCCCCGGCAAAGTGAAGCTCGCGTACGACAACGTCACCGTTGACTTCCTCACGGAGTAGGCAAGATCAAGGTGGAGTCGCCGAACTCGTGGCCGAGGTAGCCCCGCCGCGCGGCGTCGTTCCACGCGCGATCGAGCAACACGCTCGGGGCATACGCGCTCATCAGACGGGCGTGCGACGTGCCGGCTTCGTGCATGCCGGTGAAGACGCCGTCGGTCACACGCGGCAAGAACCCGGGACCGATCCGCAGCGACGTGACGCCCACACCCGCGCGCAGCTCGCCGTTGGCTGCGAAGCTCCCTTCCAGCGCGCGCACCACCGTGGTGCCCACCGCAAGCACGCGGCCGCCCGTCGTTCGGGCACGCGCGATTGCTTCGACAGTCTCTCTTGGGACGTCGTAGCGCTCGTCGAGAGGGAGTAGCGCGTCGAGCGCGTCGTCTCCCGTGGACGACAACCCAGCGGCGTGCGTGAGCCGAGCGAGCGTCACTCCGCGCGCGCGAATTTTCTCGAGCAAGGACCACCCGAGCGGGCGCGACGCCGAGGGCATCTCGAACGACCACGGCCTAGACGCGAAAGCGGTTTGCACGTGCCACGCGCGGAGCTCCGCTCGAACGTGTGCATATTGCACATTTTTCCCGGCTCGAAACAGCCTCGGCACGAGGTCTTCTGCGCTCGTGAAGCGCACGCGAACGAGGCGCGGGTGAAGGTCCGTCGACGTGACGATCGCGTCGAGCTCGCCGAAGCGCGCCGGCGTGGGCGCGAGAGTCCAAGGAGGAGGAGGCCGATCCTCGGTGCGCGTGCGCCAGTCTCCGGCGCCGAAGAGGATCGCGCGGAACGTGGTCTCGTCGTCACGAGCGAGCAAGCGAAGCTCCACGGGCTCACCCCTCAACGAGCCGAGCAGAGAGGCAGGAAGCGTCGCCGAGTCGTTGAGCACGACGACGTCCGCTGCGCGCAGCAACGAAGGCAGGTCTCCGACTTCGCGATGGAGGAAGCTTCCCGCTCGCGGATCGATGACGAGCAAGCGATCGTGCTCAGGCTCGGGTCGCAGCCACGCGGCCGGCGCGAGCGCGCTCACGCTACGCTCCATGAAGAGGCGACGAGCCGCGCGCCGTTCGGGACGCGATCGATCGAGGCGAGGATGTTCGCGATCTTCGACGCAACGTCGGCGGGTCTAGCGAGCGAGCTCCGATCGGCCTCGGGCATCGCGGCCGCGTGCATGTCCGTGTCCATCTCGCCTGGGTCGATCGACAGGAAGCGAACCTGCGGAGACTCCGCGGCGAGCACGCGTGTGAGGTGATCGCTCGCGGCCTTCGAGGCGCTGTACGCGCCCCACGTGGGGTATGCCGCCACGGCCGCGTCGGAGCTGAGAGCAATCACCGCGCCTCGACCGCGCAGCAGCATGCCCCCGAGGATCGCCTTCGTCAGGCGAAACGGCCCGAGCACGTTGGTGAGCCAGACCTGCTCGAGATCTTCGCAGTCTGTCTCTATCAACGGGCGCAGCGGCACCGCGCCGAGAGTGCTCGCGTTGTGCACGAGCACTTCGATGTCTCCGACGAGCTCCGCGGCCGCACCCGCGATGCGATAGGTAGAGTCCTTGTCGCTCACGTCGAACGCGAGAGCATGCGCGGCTCCGCCTTCCGCGCGAATCTCTCGCACGGCCTCGTTCAGCGGCCCTTGGTGCCGCGCCACCATCGCGACGTGCGCACCGCGACTCGCGAGCTCTCGTGAGAGCGCGCGCCCCAGACCCTTGCTCGCGCCCGTGATCAGCACGCCTTGATTCTTCAGCTTCATCTTAGGCCTCCATGAACAAAGCATGAGGCGTTGCTGCTCATCTATTGACGCGATTGCCAATAGATTGGCAAAGTTCTCATCTGTGAGCGAACACCTGAAGGCGACGTTGGGCAAGAACGTGAGGCAGCTCCGCGAGGCGCGCGGGTTCACGCAACAACAGGCCGCGAAGGTGGCTGGCGTTCCGCGGGCGACCTGGTCGCACCTCGAGTCCGGAGCCGCGAACCCCACGCTCACCGTGATGATGGCCGCGGCCACCGCGCTACAAGTGACGATGGAAGAGCTCGTCGCCGTACCGCGCGCCGAGTGCGTGCTCTACCCGGCCGCTCTCGTGAAGGTGCAGCAGCGTGGACAGGCCTCCATTCGGAAGCTCCTCCCCGACCCGATCGCGGGCATGGAGATCGATCGCTTCGAGCTGCCACCAGGCGTGCGCATGGTCGGTGTGCCGCACACGCCCGGAACGCGCGAGTACCTCACGTGCGAGCGCGGACAAATCACGCTCGTGGCCGCGGGCGAGACCTACACGCTGTCACCGGGAGACGTCGTCGCGTTCCGCGGTGATCAGCGTCACTCGTACGCGAACCCCGGCAAAACGGCCGCGATCGCCTACTCTGTCGTCGCGCTGGCGCGTTGACCAGGCCCGTGCCCGAAGGCGTCAAACCTAGCGACTCACAGGCCGTACTTGGTCTTGAGATAACCCTCGAGGTCACTCTGGTCATTGCTGCTTAGCGCGCCCTTGACCGCGAGCATCTCGGCGATGTCGCCGTTGAGGCGGCCGAACATGCCCTGACCGCCGAACAGGTCGGCGCCGATGCGCACCTGCGTACTCTTCGCGTCGACGCTGAGGCCGGCGGAGGTCGACGTCTGTATCGAGGTGCCGTCGACCCGCATGTCGAGCTTGGCGCCGATGCGCTGGAAGGCGAACTGGTGTGGCTTGAGGTCGTTGTACGCGGTCGTCGTCGCGACGTAGTTGGTGTTCGAGTTCTCCGTCGCGAAGTACATGCCGGCCATGGCGCCGTAGTTGTTGCCGTAGATGTTGCCCGTCATGTCGACGCCCGTGAAGACGTTGTTCCCATTCGCGAACCACTTCGAGAAGAAGGTGCCTACGCCGCGACCCGCGCCGTCTTGCGCGTTGTTGTTGAAGCGCGCGACGACAGCAACGTAGAAGTCCCCCGTACCCCACTGCAAGCTCAGGTCTGAGTTGTCGAGGATGGTGAGGATGTTGCCGCCGCCCTGATTGCCCGCTTCGAAGTGAACGACGGGGAGGCTGTTGATGGTCGACATGAGGGACGTCGGGTTCTGGCCGAACGTCTGCTGCTGACTGGAGCCAGCCGCGTCGTTTTTGTGCGCCGTCTCGTCGCCCCAGAGCGTGATGCGCGTCTGGTTGTTGACGTTCTTCGTGATGACGTTCTTCGCGGCGTCGAGCCAGAGGACCAGGCCGTTGACGTTGCCAGGGTTGAAGGTCACGACGTCGGGACCGGTGTCCGCCAGGTTGCTGGCGTCGGGGTCGCGGCTGCCGTCGGGGTTGCCGCCGTCCGGGTTCACGTTGCCATCGGGGCCGCCGCCGCCGTCATCTTTGACGTTGGCGTCGTTACCGCCGCTGTCGAGGTTGATGACCGTCACCTCATCGCCGCCGCAAGCCAGCGTCGAAGCCAGGACCGCACCACCGATGCTCAACCACGTTTTTTTCATTGCAAGCCTCCTAAGGACAAGCAGAAGTCGTCGTGGTCAAACGTACCTGATCGCGCTTATTAATCAGGCGATTCTTACTCATCGTGTGGTGTAACGTGCGCTCGCAGTGGCCTCTTCTCGATCGAACCTGGACGCGAACCTGTTCACCAAGGCGGTCGATCGCGCGATACGTGAGCCGACGAACACCGGCAGGGCGCCGCTCGTCGATCTGCTCTGTCGAGGCTCGAACTTGCCGGGTCCGCGCATCAACGAGGCCCTCGCGGAGTCGTTCGCTTCGGAGTGTGCGTCGCGCGGCAAGTCTACTGACGCCGTCGTGAGATGGCTCATCACGCTGGACCCAGACCGCGCACCGGGCGGCGGAAGCGGACCCTACGGCGCGGGCGCGGAGCTGGAGTTCCTGCCGGTCTGCGGCGTGTACGCGGCGGGCGCGCGAGGCGCCTCGGACCCATCCGCGCGCGCCACGATGCTCGCGCTGCTGCACGACGCCGCCGAGGATTTGCGCTTTCGTGTTCGGGACGCAGTTCCGCTCGCGCTCGAGCGCGTGGGTGCGCGTGCCGGTGACGAGGTCGCGGTCGCGGTCGCGGTCGCCGAGTGGATGGACGGCTACTTCCACGCGGCGGCGGTGTTGCGCGCGCTCGTACGTCCCGGTTGGCTCCCGCAGATCGCGACTCCCAAGAACGCGATCGATCTGTACGAGCTCGCGTTTAACCTCGCCGCGGACGCCCCACGTGCCGCCGCTCGATACCCGGGCTTCAAGTCGCTCCTCGAGACGCTGCAAAAGACGATCGTTCCGCTCGCCATGCGCTTCGGCGCGCCGATGTTCGACGCCCTCGAGGGACTCTCGCGATGCAAGGATCCCGTGCTGCGCGACCTCATCACGGACGGGCTCCTTGGGACGAAGCTGATCTCGCGATACCGCGAAGACGTGGAGCGCGTGCGTATGACGTTCAAGGTAACCGCGAAGCCGGTGCGCGATCCGCGCTCACTCCCCGGACCCACGCGTCAGCGCGGCGGCGGCCAGCGTCGCTAGCGGCGGTTCAGCGCTCGATCTTCAGACCCTCTGCTTCCCACGCGAGCAGACCGCCCTCGAGGAATGCGACGGGAACTTCGAGCGCGTTGAGGCGCTCCGCGAGCTCCTTCGTCTTCTCGCCGCTGCGGCAGTAGAGCACCGGCGTGCCCGGCAGCATGTGTAGCTCGGCGAGCCGCGTCTCGATCTCCTCGAGCGGCATGTGCTTGGCGCCAGGCAAGCGCGCGCGGTTGAAGGCGGCGAGATCGCGCGTGTCCACGGGGACCACCGGCTGCCCTTGCTTGATGAGTTCGGCAACCTCCTTCGCTTTCAAAGCGCCCTCGGAGCGCGGCAGAAATGGCTCGACCATTTCGCGCAGCTTCTTCTTTCCGACCGCACCCACCGCGCCGTCGACGATTCGCTGCTGCGCGAACAACATGAACGTCGGCACGGACTGCACACGCATCTCGCGCGCGAGCTGTGGGGACTTGTCGATGTCGACCTTGACGACCTTCACCTTGCCCGCCATCTCCTCTGCGAACGAAGCGACGTCCGGGGCGATCTGCTTGCAGGGCTGGCACCAGTCGGCCGTGAATTGAATGAGCACAGGCAGCTCGCTCATCAACACTTGCTCTTGGAAATCGCGCTCGCCGATCGTGGGCGGTCCTTCCGAAGAGGCGCCCTTCGTTGTTGCCCCGCCGCCGATCGTGAATCCACCTTTCATGCTCATGGCGCAGTTCTATAGCGCAAACGCGCGTGTCGCGCTCACTGCAGCGGCGGGAGCAACTCGGGGTGCGGCGCGGCCGGGAGAGGTCCGAGTGGTGCGGGCTCGTCCGTGTTGTCTTGCGCGGTCTTCGCGTTCGCCTGAGATGCGGGCGATTTGTCGGGCGCGACGTAGGCGACGACTGTCTCGCCGTCCACGAGCGCTTCGGAGCGCGCGCGCCGGTTGATGCGCTCCATGGTGCTCGCGGAGACGCCGTAGCGCTTGCCGATCACGTCGAGCGTGTCGCCCTTCTTTGCGGTGACGAGCACGCGCCTTCGGCCCTTCGCGCCCTCGAAGAACGTGAAGAAGTCGTCGGTGCCCGCGACGAGCACACGCACGTCGGTCTCCGCCAGTGTCACGGCCTTCGACAAATCCGCGTCCTTCGGGACGAACGCTTGAATCGTCATGCCTTCGGTGAGGCGAGCGCTCGGATCGAGATCGTTCCAGCGCAGGAGATCTTCGACGGGCACCTTGAGCGCGTTCGCGACTGCCGGGAGCGTATCGCCCACGAGAACCTTGTAAAATACACGCTTACGATCCGGGTAGACGAAGATGTCGCTAGGCACGACCACTACGGGCTTCTGCTTGCCGTCTTCGACCGCATTGGCAGCAGTCGTGACTGCAGGGGCGTGGGGCACGAGCAGCAGGGCGCCACCGCGGACGACCTCACCGGGCGCGATCGTGTTGAGGCTGACCAGCTTCTCCACGGTGGTGCCGTGCGCCTGCGCGATGGACTCGAGCGACTCGCCGAAGCGCACTACGTAACGCTCGAGGCCCGCGTCGTCTGACTTGAGCTTCGAGCCGTTCGCCGCGATCGCCGCAGATTTACCGAGCGGAACGCGGATCATGACGGCCGTCTCGGTGGGCGTGGCTCCCGCGGCGTCGCTGTCTTTCGGAGGCGTACGCCCGGCGCGAAGCTCCGGGTTGAGCTGCTCCAGCTCCTTCTGCGTGCACCCAGCCACCGTCGCGATCTGTGAGAGCGGCACGTTGAACGGCACGGTCGCGCGCTCGAACGTGACCGGCGCGTCTACGGCTTGTGGGTCGAACCCGAACGTCCTCGGGTTGTGCGCGACGATCGCCGCGGCCAAGATCTTCGGCACGTAGAGCGTCGTCTCCCAAGGCAGCGAGCCCTCGAGTGTAGAGAGCCTCCAGAAGTCGTTGCTGTTGTACTTGCGAACGGCGTTGAGAACTCCGCCGTAGCCCATGTTGTACGCGGCCATCGCCAGATCCCAGCTCTGGAAGCGACGGTACAGATCACCCAGGAAATCGGCCGCCGCGCTCGTCGCGAGCTCGAAGTTCATTCGCTCGTCCACCCAGCGATCCAGCGGCAGACCATACGACTTGCCCGTCTCGGGCATGAACTGCCACATGCCCACCGCGCCCGCGGGTGAGCGGATGACGGGGTCGAAGCCGCTCTCGATCATCGCGAGCCAAATGAGATCCTTCGGCATCCCCTTCTTCGCGAGGATGGGCTCGATGATCGCCCGGTACCGCTCGCTGCGACGCATCCAAAACGCGATCGCCGAGCGCGCGCGCGTGTCGGTCTTGTACAGCTCCAGATAGCGCACGACACGCGGCTCGAAGCGCACGGGCAAATCGGGGAGGACCAGCTGGGAGAGCCACGAGACGTCCTTGCCACCCTCGCCGCTCGGGAGCTGTGGCGCGGTGAGCGCGGGAGGGGCGCCCGTCGCGTGAACGATGGGTCGATCGCTCGGAGGAAACAGCGGCGCGGGCAGATCGTGCGGCCAAACTCCGCCGAGGTCTGGACCCGCGGGCGGAAACGCGTCGCGCTCCGCCTCGTGCAACGCGCGCAGCTCGGGGCTCTCCGCACCAAGAGCGATGTCTTGCTGGGTGGGTGCGCCCGCGACCTGACGGCGAACATTCTCGTCCTCTTGCCCAGCATGCACCGGAGGCTTCGCGGTGCCTGGTTTCTGCGGCTTTGGAGCGACGGGTTTCTTCGGAGCCGGCGGAGGCGTTGGGCTCTGCGTCGCGGACGGAATGGGAGTCGCGGTCGGAGTCGGAGTCGGCTTAGTCGGAGTCGGCTTCGGCGGCGACGGCAACGCGGCAGTATGCGTGGGCGTCGGCGCGGGGGTCGGCGTCCCGGCGTCTTCTGTCCCAGCAAACGCAGGCGCGCCGAGTGCCAACCACGCGCAAACGACGAGCACACGACGACCCATCGGCCGATCCTAATCAACCCCGTGAGCCACGGCCAACTCCAAGCAAGTTCGCAGCCCCGGGAAGTCTCCGACTCAGAAGAGCGTGCGCACGGGGACGATCGTCACGTCTTCGTCTTTGAGGCCGAGCACGAGCTTCTCGATCTCTTTGTCTGCGTTGAGCACGCGCGCGGGCTTTGGGGAGTCGTAAGTGGGCGGAGTCACCGCGCCCGAGACGAGCGTCTTCTTCAGCGCTGCTGCGTTCTTGGTCACGATGACGATCGTCATATCGTTCGCGGTCAGCTTGCGCGATGCGACGTCCTTGAGGCCGCTCGCGGTCATCGACTGCCACGCGGCGCGCATGCGATCGAGCCACGGCTCCTTGAGTCCATACGCGAGGTCGTCCATCGCGTAGCCGAGTCTGCGTGACTCGGTCTGCTGCTCGAGCGCGAAGTAGCGCGAGGTGAAGCCGCGGAACCTCTCGAGCTCCACGTCCGAGATGCCCTCCTGCAACAGTTTGCGATAAAAGTAGAGCGCACCCTTCAGCGCGAAGGGGCCATTCGCGTTCTTAGTCGGGCGCAGCCAGATCGAAAACATCTGCTCGCGGCGAGCGAGGTTCGTCGCCGGGTAGCGCGCCCAGCCGTCTTGCGCGAAGAACTCCGCGTAGGCGTAGTCGCCATAGTTGAAGCCGCGCGCCTCTCGCAGCTCTTGATAGAGCACGCCCGCGGACTGGCGGTGCAGGCCCAAGTAGCTCGCGAACAAGAACAGCGCGGGGTACTCGTCGTTGCTCCGTGTGACGTCGATCGGGAACCCCATCGAGATCGCGGTGGACTCGGCGCTCGGCTTGTCCACGAGGAATACCTTCAATCCGACGGGCCTGCTGACGACGGGCAACGGTGCGCGCGCGCCCGTACACGCGGGCAGCTTCGCCATGTCGGCCGCGACGGTCTTGTCGAAGCCCTCGGGGAAGCCTCCCGCCAGGCCGATCGTCACGCGTTCCTTGCAAAATACACGCGTTCGCTGCGTCTGCACCTCGAGCGCGGTCAGCGAGGAGAGCCCCGCCTCGGTGCCGATAGACGGATGCCCGTACGGGTGACCTTTGTAGATCATCGCCGCGAGCGCCTCTTTGCCCAGCGCTTCGTCGTTGGAGCTGCGCAGATCATCGGTGAGCGCCGAGAGAGCGTGCGCCTTGTTGCGCGCGAACGACTCGTCGTCCATGCGCGGCGTGAGCATCACGTCACGGAACAGCGGGTAGAACGCGGCAGCACTGTCCGCCGCGACCTCCACCTCGAATACGGTCGTATCGCGATCGACGTTCGCGCTGATGCTCGCGGCGAACGGATAGAGACGCTTGGTGAGCTCGCCGATCGCGAGCTCCTTGGTGCCGCTGTCGACGGTGAGGTCCGCGGCAAGGCTCGTCGCGCCTTCCTTGCCGACGGGATCGTCGGACGAGCCTGCGGAGAAGACGACACGAATCGAGACGACCTTGGAGGTGGCGTCGCGCTTGCTCACGAGCGGAGCGGCGGTCGCTTCCGCCGCGGAAGTGGTCGTCGTCGCGGGAGGGCGCGCGGTCGTCGGCCCCGGCACGTGGAGCGGAGGCAGCTCCGCACAAGCGACGAACGCGGCTGAAACAAGGGCGATCGAGAGACGATTCATTGGGCCACCGCCTTCTTCGCGGGCGTCGTTACTGGAGGGGCGAGTGTCACTGTCGTCCTCTTCGCGGCGATCAGATAGGTCTTGGCCACGCGCGCGACGTCGTCCTTGGTCACCTTCGAGACCTCGAACAAGAAGCGATCGAGTCCGTGCACGTCACCGGTCGTCGCCATCATGCGCGCGAGCTCGATGGCGATCGCGGACGGCGTCTGCAGCCCGAGCAGGGTCGCGTTCGAGAGGTGCATGCGCGCGGCCTCGACGTCCGCCGGCTTCGCGTTGCCCTGCGCCACCGAGTCGATCGCGGACTGTATCGCGCCGGAGATTTCGTCGAACGTCGCAGCGCCCGGTTTGATCTTGGCGTCGATGGTGAAGAGCCCCGCGTCCTTGTGGACCGTCTCCTCCGGATCAGCGCCGAGCGCGATGAGCTTCTGCTCGGAGACGACGAGCCGCTGGTACAGATCGCTCGGCTCACCGAACGCGAGCACTGCGAGTACCGCGAGCGCGGCGACGTCAGCGGAATGCGTGGCGTCAGGCACTTTGTACCCCACCTGCACGCGCGGCAGCGTCGGCGCATTCCAAGTGAGAGCGCGCGTTCGTGGCGTGGTCTGCTCCGGCTCCACGACGGTCGCGGTCGTCGCGCGCTTGCCTTGCCAAGACCCATAGTTCGTCTTGACGAGCTCGAGGACGCGGGCGCGATCGACGTCGCCCACGACGAAGATCACGCAATCATCGGGCGTGTAGAAGCGCGAGAAGAACGTCTTGCTGTAGGCCTGATTTTGCGGCATCGCGTCGACGTCGCGCTTGAAGCCGATCGTGGTGTGGCCGTACGTGTGCTTCGTGAAGGCGAGCTCGCGCATCGCCTCTTCCATCGCGAAGTAGGGGCTCGAGAAGTCCTTGTTGTACTCGCCCAGCACCGCGCCGGTCTCGTCCTTGTAGGCGTTGGGCGCGACGTCCAAGTGCATGAATCGATCGGCCTCGATCGGGACGAGATCGGCCATCGAGTCCTTGGGCACGAGCGGGACGTAGAACGTGAAGTCGTCGGTCGTGAACGCGTTGTTGTCGCTGCCGAGCGCCTGCATCTTCTTCTCGTAGTCGGCGGCGGGGATCGCCTTGGTGCCGCGGAACATGAGGTGCTCGAAGAGGTGCGCGTAGCCGCTCTTGCCGGCCTCCACTTCGTCGCGCGAGCCCGCCATCACGAGCGTGAAGAACGCCACGGTGTCCGACGGACCCGTACGCACGGTGACAACGCGCAATCCATTGTCGAGCTTGTCGAGCGACAGCGGGAACACCACCGGCGCGAGCGTCGCGGTCGTCGCGATGGGCAACGAGGCGGTGGTCGGTGGGTCCGCCGCGAGAGACGGAGTCGCCAACATCAAAGTGCCCAAGACGCCGAGGAGGCGACGATGCGTGGTCTTCACACAATCGGCAATAGACCGGGCCCTAGGAGGTGTCTACCGCTCAGGGCATTGCCAAGTACTGCTGCTCGTACTTGGCGGTGATGTCCATCTGCGTTTGGAACATCGACATGTCGGCCATCATCTTCTGGCTCCAGAACATGCCGATGTTCGAGAAGTCCATCGCGGTCATCTTGAAGTGCTTGTCGAGACCCGCGCTGACGTCCTTGCCCTGCTTGCCCCACGCGGCCATCGCGCCGCTGATCTCGCAGTACTTGTCGAAGCTCACGGGCTCGGCTCCGGCGATCGGTCCTTGCGCGACGGCCCCATCTCCCATCGCAGCGGCGGTGGCTTGACCCGCGGCGCCATACTGACCTGCGCCCGCGCCCATGAACGACTTGCTGTACTCGGTCGCGACAGCGCCGCTCGTGTCCTTGGACATGCGGTCGATCCAGCCCTTGCTGACCTTGTCCCACTTGGCCATGTCCATCTGGTGCTGCGCGAGCAGCGCGGTGAACTCCTCCGGCTTGCCGCTTCCCTGCTTGGCTTGGAGGTTCGCGTAGACGGAAAGCGCCACGCCGTCGATCGGATCCAAAAGCCCGCTCGCCGCACCGGCCGCCGAGGCATACTTCGACCGCTCGTTCATCGCGCGCATCGCGGCGCGAGTCATCAACTGGATGCCGTCTGCCGAGGCCAGATAATCGAGATAGTACTTCTTGAACGTCGCGTGCGTCATCGCGCGCTGAACGGCGTCGCGATAACCTAACGCCTTCAACATCCCAAGGAAGCGCGGTGGATCGCGCAGGCACTCGCTGAGCAGCGAGTCGTGCACGAAGTCGTCCTCCAGCGCGTTCGGGTTCTGGTGCGGGTTGAGAGGTCCCCACTCGTCCACGTTCTGCAGATGCGCCGGCACCGTGAGCTGAGCCTGAACGGACGGCATGCCGTGCGCGGCGCGCCACGTCTCGTTCATGTTCATCTGTTCGTAGAACGACTGCTTCATGCGCGAGTCGACGAGCTCCTTCGCTTGCTCCGGCGTGCCACCCTCGCACTGCGTGCGCGGGTTCGCGTAAGTCTCCCAGTAGTCCTTCTCCATGGCCTCTAGGTGCTTGAGTCGCTCCAGCGGCTCCTCGGGGCGCTCACGATCCGCCGCGTACTCCGCGTCTCGATACGACTCCCACTCGGACTTGAACCTCTGAATCGCCCAATACTTGTCGAGCGCGCCCTGCTGCGCGAACAGATGCGGCATACCGCTGTAGTAGATGCCCACGACCATCTCCGGCACGACTTGATTGGCCGCTCGACACGCCGTGCAGTTCACCGTCTCCGGCTTGTGAGGATTCGCGCGCTGAAGTGGCGCGCCACACCTGTTGCAAGGGAGCGACTTTGTCATCGCCTCTTGCACCTTGGGCCACATCGCGCGGTGCTGTTCCACGCGCTGGCCGGTCTCGAAGCGCTCCCACGTCTCCTCCGCCCAAAGGTCGAAGTCGCGCTGCATCTTCTTCATGCGCGAGTACGCCGGCTCCCCGTCGCCCGAGGCGCAGATGACGTCGTAGAAGCTGCCGAACCCGTCGCCGGGCTTCCGCATGATGGTCTTCGCCTGCTGGCCCACGGCACCGAGCGCGTTGCTCAACGGCGTCGGATCGGCCGGGTTTTGCGCGATCATCTGCTGGCAACCTGCCAACGCTTGTTGCATCAACTGTTGGAGCTCGGCGCCGGTCTGCTGCAAGCGCTGTCCGAACTGCGCCACGATGTTTTCTTGCGCGGGCGTGATCATCGTCGCGTTCCTTTCGGTCTACTGAGTCGGCTTCACCGTGCCCGCGATGGGGCGGCGACAAAACTTGCACATGAAGTCGAGGGGCGTCTCTTGCGGCCCGCCGCAGTGCACGCACGTCAGCGTGGCGACCTGCTTGTAACTCATGTCCGCCCACGGAACTTCCTTGGAGGTCTGCTGTGCGTTGGCGAAAATCGAACCGACGCTCGGGCCCGCTAGCTTGGGTGGAGGAGCCACAGGCGCGGGTTGGATGCCGATCGATCGCTCGTAGTTCGCGGTCTCGCGATCCACCAGCGTCTGCGCCGCGCCGTGGAGCTGACCGAGCGCGGGGCTCTGCGCGATCGATGGGTCCGTGCGCAAGCGCTCGATCTCGCCGAACGCCCACGTACGCAACCCCTCGAGCACCGCGCGCACCTCCGCGGGCGTCGCGCCTCGCTGCAAGCGCATGTACTGCACGATCATCGTGCGCTCTTGGGCGTCGTGCGCGGTCACGCGGTAAAAGCGAAGCACCTCATCCCACGCGGGACCGCCGCCAGGAGGTGAACTCGCCGCCGCGTTGAGGACGTAGTCGACGTGCTGGCGGAGCGCGGCTGCAAGCGCATCTACGGACATGAGTTCGGGAGCGTAAAGCGATCCGGCGAGGCGAACAACATGCCGTGCCAAGTCCTTAGGCGATAGCCGCGGACTTGAGCCGCTTGACGCGAGAAGTGAGCCCGCAGGGCGAACGCAATCACGAACTCAGGTTTTGTCGTCCGGCGGAGTGCTCTTGCCGGTGACGGTGCGCTCCACGGCGTCGGCGACATTGCCGATCGCCTTGCCCACCTCTTTGGCTCCACTCTTCACGGCGTCACCGACCTGCTGGCCGATCTTCTCCGCGGGGATGCGCTTCGCGACGCTCTCGGCGACCCTCACGCCCGCCTTCACCACGGTGCCGATCTTGTCTGTCGGGAAGTTGTCGACCGCGCTCTCCACCTTCCTAGCGCCGCTCTTGATCCGCTCTTCGATCTTGTCCGTCGGAATCTTGTCGACCGCGTGTTTTGCCGCACGCAGCAACATGCCAAAGCCCTTCTTCAGCTCCTCCACCGGGTCGTCCTCGCCGGGCTGCTGCTGCGGGAGCGGCTCTCCCTCCGGCACCGCGTAGGCGTCCTCTTCGGGAAGGTTCGGCGGATCTTTTTCGTCGGGCATCGTGAGGGCATGATGCGCACAAGCGGCACGATTGTCGAGGCGCCGGGTTCGGGTCATCATCGCGCGATGTGCCGAAACATCAGAGTGCTCCACAACTTCGAGCCTCCCGTCACGCCCGACGAAATCGCCGCCGCTGCACTTCAATACGTTCGCAAGGTCAGCGGCGTCCCGAAGCCCACGGGCGAAGACCTCGTCGCGTTCAACGCGGCAGTGGCCGCGATCACCGCCTGCACGTCCACACTGCTGCGATCGCTCCGCCCTCGCTCCGTCGTGCGCACCCGCGAGGGTGAGCGGGAGAAAGCGCAGGAGCGCTGGTCTCGTCGTGAAGAGAAAATCGCGATGGGCGCCGTGCGTCGATGACCGCGACGAAGTTCATCGAGGCGAACGGCGTTCGTTTCGCCTATCTCGAGTCGGGCTCGGGCCCTCTCGTGTTGTTGGTGCATGGCTTTCCAGACACGGCGCACACGTGGGATCTCGTGCGGCCCGCGCTCGCGAAATCGGGCTTTCGTGCGGTCGCGCCTTTCACCCGCGGATACGCGCCGACGTCGGTGCCCACGGACGGCGAGTACGGCTCTGCGATGCTGGGCCAGGATCTGCTTGCGCTCGTCACGGCTCTCGGAGAGTCCAGCGCCGTCATCGTGGGACACGACTGGGGCGCGTCTGCGGCCTACGCGGCGGCCGCGATCGATCCGGCGCGCGTGAAGAAGTTGATCACCGTCGGCATTCCTCACCCCGGCTCCGTTCGCCTCACGCCGCGTGTCCTGTGGATGGTGCGCCACTTCTTCCGCTTTCAGTTCCCCGACGCAGAGGCGCGGGTCTCGCGCGACGACTTCGCACACGTGGACGAGCTCGTGCGCCGGTGGTCGCCGGCGTGGGACGTTCCGCGCGGAGAGACGGACGCCGTGAAGGTCGCGTTTCGCGAGCCCGGCTGCTTGAACGCGGCGCTCGGCTACTACCGCGCGCTCAAGCGCGGGATCCCTCGCGTGCACAAGACGAGCATCAGCGTCGACTCGGTCGCGTTCGCGGGCCTGGACGACAACGTCGAGCTCGACGCGTACGAGCACGCGCGCAAGATGTTCTCGGGCCGCTACGAGGTCGTGCAGATGCGCGGCGGCCACTTCATGCACCGCGAGCATCCCGACGCGTTCGAGCGAGAGCTCTTACGCGTCATCACTGCTTGAAAGCTACGAAGTCCACGGACAAAGCGGGCGCCTCGTCGTCGCCAGAGCCAGTCGTCGCGCTCGTGACGACGAGCTGCCACGCATCGGGCGACGCGCCTACCGTGACCACTTTGTTCGCGCCGGTGGTGGCGAGCACGTGATCGTCTTTGTCGTGCAGCACCACCTCGCTCGTCTGCCTTCGTGGCTCGGCGGAGGGGCCCAGCGACTTGCCGGCGGTGAACGAGAACCTGCCGAGGAACCTCTGACGGGCGCCAAAACCGTGGCCGACGACCAACACAGATGACTTGTCATCCATCACCGTGGTCAGGCTCCGCGCGCCGTCCGGCCGCTGCAAGAACTCGACGGAGACCGTCTGCGCGTGTTGGCTCCAGGACAGACCCGACGGCAGCGAAGACACGCTCACCACACCGACCCGGCCATCGGCACGCGTGTACTTGATCGCGATATGATCCGCGCTCACGTCTGCCGCTGTCACCCGAGCCCCGTCGAAGCTGTCGGGCCCATTCGCGGTGACGGCAGGCGAGGCGTCAATCGTCACCGCCGTCTGCACTCCTGTGTCGTCTTTGTCCAAGAGGATAGTCGGGTGCTGGAGCGGCGTGCAGGCTGCGAGCGCCACGCAGAGAGCAAACCTCATGGCGACGCACACGGCCCGGAGAGGTGGGTCGAAGGTCGAATGAAGAGCTCACGCGCGCTCGTAACGGGCCCGCGCTCGGGTCCCGCGCCCAAATCGAAGCCCTTGATCGTCCGCTGGAACACGAGGTTGATCTTGCCCCAATCGTCGAAGTCGTGGAGCGGGTTCGCCTCGGGTGTGCCGGTGATGAAGTCCATCACGTCGAACGGGTAGCTGGTCTTCGTCGTCGAGTTCGTGATGTCGAAGTCGATCGCCATCGCGTTGGGCCGTCCAATCCCGGTGGTGTCGTTCATCGCGGCGGGGTCGATGTCCTTGCCCGTTCCGTCCGAGTAGTTGATGAGGAAAGTGTCCGGGTTCGAGTCGGGGCTCGCGACCCAGTTGCTCCAAATCGTCCGGTCGTCGTGAAACGCGAGGCTCCCCTGTTGGGCCTTCGCCTGCGCGTAATAGCGAGTGTCGTCGTCCGTACCGATCGTGGGCAGACCCTTCAATTGGTACAGATAGTTCATGATGCTGAAATAGTTCGGCTTGTGATTGAGGTTCTCGTCGCCGCCGTGACGCAGTCCCAAGTTGTGACCGAACTCGTGAAGAATGGTCGATGCCTGATAATTGATGAGCCGCGGCGCCTTGATGTAGTAGCGGCCGAACGTGACGATGGACGTGCTTCCAGGCAAATTCGCGAGGCCGGACGAGCCCGCGCCACCATTCGCATTCTGTGAGCTGCCGAACAACATATAGAAAAACGCGCGACCCTTCTCGAGGGGCATGTACTTCACTTTGTATTCGTTGGCGTTCGCGTAATTGGCATATAGGCCAATCGTCAAAGACAGCGCCCACGGCACTTTGTGGCTGCGCCCGTCGAGGTTGTAGTTGGCCGCGTCTCCCTTCGTGGAGGAGAAGAGATCGCCGACGTCGAAGTGCACGACATAGCCCTTCGCTGCGAAGACCGCGACTACGTGGTCGAGCGCCTTTTTATTCGGCACCATCGCTTCGTCGCCAGCGGCGTCCGTCGGGTCTTGGGTCCGATCCATGTAGTCCAGGTGGATGAAGATGTCCTTCTGGCCCGGCCGCGCCCCCCAATCGTAGAGCGGCATTCCGGCGAACGTTCCGCCCTTCTGCTTGGCGCTGTCGGGGATCGCGTCGCCGTCGCTCGCCGCGTCGGTGGTCACGTCATTCGGCCCGCCGAGCGTCATCCACGCGCGCGTCGTCCACTCTGCTCCGTCGTGTTTGTTCGTGTGCTTCAGATCGCGGTTGATCGAGCTTCCGAGGTGCGAGTCGTCGGCGATGAACCCGGGCGCCGCGCCGGCGTACTTGAAGTCCGCAGTCGTCGGGGCGGTGGCGTCGCTCCCAAAACGAACGAAGTCGGCAGTCGCTCCCTTGTCATCCAACAGCTCGACGAAACCGTCTTTGCCATACCAAGGAATGTTGGACGCGCCATCATCGACATAGAGGGTTGCGCCACCGGACACATAGTCTTCGTTCACCTTTCCGCGAATGACCGCATAACCATGAACGGGCAATACCAAAGAAGGCAGCGTGAACGTCTGCTTGCCAGCGTCCACATAGTTGTTTCCGTTCTTGGGGACGGTTCGTGCGGTCGTCCGCAGTTGGTAGTTGGCGAGGTCCTTGGGGCCCGCGGTGCCGTTGTAGATCTCGATCGCGCTCGCCAAGTTCGAGTAGACGGCATTGCCTACTTCGTTGATCACGAGATCGGGCGCGGGTAGCTCGATGGTGATCGTCGCGGTGGCAACGCCCGAGTCCAAAGCGCCTGCGAGCGTGGCGACGGCCTTGACGGTCTCGGTGGCCGCTACCGTGAGCGCGGTGGAGTAGACGGGGCTCTGCGCCGTGGGCGTGGTGCCGTCCTCGGTGAAGTGGATTTCTCCTCCGGCTGTGGCCGTCGTGATCGTCACGGTCTGCGGCGTTGAGTACAGGCCAGTGCCGGGCGCGATGACCGGCGTCTCCACAGCCGCGGGCGATGATGTGTCTGGACCGGCGTCGGGTCCGGGCTTCTGGTTGGCGACCGTGCACGACGTCAGCCCGCACACCAGCAACGCGATCCCTAGCCGACGCAAGTTGTCGCCGCCTTCGACGAACGACAACAAACGTGAGGATTCGCCTCGCCAGCACCAATTGGTTTGCATCGAGATACGCTACGCCCCAACGAGAGCGCCGCCAACGTGACGCAGCGTGGCAGGGTGTGATGACACACCTTGTGAATTTGAGGTGAATCTAGTGGAGCAAAGGGGGATCGAACCCCTGACCTCTGCATTGCGAACGCAGCGCTCTCCCAGCTGAGCTATTGCCCCAAGGTTTTGACGATTGGGCCGCGCACAATACGCGCACGACCCTCGGTGTCAAGTCCACCGACGTCGTGTCGCTTCGTCGACTGACTCGGCGATCGAGACTGCGCCGTGGGATCACTGAACGAAACAGACATCGTGGGTGCCGTCGAACTTCGGTTTGCAGACGGTGTTCGCAGGGCATGAGGTGGTGCAGGGCGCGAGGCAGAATTTCGTGGCTAGCGCGAAGGTGACGCACACGCCTGCGTCGACGCAGTCACCATCGGTGGTGCAGTTGGTCGTGCACTCTGAGCCGAAGATGACTCCCGCGGAGCCCTTGAACTGGTAGCAGAGCGTCGGGTCTGCGCACTGACTTGCACCGCAGCCGCCCGTGTACGCCGCGAGCTTCTGAGGCGGTGTGGCCCTTGGATCGGACGCGCAACCGATCAACAGGAGCAGGCACGCGCGACCCATGGACGCAAAGGTAACACGCGCGCACGACACGCCATGGTATGCGCCGATGATGCGCAAGAGCGTCTTCGTTGCCGTGATCTGCGTTGGCTGTGGCGCGGCTCAGAGCGGCGAGCAAGCCGGCGCGCCCACGATCGACCATGGGGTCGCGGCGCGTGGCAAAGGTCCGATCGTGGTCGGAGTGGTCGTCGATCAACTCGCCGCGTGGATGGCCGAGGAGCGGTGGCCAGAGCTACCGAGCACCGGGGGCTTTGCGCGGCTGAAGCGAGAGGGTGTCTACGAGCGTGACGTCCGCTACGCGCACGCGGTCACGGACACGGCGCCTGGACACTCAGCGCTCTACACGGGTCGACCGCCGCGTGACTCTGGCATCTTCGCGAACGACGTGGTCGACGACGACTCGGGCAAATCGCACGGGCTCCTGCGTGACGACAAGACCAAGCTCGTCACCGTGGACGGGCTGACCGACATCGTCGGGGTGTCGCTCCAGCGCCTGGACGTGCCTACGCTCGCAGACAACTTCCGCGCGGCGCACGCGGACGCGGACATCGTCACGATCTCGCTGAAGGACCGCGGCGCCATCTTCGGCGGGGGTCGAACGCCCTCGGCGGCGCTGTGGTTCGACTCCAAGCTCGATGCATTCGTCACGTCGACCGCGTTCGCGACGAGCCTCCCCGCTTGGGCGAAGGAGCACGCATCCAACGCTTGGCTCGTTAGGATGCGGGCGGAGCCTTGGACCCCCACGGACGGGACGTGGCTCAGCAAGCACTCACTCACGCCCGACGCGCAGCTCGGAGAGGGTGACGAGTCTGGCTATGGCACGACGTTCCCTCACCTCGTATCAGCGTCGCAGCGTCCCTCCGCCGCGTTTCGCGCGAGCCCCTACGCGGACGCTGCCGTCGCGCGGCTCGCGCTCGACGCGATCGCCGCACACGACGAGACGAAGCCGATGATGCTCGCGCTCTCGTTCTCCGCGAACGACACCATCGCGCACATGTTCAGCCCCGACTCCTGGGAGAGCTGGGACAATCTACGGCGGCTGGACGGCGAGCTCGCGGCGCTCTTCACGGCGCTCGACGCGAAGGTCGGGGCGGAGGGTTGGTCGCTCGCGCTCACGGGAGATCACGGCGCGTCCACGTTGCCCGAGGCCGCAGACGTCGCGCGACCTTGGTGCCGCACGACCCGTGCGACGAAGGACACGTGGGAGCGTCCGTGTGGTCCGCTCGGACGAATCGTCGGCGATACACTCGCAGACAGCCTCGAGACCGAAGCCAAGAAGTCGCTCGGCAAGTCCGCGCCGAAGTCTCGCATCGTCCTCGGCGTTGCGGACCCGTACGTGTATCTTACAAGTGAAACCTCGAAGCTACCGAAGGCCGATCGCGACAAGGTCGTCGCGGCGGTGCGCGCTGCGGCGCTGGCGAGCCCTGGCGTCGATCGCGTCGCCTCCTATGTCGCGGGTCCGTGCGCGACCGGCGAGAGCATCGACGCGCTCGTGTGCCGCTCGCTGTCCTCCAAGAACGCCGACGCGCTCTTCCTCGTGCCAAAGCCGGGCTGGTTCTTCGACGCGGGCTACGTAGTCGGCAAGGGCTCGAGCCACGGCGCGCCGTATTTGTACAATCGCGCGGTACCGCTGCTGGTTCGCTCGCCGCGACACGTGCAGGCGGGGCTCACGGAGGTCAACCCGCGACCGTTCACCGCGTTCACGTCGACGATGGCGGCGATGCTCAACATCCGAGCGTTCCCCGTCCCGCCGGAGGATTCACTCATTCACTGATCGGCGACCTTGCGACCGGCGACGGGCGTCTCGGTGAGGACGACCGCTTGCACGGCGCGCATGGTGCCAGCGTCCCCGGTCAAAGCGGCAAGCGCGAGATCGAAGACGAGTCCCCACTTGACCGAGTCGTCTCCCGCGACGAAGTAGAAATTCGAGTCGCACGACGCGGCGGCTTTGCGCATTCCGGCCGAGCCCAGCGTGAGATCGGGGCCTGCCATTCCGCGTGTGAAGCGCT
Source organism: Myxococcales bacterium (assembly GCA_043784605.1). Taxonomy (GTDB): domain Bacteria; phylum Myxococcota_A; class Polyangia; order Polyangiales; family Polyangiaceae; genus JANYHY01. The sequence continues at coordinate 4,252 of JAYVYD010000395.1, read as the reverse complement.
GCGCGGTGCCGCCGCCGATCGACCAAACCATGATCGAGGAGTCCTTGCCTACCAGGCCGACCACCGAGCACGCAGGAGCGGGCGCGTGATCGAAGACGATGTCGATTTGCCCGAGAGTCGAGAGCTCTCGCGTGGCAGTCTTGAGCGTCACGCCTTTCGCTTTCGCTGCCTTGATCGCGCTGATCACGATCTGCACGCGCGCCACCTTCGCATCGCGGATCGCCTGCAGCTCGATCATTTCGTGGGCGACGCGCGGGTTGCCCAAGAGCGCCGCCGTGAGCTTGCCCTTCGCGTCGCCAGTGAAATCGATCTTGTCGCCTTGGACCGTGACCGCGCTGTCATCGAGGCTCAGGAGCGGTGGCCTTGCGGGCGCCGGCGGGGGGGTCGCGCTCGGCGTCACGGCCACCGAAGCAGACGCGCTCGCGGCCGGGTTGTCTTCCGTCTTCTTGTCATCACACGCAATCGCAACAAGCATGCAGGCGACGAGCGCGGCTTTGCGACTCCGTTCGCGACGAACCGGCGAGAGCTCGAACCACGACAGCGAAGGGCTCATCGGTGGAGGCTCGCTCAAACGCGACGCTGGCGGTTGCGAAATCCGCTACCCTCGAACTCTTGCACGCGCGTGTCCAATGACCGACAAGGCAGCAACCAACTCGCAATTTCCCGACTCGCCCGAGCTCGAAGGCAAGCTGGTGGCGGGAAAGTACCGCGTGCACTCGCTCATTGGCTCCGGCGGCATGGGCACTGTCTGGTCTGGCGTCCACGAGACGCTCGGGAACAAGGTCGCCATCAAGTTCATCCGTCCTCAATTTGCGGCGGCGAAGGACGCACGCAAGCGCTTCGAGATCGAGGCGCGCGCTGCGGCGAAGCTCCAATCGAAGCATGCGGTGCAGGTGTTCGACTACGGCGTGACCGAGGAGGGCTTGCCGTACATCGTCATGGAGTACCTTGACGGAGAGTCGTTGAGCGACGCGCTGATCCGCGGCGGTCCGATGCCGGCTCACGAGGTCGCCGCGGTAATCGGCCAAGCCGCTCGGGCGCTTAGCAAGGCGCACGCTGCGGGCATCGTCCACCGCGACCTGAAGCCCGACAATATCTTCCTCGCCGATACTCCAGAGAACACGAGCCTCGAGCTGTCGTACACGGTCAAGTTGGTGGACTTCGGCATCGCCAAGATGTTCGACGAGCCGCTGAGTGCCGAAGGAAAGGCCAACCCGATGGGCGGACCGACGCAAGAGGGCGCGGTCATCGGGACGCCCAATTTCATGGCGCCCGAGCAGCTCACGATCGGCGGAGCGCCCACACCGCTCACGGACCTCTGGTCGCTCGGCGCGTGCGCGTTCGCCGCGATGACGGCGCGCATTCCGTTCGAGGGCGAAGTGCTCGGCGACATCGTGCTGAAGGTCTGCGCTTCACCGCTGCCGGTGCCGTCGAAGCTCAACCCGCTCGTGCCGCCGGGGTTCGACGCTTGGTTCGCGCGCGCTTGCAATCGCAATCCGACCAAGCGCTTCCAGAGCGCGGCGGAGCTCGCCGAGTCGCTCGCGAACGTGTGCGGCACCGGTCGCGTGCGGACCGCGACACTCTCGGAGGACCAAGTGCAATACGCGATAATGCCCGCCGACGCCGAGGCGCAGGCGGCAGCGGACGAGCTCGAGGTGCCAAGTTCGATGTCGCCGCGCACCGCGCTCGCAGCAGGTCTCGTCCTCGGCATCACCATGATGATCGGCGCCGTGGGTGCGATCGCATGGCGCGACAAACAGATGACGGACGACGCAATGATGAAGGCGACGTCGAGCGCCTCGGTCACAAGCGCGACGGTCTCCGCCCCGAGCACGAGCGCTCCTGCGCCGTCCGCGACGGCAACTGACGCGAGCGCGGATCACTGACCTACCTCGTTGCAACCGCATGAGAGGGCTTACAGAAAGATCAGAAGGTCAGAAGGAAGTTTGGGCAGCTCCAATTGTCGTCGTCTTCGCGAACGACAACGCTGAAGGCAGGGGCTGCGCCCGCCCGCCTCAAATCCTCCTCTGATCTTCCCGATCTTTTCGTGAGTTCTCTGCGCGGAGCCTCGAGCCGTGGCGAGCGGCTCGATGGCTCCGCGACATATCTCACGCTGCGCGAGCCTTGATCATCAAGCGTACGGAGTCGTAGCTCGGAGCTCCGAGTCCGCGAGCGCGCCGCATCAAGTAGAGCGCGTGGTGCACTTCGGTGTCGTCGGGGGCCTCGGTCGAGCCCGCGAGCGAGTTTCGATCACACGCGAGCGCGTACGCCGCCGTGAGTTCGTCACCGTCCGCAGACTTCAAATAGCTGTTCGATTCGGCCATCGACAGAGTGGAGAGATTGGCGATTCTGACCATGTTGGGTGACCTCGTTTGCCGAAGGGCAAAGGCCCTTCGGACGTCCCGTGACGCCGAGGGAGCGTCGCGGGTTTGGGGATGGGCGCGCACCGGGCAGTTGCCCCGCGCCGATCGCGTCTCGTGAGAAAGAGAACCAACGAAGATGAGGCCGTGCAAAACCCGTTCGCACGACCGATCTCCGCTCTCCGCGCGCGCTAGCTTCCGCGGCGAGGACAGAGCTGGACGCGCGAGCCCCAGTGAAGCTGACGCGCGCATCCATGTTGTGCGAGCTGCTTGCGCAGCCCGCTCCTGAAAAAACCCTGACATCGAAGAGCCAGACAGACCGCGCGCTCATCGCTCTCTCGCTCGGAGCGAACCCGCATCGCTTGCACCGAGGCATCACTGCATCGGCTGTTGTCTCGGCTTCGAACATCGACCTCAAGGCGTTGGCGGCGCAAATCGCGACGCCGAATTGCGTGTATGACTCAACCGTAGCGCCTAGATTGCGGAGTACAAGTGTCTTTTAGACGCGGTTTGCGTTGAGTCGGCTCATATGTGTCCATGGACACGATGCGTCAATGGGCGGATAGCGGCGGCGGCTCGGCGTCGACCTCGAGCCATCGCGCCATCGCGCTTCCGGCGTGTTGCGCGTAGTCGATGCGTAGCTGCCAATCGACCTCGCTGCCCGGCATCGCACCGTAGATATCGGGAGGCGAGGCGAGGAGGTGGTCGTGTTGACCGCGCAGCTGGCCGCGGACCATGAGCGCGATGGAGCGGCGGAGCTGCTTTCGCAGCGGGTCTGTCCGCGAACGATCTGCGCGCACCTTCAAGAGCACGTCGAGCGTCGCGGTGCCGGCCTCGCATCGACTCGCCACCGGCGTGAAGCGCGGAGTGACCACCGGGCCGACGCCGATGCCGCCGTCAGCGTCCCACACGCCGTCTCCGTCCTTCATCTGCAGCACGCGACCGTACGCTTGCCAGCGCTCGCAGAAGTCGAGCGCCGCGAAGTTGGGCGAGCGATCCCATAGATCGCCCATTGCCTGACATGTCCAGTGTTCCTCCCCGAAGTAGTAGCGATCCCCGAAGAAGCTCCACGCCGGACCGACGAGATTCTCGAGCCCCTTCTCCGCCGCGCGCAAGAAGTCATCGTCGTGCGTGACCGAGTGAGCACGCGCGAGCGCGAGCGTCGCCTCGCCTGAGAAGTAGAGGTATTGGATGTCCTCCGCCTTGCCGTCCGCGCCGATGACGTGCTTGAACTCGCCGTCCGCGCGCTGCAGCGACACGATGGTCTTCGCAAGAGACGACACGATCGGCCTTGCCGTGGGATCGAGCCCCGTGCGCACGGCCTCGGCGAACGCGATCGCCCCGAGCGAAGCCGAGCCGATCTCGAACATGTCCCCGTCTCCGATGCACTCGTTGGGTCCGCACTTCACGAGCGACGTGCGCAAAAGATTGAGCGCGCGTAGAGCCGCGCTTGCCACGGCGGGCTCGAGGCTCGCGGCCTGCACCAAGAAGTAGGTAGCGCCCGCGTGCCTCGGCCAGTCGTAGCCGGCGATCGTCTTGTTGGAGGCGGCGTCCACGAGGTACCGGAAGTGACCGTCCGGAGTGACGCCACGCGCGAGGTAGCGGGCGCCGTCCTTGAGGCTCGTCTTCGCATCGTCGTGCGTGAGCGCGTCCGCCGTGATCGCGACACGAGGCGTGGTGCCCACGACGCGACGCTCGGTTCGGATGCGCTCGAAGTGCGCGCGCGCCGTGAGCTCGCTCGGGCGCGCTCCGAGATCTTGCGACGCGAGCGCCACGATGAGCGGCACGTCCGCGCCGAACGCCATGTTCAAAGACTCGAGCCCGAGCCCGTGATCGTAGCCTTGGCGCGCGACCAGATCGTCGGGCGTGACGTAGGCGGTCTTGCCATCGAG
>JAYVYD010000394.1:0-3760 GCA_043784605.1 Myxococcales bacterium | reverse complement strand
CGAAGCGGGGGAACCGACCCAAGGGACCCCGTGGAGGGAAGGGGACACCGGATCATGGAACCGTTGGAGGGAACGATGGCGGAGACTCCGAGCTCCACGACCGTCTCAACGAAACTTCAACGGATAGCGATGCGGCTGGCGCGGTAGACGCCGGAGACGGCGCCGATGTGGCTCAACCGCGGGTGCAGGACGGCGTCGGCCGTTGTGTGGCGAACCCATGACCCGAAGAGCCGAATGCGCGAGTTGCGCACGTTCGGATCTGTGGGAGCCCCGGGAGAGCAATCTCCCGGGGCCACCCGACCTCCTCTTCGTCATCTGCCGTTGTCGTCGAGAGCTCCGCCTGTGCGCGGTCGCTTCGAGTGGGGCCTGCGAATTCGCGCTTCTCGATCAGGCTCCTCTTCGTCTTGGAAGCTGAGATCGTCCGAGATGGGTTGCGGATCGTGCATGGCAAACCACGACGCGTCGTCCAGTTCATCGTCGTCGTCGATCACGCTCGACGGCGTCGCCGACAAGTCGTCCTCTGCTTGCTCGGCCGCGAAGATGTCTTCGAGGCTCGGGGCCGATCCATCCTCGAGATAGCGCGTCCACAAGTCTGGGTGCTCCCGCTCGCACAGTTTGCGCAAGCTCGCTCTTCGTATTCGCACGATGGGCTTGCCGTCCGTGCTGCTCCGAGGTCGCTGCCGCAGCTCGTTGGGTGCATAGATCGTGAGTTCCAATGGGAAGACGTCTGCCACATGGATATGTGTAAATTCCATGACCTTGCCATGCTTCATGATGCTCACGTGCTGGGTCTCATGCGACCACCCAAGTGCACGCACATGGCTCTCTACATCTGCGGGGTGCCGCGCGAACACGTGTAAATCCACGTCGCTGCCTGTGCGCACGTGACCGGTGGCCACCGAGCCAATGAGCCGCGGAGAGAAGGGTTCGAGCGCCTCCATCGCTTCGAGCGCGACGATGCGCATCGCGAACAATCGCCGCGTGCGCCCGTCGCCTTCGATCTCGATGACCAGTTCTCTCAGGGCCTCTTTGATCTCCCCGTTGGAGGGAAGATCGTGAGGCCGGTAGCGGATCGATCGCGCGTTCACTTGACCGAGGATTCGCTTGGCTGCGAGCCGCTTGGCTGTGAAGTACTGTTTGACCTCCTCGCCGTACATGATCTGCGCGGCAAGCTGGGCGATCGCAGCGCGAAGTCCGCCGTAGCGTTCCCAGCTCATGGTGAGAAGGGATCGAACGTCCCTTCGTTGTCGTCGAACATCGACGTGTCGCCGTCGAAGAGCTTGTCGAAAGCGCACTCGATCGACATCACCCGCGCGTGAGGATTGCGCCCCCGCAGATCCCAACCGCGTAGCTTCTCCAAGTCGGAGAGCGCTGGCGTGTTGAGGTGCCTGCGTCGCGTGCCGCGCGCGTCTCTCAGGAGATCCAGATGGTGCCGCACCAACCACACGGCGCGCGGCGCGAGGACTCCTTCGAGCAGGTCTGCGCCTACCTCTGCGTGGTCGGCGCCGGCTTCTGCCTTCCCAATGTCGTGGAAGAGCGCGGCGGCCCAAAGCACGCGATCGGTGCTCGATCGTGTCGCGAGCTCGAACACCTGCAGCGAGTGAAACAGCGCGTCTCCCTCGGGGTGGTACCGCGGAGACTGCGCAACGCCATCTAGATCGGAGAGAAGAGAAAATAGATCATCGATCATTGCCTAGCGGGGCGAATCGCCGCCGCGTAGCCTCGATGCGCACTGGCGCTTGCGGCCCAACTACAAGGTAGCGAAGCCTCGATGCCGCGCAAGCACTTCTGCGCTATCGGACATGACCACAGGCGAACTCGCCCGCGACCTTCCCATTCGTGAGGCTGCGCGGGAAATCCGCTGACAACGTGACGCTTTACTTGCGGCGCGCGGCGTGAGACGTTCCGCGGTTTGTCCCTTAGGAGAGTTTAACAATGACGATAGTTAGTTCCAAAATTCGAGCGTTCCTCGCTGCATCAGCACTCGCAGGAGTTGCCATCCTCGCAGCTTGCTCGAGCGATCCGGCGGTCGTGACCGCTGTCCCCGACGCGTCGCCAAACTGCGGTGACGGTTCTCAGTTGTGTGGCGCCACCTGTACGATCTTGGCTCACGACAACGAGAACTGCGGCACCTGCGGGAAAAAGTGTGTGATCGGCGAAGTGTGCTCGCAAGGCGCATGTGCGACCAGCTGCGGCGGCGGCACCACCAAGTGCGGTACCGCATGCGTCGATCAAAAGAGCGATGGCGCGAACTGTGGCGGATGCGGCACGGCATGCAAGACCGGCGAAGTTTGCAGCGCGGGCAAGTGCGCGTTGAGCTGCGGCGGCGGCACCAAACAGTGCGGCGCTTCATGCGTCAATCAACAAAACGATCCGACCAACTGCGGTGGTTGCGGCACTCTCTGCCAAGCGGGCGAGGGGTGCGTCTCTGGTAAGTGTCAGCTCGGCTGCCAAGTTGGCCTCACACTTTGCACCGCACCTGTGTCGGACGGCGGCGTCCCCGACGCGTCCAGCGATGCATCAAATGACGCATCGAGCGATGCATCGAGCGATGGGTCTTCAGGAGACAGCGGAACAGTCGCGTTCCCGTATTGCGTGAACGTTCAAACGGACGATCAGAACTGCGGCGGCTGCGGAGTGGCGTGCGGCTCAGGACAACAGTGCGTCAACGGCGCGTGCGCGTGCGGCGCCTCAGAGACGCTCTGCGGTAACGTTTGCGCAAACACGCAGAACGACCCTGCCAATTGCGGCATGTGCGGCACTGTTTGTCCGCAAGGCACGGCATGCTCGTCAGGCTTCTGCAAGAAGATCGTATTGCCCAACGCATGCGACGGCGGCAAAGACCCGCAGACTGGCTCGCCGTATGTCGTCTGCACCGCGAGCCCGTCAGAGGCTTGGCTCTCCGCCAACACCGGCGGTACCTACCATGCTACCGAGATCTGCCAGCTCCTTGGTTACTCCAAGTTGGGTTCGTTTGGCGGCACCTGCGGTACCGTCTGCGGCTATTGCGACGGCAATCACAGCTGCAACAATCTCGGCACCAAGAAGTTCGACGGCGGCGGCAATGCCGGCACTGACGCGTACGGTCAGAAGCTCTCGAACACAGTCACTTGGCAGTGTCTCCCCTGAGATAGCCAAGCAGCAGACAGACACGGAGCGCGATCGGTACCCACTGGTCGCGCTCCGATGTCATTTGGGGTTCTCTGTAGAGGCGCAGGCCGGCACATTAGTTGGAACTTCTACCTTGGCCTGTGGGTAGGTCACTCACTTACTCTTAGAGGTCGAGACCCCCAGAGCCTTTGCTTGCGCCCCGTCGAGGTAAGTTTGGTAGGCAGCGTCGTCGCGGATGAATCGCTCGAAGAAAGCCACGGCCATCGCCTTGGCGAGACCGAGCACCGCGGCATGCGACGCTGTTTCTGGTTTGCATGCTACGCTCTGCCACGCGCGCAACATATGTGGGGTTCAACCTATCAAAGCGTTCTCCATCCGGACGGGAGAAGAGGGTTTTCTATATGGGGTTGGCTTTACTAGGTGAGGTGCTTCGAGATCCGTTGTCGTATGATCCCGAGACGATCGTATTCGTTCCCATCAACGCAGGTGAGGTGAGCGCGTCGACACAGGTGCTGTTGGTTTCCATCGCGACCAACAGGGGGAGCATCAACTCGCGTCGTGGCTCAAAGCCAACGGTGAGGACAGCGCCGCCGCCAGTCTGCGGGAGGGCCTCGAAGAGACGCTCACCGTGCACCGTCTCGGTCTTCCG
>JAYVYD010000393.1:0-4140 GCA_043784605.1 Myxococcales bacterium | reverse complement strand
CTCGTGGATAGGGTTGCCAAGTACTTGGTGTGTACTGAACGCCTCACTACGAACGAGCTGTCCATTCTGAAGGAGCACGACGGGGATCAAGCGTTTCTTCAGCATCACACGCTTGCCAGGTCGACGTAGTTCTTCAGGAGTGCGAGTCCGTACCGGTGACTTTTCTCCGGATGGAACTGCACACCAAAGATGTGAGTGGCCTCCACCGCTGAGACGAAAGGGCCACCGTAGTCCGTTCGACCGCTCACTACAGAGGGGTCGGAGACAGCGAGGTGATAGCTGTGGACAAAGTAGAACGATGTCTTGGGGATGTTTTTGAACAGTTTGCCGGCACCATCGACGTCGTTCCAGCCGACGTGGGGTACGCGCTGCCCGTTTGATGAGTCGAGCTTGACAACGTCGCCGCCAAGCCAACCAAGCCCATGATGATCGCCGAGCTCCAAGCCTCTTGTTCCAAACAGCTGCATGCCGAGGCAAATACCTAGAATTGGGCGACCCTGCTGGCGCACGACGCGCTGCAACGGCTCAAGAAAGCCGCGCGCTTTGAGGCCAGCCATCCCAGCCCCAAACGCACCAACGCCGGGCAGAACGAGTGGTCCTACTTCGTCTAGTTCGCTTCCGATGCTCACCACTCGGACCCGTGCACCGACGGCTTCAAGAGCGTTCCGGACGGAAAGAAGGTTGCCCATCCCATAGTCGATGAGTCCGAACGTAGTCATGGGGGTGTCAGAAGGGACCGAGCAGCCATGTGGGTAGGGTGCGCCAGCTGCCCAGAGACTTCACGTACTAGCGCATCGCGAAGCGATCCGCAAGGTGCGGTTGAACGAGTCCTCTCATTACGCTAGACGTCGGTCCATGGAGACCACGCAGCAGAAGGCGTCGGTAGCGGGCGCGCGAATTTCCCAGTTAATGGAGAAGGTCACGTTCCGTCTCACGCTTGGGTACTACACAATGAAGGCGAGGCAATGGGCATCGGCGACGCCCATGACGAAGCGAGCTGCTATTCGGTTGGTCCAGAGGCTCATTCCCAAACGACCGCTCGGAGGGCGAACGGCGTCGCGGGTTAGCTCTGACCCGGTTGACGCGTCTCGCCTCTTAGACCGCGATGGTTTCGTTCGGCTCGGGCGAATCATCGATCAACCCGTGATCGATGAGCTGATCGCTTACACGGACTCGCAACTAGCAGTGGATCCGTGGAACCCGCAGCGGCCCAAATTCGACCGTCGCCGACCTCCACCCGACGCGCATACCGCTCAGTTCTTCCGGCGCGCTCTTCTTGGGTCCAATCGCGTGCTAGAATTAGCAAACGATCCTCGGGTTCTCGAAATAGCAAGGCGGTACTTGGGGGCCACCCCCACGCTTTCGGATCTCAACGCTTGGTGGTCGTTTCCCGGACCTAGAAAGCCGAAAGAGGCGCAACTCTTCCACCGAGATCGAGATGACTTGCGCTTCTGCAAGCTCATGGTCTATCTCACGGACGTCGACATGACCACTGGTCCACACGTATACGTTCGTGGTTCGAACAGTGACGACCGATTGCTCGTTGCGCGACGACACAGCGACGAGGAAGTCGAACAAACGTTCGGGAAAGATCGTATCGAATACTTCTGCGAGCCCGCGGGAACGGCGTTCTTCGTGGATACGGGCGGTATGCACAAAGGGCTCCTACCCACCCATGGTGAGCGCCTGATATTGGAGATTCATTACTCACTTATGCCGATTGGACGAGAGCGTTATTCTAAGGATCCCAAGGTAGAACTCGCGCCTGGCTATGACGCCTACGTCAATCGGCTGATTGCGCGGTAACGCGTAACTGCAGTCCGCGCGATTGGCCTTGCCCGTGAACGTTGATTGGAAATGAAATACGACTTTGTCATTCCGGTATTCGCCGACACCATCGAGGTAGACTTCTTTCGCGGCCTTTCGCTAGAGTTGAAGCGAGCCGGGTTTTCGGTCGCATGCCTTGTCACTGGCAGGGGTGTGGCGTCAAGGCTACAGGAGGTAAGCGACACCTACTTCCTTTACGATGGCTATGACGCAAAGCGTCCACGCAGTCCCGAGGAGCTTTGGAACCTGGAGCGAAAGCACCGGCTAGGCTCCCTGCGAGGCTTTGCATATCCCGAGAGGACCTACGACTGGGGAGGCGATTACGAAACGCTGTTCCGTCGAGCGGCTCACGCTTTCGAGTACATGGAACGTTTTGTTTCCGCGCACTCGGTCGGGTGGTTCGTACACAATGTCGGCGCAGAGCTCCTTCGCCGTGTGATCTCTCGGGTTGCCAATGAACAAGGCATTGGAAACGCGGTCTTCGATTTTGTGCCGTTCCGCGGAAGGATGACCATTGCGTCGAGCGAGCTCGGGCCGACGCTCCCGCCGACGACTGAGACCGTTGCGTCGGCGGAGTTGGAGTTCGCAAGTGCGTTCCTGGAGCGCATGCTTCGCGAGCGGCGCCCCTTCGTCGCTGCGTCTCCGCTAGGCTTTGGTCTCGCCAATCTAAAAGGGGCATTGACGGCAATCACGAACACCCAAGAGCACCCTGATGTGCGGATTGGACGGCTCGTCGAAGAGCGGGCTCGACGCGTGGTTCGCCGAGTTGCGGGACACTTTTTATACGAGCCGATGAGAGCCAACGAGAAATATGTCTTCTTCCCGCTTCACCTGGGAAACGACAGCGCAGTGACGGTGCGCGCCCCTCAGTTCACTCGACAAGAGACGTTGGTAGAGTACATCGCCCAGCGCGGACTGCCGGCGGGCGTGAAACTTTACGTGAAACCTCACATTGGTGCGCGCGATTCGTTTGCGGTCGACATGCTGAGACGCATCCGGTCGCTAGAGAATGTTCGTTTGATCGCGCCGGAGACAAATCCACACGACGTCATTGCTGGATCCCTCTTTTGCGTGGTCATCAACTCCACCGCTGGCTTCGAGGCAATCCTCCACGGCAAGGCCGTATTGACCGTCGGGTCGCCCTTCTATGTAGGTCACGGACTCACTGTTGACGTGCCCAACCTGATGAGGCTGCCGGAGAAGATCGAAGAGGCTCTCACCTTCGTGCCTCCAAGACCGCGCCTGCTACGCTTCATCGCCCAGTACTACCGAAAGACGTTCGAGGGTACCTACCCGGATCCGACGGCCGAAAACGTGGCACGATTTGCACAGGCATTGGGAGAGCTTGCTCGGCCACAACCAGCACGTTCCGACAGGTCAGCATGACCTTGGCGGAGTCACTAGGTCTTCGCTTGTTCGACGTGGGCATTGAGTGCGAGCAGCCATGGGTTTTCCTCAACCACAGCGAGTGTCTCTTGCCAGCCGGCGTCTTCCGCACGCGATCCTAGCGCCTCGTACAAGTGAAAAAGGAATCGATAGTCGTCAAGCGTATCGAGCGTCCAACGATGCTGTTGAAGGTCTGGGAGCCCTTCTGGAAGGGCGGTATCGCATTTGTATCGATCTGGGTTTCGATAGACTGGCATTGTCACGTGCTCGCGCTCTCTGACGTCAACGGACTCGCGTGCCGCACGTTCGAGCGCTGGAGCTGTGACGGCCTCGGTGTCGAGCCCGCGAGGGAGCCGACGGGTGAGGGTGTTGGAGACATAGTCCAGCGGTGATGGCGAAGACTGTGACGCTACGAGCTTGCGGACAACGAGGCTGGAGACCTCTGGATCGAGAAGTGGGCAATCGCTCGTGCAGCGGACGAGTATGTCAGCTTTGGCTTCACGTAGCGCGCCCACATACCGGCTGAGCACGTCCGTCTCGCTGCCGCGAAACACTCGGTAGCCCAGTCGGCGAGCGACGTTCTCCGTCACGTCGTCCATAGGTAAGTCGGTGGTTGCAAGCACGACCTCGGCCACATCCGAGATTCGCGAGACGCGCGTGAGGCACCTCTCGAGCGCAGTCTTTCCACCGAGATCGAGGAGAATCTTTGCGGGCAAACGGGACGAGCCCATCCGCGCCTGGACGACCGCGACTATTCGCATGAACCAACTAGGTGCCTCACTGACAGCTTGTTCTTAGTTAGTTAGTTAGGGAAGTACGACCAGCCCATACCGGTCCGCGGCGTATTTGTTCACGCCCGCAATTTCGTCGTGGCTGAGGGCGCGGCCCCAAATGGCAACTTCTGCAATGTATCCCGCTAGAGTGAAG
>JAYVYD010000392.1:0-7005 GCA_043784605.1 Myxococcales bacterium | reverse complement strand
ACGCGGATGCTCGCTTTCGACCACTCCCGGAGGGACCCGCGCGTCCGAGCGGAAAGTTCGCGGTCTGAGCGATGGCGCGCGAGGGAAGGGAGCTCGCTTGGGTCGTGTTGGGTGCGACCGCCGTCGCGATCGCCGCGTGCGTGCTCGTGGAGCCTCCGCAGGAGTTGCCCATCCCGCTCCCGCGACGGCCGCTCATCCTCCACACGTCACTGCAACCGCCGCAAGACAAGCCACTCACCAACGCGACGAGCCTGCCGTCGTTGGTCGCGTTCGTTGACGCAGAGCCGTCGAAGGCGATCAACTACCGCGTCTGGGTCGACTTCGGCAGCACCGATAGTCCGCTGGCGCTCAACAACACCAACGTCCCCGCCGACCCGAGCGCCGCCAATCGTCGGATCGAGTTCGCCGTCTCGTACGCCGAGCTCGGCGACGCGCGCTTCTGCCACTCGATCAAGCTCGTCGTCGCCTACGAGTTCTTCCCGGTGTCGAACACTCCCACGACCGAGGGCGACGAGGTCACGTGGACCTATCGACCCGGCGGCGACACCGGCGGATGTATCTCGTTGGACGGCGGCATCCCCGACGCAGGAGTCCTCGACGCCAGCGACGGAGCGAGCGAGTGAACCGGGCGCTCGTCTTTGGCACGTTGGTCATCGCGTGCGGCGCGATCGACCCGCCCGTCGTGTCGAACGCGACGACGAACTCTTGCAGCGACGACTCCGTGTGCCTCGCCGAGTTCCCGACGTCGAACGGCAAGCTGTGCCCCCCGTCTCAACCGGACTGCGTCACGCTCAAATGCATGAGCGGCTCGTGCCTACTCACGCCCGCGCGCGTCTCGTTCTCTCTCATGATTCAAATCCCTTCGACCAACTTTCGCGACCCGGGGATGACGCTTGCTTTGTCACCGAAGGCCATCGCGAACCTACAAAAGAAGCTGCCTGCGGGGTGCACGGGTGCGTGCTTGCCGATCCCGATTCGCGCCGGGTCGCGTGGCGCGCTTACGGTGACCGACGCGAACGGCAAGCTGCTCTGGCCGGGGGGTCTACAGGGCAAGGAGCCGACGTGGCTCCCAGCGACGATGACACTGCGACCGCTCTGGTCGGACGGGTCGGACGGCGCTTCGCCGCCGAAAGCCGCGGCATGGCGCGGGTTCGATCTGTCTGACCTCGCCGGTACGCCGATCTCCGACTCGTCGCTCGATTTCTTCGGTCCCGCGAACACACAGTCGATCGGCTACCAGATCTTCATGCAGGGCACGCCAGACGCGAGCGACGGTCTGTCGAGCTACGAGATGACCTTCCACCCAGCGCCGCCGTACGACGCTGCGTTTCCGCCGCGAACGGTGCTCCAGTCGTTCACGAGCATCACGCCCACCGCGAACGATCTGCTGCGCCTCGCGATCACACCCATCCCCTATCCCGATCTGAAGTCGAACCCGGACTACTCCACGGCGGAGCTTCCGTTCAAGCAGCTCGCGGGCTCGCCGAGTACCGCCGGCTATCGCGCGTACGTGGTGGGTTTGCCCGACGGCGAGCGCATCTCCAACCTCGTCACGCTGAGCGGCGCACCCGACGAGACGCATCAGTTCTTCGTCGGGCGAGGTCCGATCGACAAGACTCAGCTCGTCAACACGCAGCTCGTCGTCGATCCGCCGGTCGGTGTCGTGGGTCGTCCGAGTGTCATCATCGGCAACGCTGGCGGCTCGTTGGTGTTCAGTCAGCCGACGTTCCCCAAGCTGCCTGCGCCGGTCGTCGTGTCGGGCACCGTCAGCGCGTTCAACGCGAACAATCAGCTGGTGCCCATCGCTGCAGACATCGTCTTCGACTCGAACACGACGAACCCCTTCACGCTGCGCGGCGTCCTTGCCGACGACCCAGCGCCGACGGCCTACAAGCTCAACTATCGCACGCGCGTGACCACGAACTCCGCCGGCAGCTACAGCGTGACGTTGCCTCCTGGAGACTACGACCTGTGGATCACGCCGCACGAGAAGGTCAACGACCCAAGCGCAGTTCCTCTCGCGAGGCTTCACCCTCCGGTCGCGAAGATCGCAGCGGGAGCGCAGCAGCCCCGCTCATTCATCGTGCTATCGCGCGCTCACGTGACCGGTCGCGTGCTCGTCGGTCAATCGACGCCGCTCGCAGGGGCCGAGGTCGTCGCGCAAGTGTGGGCGGATCGTTTCGTCGCTCGCAACGGAGAGTCCGACCAAACGATCGCGACGCGCGCGCTCACGTGGCCACGAGAGACGAGCACGTTCACGGATGCGAAGGGGAGGTACGATCTCACGGTAGACCCAGGGACGTTCGACATCGAAATCCGCCCGAACGAGAGCACGAGGCTCCCGCGCTTCGTGTCGATCAACCACGACTTCAAACAGGCGGACGTCTTCAAACAGGCGGACGTCGTCCTCGCCGACTTCCAGCTGCCCGCGCCGATGTCGATCTCACTGCAGCTCGTCGACGACTTCGGCAACGCGATCCCTCGCGCGGTCGTCAGCGCGCTCATGAGACCGCCGTCCAACGTCGCAGACCCGCTCGTCCCCGTCGCGTCTCGCGTAGTCGGCCGCACACTGACCGACGCCCGCGGCCGCTTTCAGCTATTCTTGCCCTCGTCGCTCTGTGAGTTGGCGAGCGGAGCCTGCAACTAGGCTAACAAACGCGGCACTAGGCGCTAGCGGTCTTCGCGCACAAGCTCTAGTGTATCTCGCTGGAACCACCATGGAGCAAGACGAGAAAAAGATCCACCTGCTGGCGAAGGTCGCGCGCTCCACCAAGAGCATGCACCCCGGCGAGGCGAAGGCCGTGAGCATCCTCTCGCTCGCGGCAGCGTCGTTCGGCGCGCGCCCGGACGATGACTCCACCGTACCGACGGGCTTCGATCCGAACGCCGTCGCGCTGTTCGAGTGCATCGTCGAAGCCGCGTACCTCGTCGCCTCTGCGGATGGCGTGATCGACGCAGCAGAGCGCAAGACGTTCGAGGCGCTGGTCGTCGAGGCGTGCGGGGGAGTCGTCGGCGAGACACAAGTGCGAGACCTCGTCGCAGACCTCGCCGATCAATCCGCGGAGGACGGTGCGGACAAGCGCTGTTTGGCGATCGGCGCGCAGGCCGGCAAGCGCAAGGACCACGCGATCGAGGTGCTCCGCATCGCCGCGCTCATCGCGCAGACGAGCGAAGACGTGAGCGCAGTCGAACGCGGGATGCTCTCGAAGCTCGCGAACGCTTGCAGCCTCGATGAGCAAGCCGTGGAAAACGCGCTCGCAGACGTCCGCGAAGCTCTCAAGACGGCCTAAGCTCACATCGAGATCACGCCACCGAGGGCGGCGAGAGCGTCGCGAAACAGCTGCGCTTCGTGATCATGGCCTCGCTCGCGCGCGGCCTTTTCGAGCCGCGCGAGCACCGTGATCTGCATCGGTAGAAGGAGCTCTCGGCGCGCATCCGAGGCGTCCTCGATGCGCGCGGCCAACAGCGCCAAGAGCTCGTGACTCCGACCGAGCCTGAACAAGATCGTCGAAAGCTCGTCCACCGCGGAGTCGTCCTCCGGACGCGCGCGCAAGGCGAAGATCAGCTCCTCGGCGCGCTGCTCGTCTTCCATCGGCTCCGGAGGGACGGTCTTGTAGCCGTCGCTGACGGCAGGCAGCGGCAGAGGCGCGAGTGCGGCGCAGCTCTCGCGATACGCGTCCGCAAGGCCGCGATCGTACGGGCGGAGCCTCAGCGCGGTCGCAAGGTGGGCTTGGGCGGAGGCGAGATCACCTCGGACCTTACGCTCGAACGCGGCTGCCTCGACCAGCAGCGCCTTCACCTCGACGCCTCGCGCCGACGGATCTCCCTCGACGCGAGAGGCCGCGAGCTCTCGCAGCGTCGCGTATGCCACTTGCGCTCCTGCGTGATCCCCGAGAGCTGCGCGCCATCGACCCTCGAGCCCACGCGCCACCATCGCCTCTGGCTCGTCCGTGTGAATCCCTCGCGCGCGTGCGATCGCGGCGGGCCGGTCGTCGAGCGACTCCGCGAGGGCGCGCGCGAGGGCCAGCACCCAACGAGAGCGCAACACGACAGACGGATCCTTCTCGGACGCGGCGATCGCTCGCGCCAAGAGCGCCGTACCGCGCGCGACCTTGCCTTCTGCGATGAGCGTCGCGCCGAGGCCCGCGGTGGCGTCGAGATCGTCGGGGACGTAACGAAGAGCGCGCTCGAACAGCGGACCGGCCTCGCTCGCGAGCCCCGCCGCGTGCCAGAACGCACCTGCCGTGCGCCACACCTCGTGCTTGGCGTGCGCGCCCTTCGCGAGCGCCTCGAGCTCCTCCGCGTCGGCCAGGGCGTCCTTGGCTCGTCCCGCCGCGAGCCGTCGTTGCAGTCGCAGCAAGCGCAGCCGCGACGACGAAGGGGCGCGTGCGATCGCGCGGTCCATCAGCGCGAGCGCGTCGTGATGATCGCGCACGAGCTCGGACGCGCGGGCGAGCGCCGAGGCGGCGAGGTGAATCGCGGGCTCGTTTTCTGCGGCCGCAGACAGCGCCGCGACGGCACGAGCCGCGTCACTCGCCTCGACCGCGAGCTCGCCGACCAAGAAGCCCGAGTGCGATCGAGACTCGGCGTCTGCGAGGGTGCCGAGCGCAGACTCGGCGCGCCCGCCCACCACACGATCGATGTCTGCGATGCGCCTGCAGACCTCGGGATGGCGCGGAGCGCGCTCGAGCGCCCACACCGCAAGGGAACGCGCGCGATCGTAGTCGCCCACGAAGAGCGCGTCGTCCGCGTCCCTCAAGAGCTCGCAAGCCTCTCTCGCACGCACGGCGTCCGCGCTGGCCTCTGCAGGCGCCGCGAGCCGAGAAATATGCATGATGCACACATCCGCCGCGCCAACGAACGAGGCCGCGCGCATCCCGGCGCCGTCGGGCGCACGCGCGCCAGCTTCGGGGAGCAGAGCGCGGGCGACGCGTGAGGAGAGACTCGTAACGACGAACGACGATCCGCGCCGCTCCGCCGCTCGACCCAGCGCCGCCGCGAGCAGTCGCGTCGCGAGCATGACGGCGGGCTGCGGAAGCGAGAGCCCACGCGCGTTCGCGATCGAGAGCACGAGGTCGTCGTCGAGCCCGAGCGCCCATACCTCGAAGGCGAGCGCGCGCCCGCTCGTATCGTCGAACACGCCGATCGTAGCGCCGGCGCGACGCGTCCCCACGAACACCGTTGCCCTGCGGTCATCGAGGAGGCCGTGCGACAACGACGCGAGCCAGGGCACGAGCTTGGCGCGCGACAGCTCCAAGGTCATGCGCTCGAGCACGCCGCGCGTGTGACGGAAGCGCCGAACGCCGCCGCTGACGTCGATCGGAAACTTTGCGAGCGGGAGGCTCACGGCGAGCTCGGTGATCGAGAGCGCTCCAAGCTCCGCCTCTCGCGCGAGCTCCACACCCACGCCCGACTTCCCGATGGCGAGCTGAAGCTCCACCGCCGCGCGCTCTCGACGAGGCGGACTCGACGAGCTCGGTCGCGTCTTCTTGCCTGTCGGAGGGGAGGTCACCCGTAGAGCGTATCAAACCGCGCCGATCCCGGGCCAACTCCTCGCTCAGTGGCGCCGGCCCCGCAATTCGGCCGGCGCCCAGAAGCTCACGAGGTCACTGCTCGAAGCAGTAGAGACGGAACGTCTGTGCCAGCGGGCTTTCGCAGTATTGACCGCCCGCCTGGTTCACCCGGCCGCCTTTGAGCTCACGTCACCGTTCAGTCCCTTGCTGTTGTGTGTCGCGTCCGTCCAGTTCGCGCAGTTCGCCGCCGTCATCGCAGTCCCGTCGCTCGCCGTCGACGTCCACGCACCACCGATCACCGTAACGCCGGTCTCCGAGACGGAGATGGAAGCGCGGAGAGTGCCGCCGATGAGATCCGCCCAGTCATTCGCGACGATCGTACCGTCTACGAGCTTGTACGGGACCGTAGCCTGCGTGAACGTCTTGGCCGGTGAGGCGCCGTTCGAGTCGGACAACCACGCCTTGAACACGCCCTTCACCTTGGCGGCAGTCGCAGCCGATTGGCACTCCTTGTCGCCGCCCAGGACGCCGCCGAGGTCGCCTTTGTACATGCCTTTGTTGGTGACGAAGACGGTCTTGGAAGTCACGGGCGGGGCCGCGTCGGCGACCTGCGCTTCAGCCGCGCTGTCCGTCGGAGAAGTGGAGTCCGCTTTGGAGCTGTCTGCGACCGACGAGTCCTTGGGGGAACCCGAGTCAGTCGCGGTGGTGGAGTCGTCTCCTCCACAGTGGGCAATGACGACGCCGAGGATGAAAGTACCAAACACGATGGGAATGCGCATGGAACCAAGTTGCCTGGGCCTACGGCAAGGCCGCAACAGTTCCGACTGAAACGCGCGAAAGCGAAGGCCACCCAACGCGTCGCTCTCTCCGCGATCGTGCTAGACGCGTGACGTGCCGAAGATCACCGCGCGGGACGTGCTCGGACCGGGCTCGCCGCTCGAGCACGCGCTTGCGGGATACGAGGTGCGCGACGGCCAGCTCGCGATGGCAGAGGCTGTCGAGAGCGCGCTCGACCACGATCGACCCTTGTTCGTCGAGGCCGGCACCGGCACCGGCAAGACACTCGCGTACTTGGTCCCTGCGGTGCTCAGCAAGAAGAAGGTCGTCATCTCGACGGCCACGCGCACGCTCCAAGATCAGATCTTCACGAAGGACCTGCCGCTGTTGCGCGAGGTGCTCGGCGCGCATGGCGTGAGCTTCACGTGCGCGTTGATGAAGGGCTTGTCGAATTACCTCTGCCGGCGCCGCTACGAGGAGCTCAAGAAGAGCGGCGAGGCGGGCTTGATGATCGCGAAGGTCGAGCGCTGGCTCCTGGACACCGAGACCGGCGATCGCGCGGAGCTCATGCGGCGCGCCGATGATGCCGAACGCGAGCTGATGGAGTGGAAGAAGATCAAGTTCATGCAGGATCGCATCGGCGAGGATTTCCACGCGACGATTCTTTCCTGCACGAAGTATGGATTCTTTGTGGAACTCGATGAACTTTTTATCG
>JAYVYD010000391.1:0-19990 GCA_043784605.1 Myxococcales bacterium | reverse complement strand
TCCCAACGAGCTCAAGCTCTCCGCGACCGACCTGTATTTGTCGATGTCCGGCAAGGTGAACGCCGAGATCAAAAAAGGCGGCAGCGTGGCCGTGCCGGCGAAGGACCTGCTCGAGCGCGTGAAAATGATGCCCGAGGGATCGATCCAGATCACCTCGCAAGACAACTCGACCACCGTGCTCAAGGCTGCCGGGAGCGCTCGTCGGTACACGCTCCGAGGCATGCCGGGCGCTGATTTTCCTCCGCTGCCTGCGCCCGTCGATGGCTCACCCACGCTGGCGATGGATGTCTCGGTGCTCAGCGAGCTCATCACGCGAACGCACTTCTCGATCTCCACCGACGAGACGCGCGCGCACCTGAACTCGGCGCTTTTCGAGTGGGACGGCGACATCGTGCGCATGGTCACGACAGACGGACACCGCCTGTCGAAGATCGAGGTCAAGCTCGAGGGACGACAAGCCTCGGCGACCATGCTGATCCCGCTGAAGGCGATCCACGAGCTCAAGAAGCTCTGCGACGAGACGACGGCGGACCAACGCGACGGCAAGGCCCAAGTCCAGATCACGCAGAGCGGCTCGTCGGCGTTCTTCCAGACCGCAGGCACGGTCTTCAGCGTGAAGCTCGTCGACGCGCAATTTCCGCCGTACTCGCAGGTCATCCCGCAGAACAGCGAGAAGAAGGTCCGCGTGCCGAGAGCGCAGTTCGCCGACGCACTGCGCGCCGTGTCCATCGCCGCGAGCGAGCGCACCGGAGGCGTGAAGCTCTCACTGTCTCAGGGCACGATGCGCATCAGCAGCGAGTCTCCCGAGAGCGGTGACGGGTCGGACGAAGTGCCCGTCGACTACCCCGGCGCGCCGATGACGATCGGGTTCAACGCGAAGTATTTCTTGGACGTGCTGGGTGCCCTGGATGACGAAGAGATCGTCTTGGGCTTGAGCGGAGAGCTCGACCCCGCCGTCGTGCGTCCGGGCAGCGAGAAGGCGTTCCTCGCCGTCGTCATGCCCATGCGCATCTAAGGCGCGCGTGAGCCTCCTGCGAGCGCTTGCGCTCTCGGTGCGCTCTCTGCGTAACCTGGAGTCCGTCGACATCGAGCCGGGCGCGCGCTTCAACGTGATCGCTGGCGACAACGGGCAAGGCAAGACCAGCTTGCTCGAGGCCATTTACCTCGTCACCACGACGCGGAGCTTTCGCACGAGCAAGCTCGCGGAGCTCGTGCCGACGCGTGCACCCGAGACGATCGTGAGCGTGCGCGCAAAGCTCGACGACGGAGCGGCGCGCGAGCAGAGCGTGGGCCTTCAGGGCGGGCGCAGATCCGTACGAGCGGATGGTGTTCGACCGAAGGGGCTCGCGGAATTCGCAGTTCGATCCCCGGTCGTCGTATTTTCTCCGAGCGAGCTTGGCGTCTCCATGGGACCGGGCTCCGAGCGTCGAAAGCTGCTCGATCGGGTGGGGCTCTACATCGGCGCGCATGTCCTGGTCGAAGCCGAATCGTACACACGAGCGCAGCGAGAGCGGCAGCGCGCGCTCGAGACGCGAGGGGCCGCCGCTCGCGACTTGTACGAGTGGGAAGAGTTGATGGTGGGCCACGCGCTCGCGGTGATGACTGCGCGTCGAGACGCGTCGATGCGCCTTGCTGACGTGGCGCGAGAGGCGTTCGCGCGCATCGCAGGTCCCACGCTGGCGGCGAGCTTCTCGTACGTCCCGAGCGCGCCGCTGGATGCGTCGGAGTACCGCCGTGCGCTCGAGGGATCACGCGCACGCGATCTGGCGCGAGGCTCGGCGAGCGTAGGTCCGCATCGCGACGATCTCTCCGTCACGCTCGGGGGAGACGCGGCGCGCAGAGTCGCGTCTCAGGGTCAGCACCGCGCCATCGTGCTTGCGCTGAAGATCGCGGAGATCGACGTCGTCACCCAGGCTCGCGGTGTGCGGCCCATCCTGCTGCTCGATGACGTCTCGAGCGAGCTCGACCGCGATCGCACGGCCGCTCTCTTCACGGTGTTGGGCGAGCAACGCGGTCAGGTGTTCTTGACGACCACGAGACCAGATCTCCTGGCGGACGTAGGATCGGACGATGGAGCCCGGGCGGATTTCGTCATTGTTGGCGGCGCAGTTCGAGCCACGAAGGCCTAGCCGGAATCGCCGCGGCTTTCGGCGAGCTCGATCGTGCGGTTCGCCCAGCGTAAGTGCACGAAATTACAACGAGTTTGCCGGCGTTTTCGGTTGCTCCGGCGGGGACGAGAGAGTAGACTGTTCGCTCGCGAGGCGTTCCGAGAAATTCTCTTCCGGAGACGCGCCAAAACAATCGTCAAACCTGCCATTTGTAGATGGCCGAGATCAAACGTTGAAATCAAACGTGGAATCATCGGCGGATTGAGCCTCATGACCGACGCGACCCAAAATCCCCCGCAGACCGTCCCGCCCGCAGCATCCGAGGCGTACGGCAGCGATAACATCACGGTGCTCGAAGGCCTCGCGCACGTCCGCAAGCGACCGGGCATGTACATCGGCGACGTGCACGACGTCTCCGGGCTGCACCACCTCGTCTGGGAAGTGGTCGACAACGCGGTAGACGAGCACCTCGGCGGGTTCTGCTCGAAGATGGACGTCATCATCCACTTCGACGGCTCGGTGACCGTAGAGGACAACGGCCGCGGCATCCCGACGGGCAAGCACCTCGAGATGAGCAAGAAGCTCGGCAAGGACATCAGCGCCGCCGAGGTCGTCATGACGATGCTCAACGCGGGCGGCAAGTTCGATCACTCCAGCTACAAAGTCTCGGCCGGTCTCCACGGCGTGGGCGTCTCTGCGGTCAATGCCGTCAGCGAGTGGCTCAAGATCGAGATCAAGCGCGAGGGTCACCTCTGGTTCCAAGAGTACCGACGCGGCGATCCCGTCACCAGCCTGCAGGTCATCGGCGACACCGACAAGACCGGCACGAAGGTGACGTTCAAGCCGGACCACGAGATCTTCAGCGTCACCGAGATGCAATACGACGCGCTCGCGAGCCGCTTGCGCGAGCTCTCGTTCTTGAACGCGGGCTTCGTGATCACGCTCATCGACGAGCGCGAAGGCGGCCGCAAAGAGGTCTTCGAGTATCAAGGCGGCGTCGCCGAGTTCGTGCAGCTGCTCAACAAGACGAAGGAGCCGATCCACGAGAAGGTCGTGCAGATCGCGGCCGAGCAAGTGCCCGAGGCGGGCGGTCCGCCGATCATGGTCGAGATCTCCTTGCAGTGGAACTCGAGCTACGGCGAGCAGGTGTTTTGCTACACGAACAACGTCCACAACAAGGACGGCGGCACGCACCTCACGGGCTTCCGCACGGCGCTCACGCGTGTCTTCAACAGCTACGGCACGACGCAGAACCTCTTCAAGGAAGTGAAGGGCGGCGTTAGCGGCGAAGACATCCGCGAGGGGCTCACGGCGGTCCTCAGCATCAAGCATCCGGATCCGTCGTTCGCGTCGCAGACCAAGGACAAGCTGGTCTCGAGTGACGTAAAGCCGATCGTCGAGAACTTGATCAACGACAAACTCGGGCGCTTCTTCGAAGAGAACCCACAGACGGCGCGCAAGATCATGGAGAAGTCGATCATGGCCGCCAAGGCGCGCGAGGCAGCACGCAAGGCGCGTGAGGTCGTGCGTAAGGGCGCGATGGACTTCACCGCGTTGAGCGGCAAGCTCGCCGACTGTCAGTCGCGCGATGCGACCGAGACCGAGCTCTACTTGGTCGAGGGAGACAGCGCCGGCGGCTCCGCCAAGCAGGGCCGCGACCGCAAGTTTCAGGCTATTTTGCCGCTACGCGGGAAGATCCTCAATGTCGAGCGCGCGCGACTCGACAAGATGCTCTCGTCGCAAGAGATCCAGACGCTCATCACGGCGCTCGGCTGCGGCATCGGGAGCGCCGAGCAGGGCGGCTCGTTCGACATCGAGAAGCTCCGTTACCACCACGTCGTGTTGATGACGGACGCAGACGTCGATGGCAGTCACATCCGCACGCTGCTGCTCACGTTCTTCTATCGGCAGATGCCGGAGATCATCGAGAAGGGCTACCTCTACATCGCGCAGCCGCCGCTCTATCGCGTCAACAAGGGAAAGAAATCGCTCTATATGAAGGACCAAGCGGCGCTCGATCGCTTCTTCCTCGAGCAGGGCGTAGACGGCTTGGCGTTACGCGCCAGCAAAGGCCCGACGCTCTTGGGCGAGCCGCTCCTGCGACTCGCAGAGCGCCTGAGAGTGTTCAAGCGCGCGCTCGCGAAGATCGCTCGCAGAGGCGATCCGAACTTCATCGAAGCGGCGCTGCGCCCGGGGGGTCTCGGCAAGAACGAACTGCGCGAGCGCAAGAAGGTGACCGCGGCGATTCCACTGATTCGCGCGCACCTCGAGAAAAAGAACCCGGACATCTTGCCGCTCAAGATCGACGAGGGCTGGGAGGTCGAGCACGGCGCCGCCACGATCACGATCACGCCTAGGCCGGGCTCGAACGCGCGGCCGACGACCATCGACTGGGCGCTCGTGGACTCCGCCGAGTTCGAGGAGCTCTACTCCATCGAGCAAGACGTCCGCTCGATCGGACCTGCGCCCTACTTCGCGAAGGTCGGCAAGGGCGAGGGCGACGACGCCAAAGAGGTGACGCTCGAGGACGCCAACGCGCTCACCGAGTACCTCGAGGCGCGTGGTCGGAAGGGTTGGAACCTCCAGCGCTACAAGGGTCTCGGCGAGATGAACCCGGAGCAGCTATGGGAGACGACGCTCGATCCGAACGCGCGCGTGATGATGCAAGTGCGACTCGACGACGCAGTGCAGACCGATCGGATCTTCAGCATCTTGATGGGCGACCAGGTGGAGCCACGACGGCAGTTCATCGAGGACAACGCGCTGAACGTGAAGAACCTCGACATTTGAGCGCTCAGCCGTAGCCTAGTGCGATGCGGTTGGCGGGCGCTGCGTTGGCTTTGTGCGGCGGGTGCGGTAGCGCCATAACCGCGTCGCCCATCGAAGACGCCGGGCCCGATGTGTTCTACGTCTCGCATCAAGACTCCGGTGTCCGCGAAGATGCCGGCGTCGATCGCGTCACCCCGCACCACGACGTGATCGTGACGGCGCCGCGCGTACTCGTGCTCTACGCGGGCAAGCCGGGCGTCGATGGCGCGATGACGCAAGACGTGTTTGTCGATTGGCTGATGGCCTCGAGTTATTGGGGCTTGCTCGCACAGTACGGAGTGGGCCCGGGCAAGCGCGTGGCGAGCGTACAGGTGCCGCTCGAGCAGCTCGTGCCCGTAGCCGACCAGGACGCGCTGGGGCTCGTAGGGTTGGCGACGCTCGAAAAGCGCGTGCACGCGTGGGTCGACGTCAACGGGACGATGGGCGCGAACGCTCTCCTCGTGTTCTTGCCCGACACAGTGAACGTCAAGCTCTCGGTCCGTGGAAGCTATACGTATCAGACGTGCATCGACGCGTTTGGCTATCACGCGTACGACGGACGCGAGCCCTACGCGATCATGCCCCCGTGCCAGAAGGGTCGGGAGACAGGCTCGATCGCGCACGAGCTCATCGAGCTCGCGACGGATCCAGAGTCGAATCGCGGTTGGTTCTCCAACGAGGACTTGCCGAAGGGCGGAGGCGAGATCGGCGACTTGTGCCAAGCGGAGCAGACGTCTTGGCAGGGGTGGACGGTCCCCTTGATGTGGTCCAACGCGGACCGCCACTGCATGCCTTGACCGCTGAATCATTAAAACCCACTCGGTTCAGCGCAGCTGTCGGCTCGGACACCCGTGTCGTGTCCCAAGACAGCCAGGTTTTTCTCGGGTGTGGCGAGTGTGGCGACTTGCCTCAGCCGTCACACCGACGCTCCCCAGGAAAATAGGGCAAATCGTCGGATGGCGGTCAGCCGCCGCCGATTGAGCACGAGCGCCGACCTTTGGCATGCAGCTCGCATTGTTGTCGAACGTGGCTTCTCGCAAACGAATTCAGCAATTGCCGCGTGGCGCGGACTCTTGGATGAGTCTGCTCGCGTCGACCTCGCTCGGCCTCGAGTCTGCCAACACGGTTCGCGCCGAGGTTCGCTCTGCGGAGACGCTCGCAAACGCGAACTATCGCCTCGTTGTCCAGACGTACGACGGCGAGCGCACCGCGCGACAGCAACCCCTCAGCAGCGTGCAACGTTCGGTGACCGCCCAAGAGCTGCGCGACGGCGTGCAGGTAAAGCTGGTGGAGCTCAACGCACCGTCCGCCAAGCCGCTCGTAGTCGCATGGATCGAGACGGGCGAGCCGGACCTCGAGCTGGACGGCCGCATGGCTCGACCCCGAGCCGGCAATTTCGTCGGCAGCGCCCGCGGCACGGACGGTGACCAAGTGCGCATTCGCCTCACAAAACGCGCCGCTTAGGCGCGACTCGACGCCGGCTTAGCGTTTTGGAGTTTCGTCTGCGCCCGCAATCGCTGGACGCGTTCCTCGAACCCCTTCGCAACCTCGGGGGTAAGAGCTTTGCCGCCGAAGCGAACGCTCAGGTACACCTCGGTCAGCGAGACCACCTCTTCGGCCATGGGATGTTGCAAAGTCTTCAGGCCCATCGCCCAGCCGAGCGGAGGCGATGACGCAGGCCGCAAGAGACCACGCGTCGCGAGCAGCGACTCGAGGTTGCGATACAACGCCGTGATCGCGAGCTGCGCCTTCGCAGCGGCGGTCTTCGGCGGACTCGCTGCGGCGGGCTTCCCATGGCGTCGCCGCTGCCAGAGCACGTAGCCAATGACGATCAACACGAGCAGGGCACCCGCGACGACCGGCCCGCGCGTGAGTTTGCCGAGGAGGCCTTTGTTGACGCCAGCGCTCGCACGCGCGTTCTCGTACGCGTGACTGACGCCATCGAAGAGCCGAACCTGCTGTGAGAAATCGTAGCCGACGACGTACGAGTTCCAACGCTGCGAGAGCGCGTCGACGACGTCGCGCAGGTAGACGATCGTGCCCTGCGTGTCCTCGAGCGGCTGCGCGCCCGCGGGGGGTGTGGGGTCGAAGGTGCGCCACGCGGCCACGCCGTTGTCGTCCGTATAGGCCTCGACCCACGAGTGCGCGTCACCCTGGCGCACGGCGTAGTAGTGACCGAAGCGGTTGTACGTACCGCCGACGAAGCCGGTGACGTTGCGCGACGGGATGCCGACCTCGCGGAGCATCATGGCCATTGCAGTCGAGAAGAACTCGCAATGACCGCGCCTCGACTCGAACAAGAAGTGGTCGAGAGGCTGCGGCTTGCCGCCGGAGGGCGAGGTGATGTCGTATTTGTAGTCTTTGCGGAGGTGATCCTCGATCGCACGCGCCTTGTCGCCCGTCGAGGTCTCGCCGTCCGCCCACGTGTGCGCGAGCGCGGCGAGCCGCGGCGGCAACGACGCCGGGACGCTGAGATACCGTGACTTGTCGGAGGTGTCGAGCGCGTCGGCCGTGATCTTGTTGGAGGGCGCGACGAACACGTCGTAGCGCAGCCCGCGCGAGTCTCCACCGACGTAGCGCAGCTCGCCCTCGGGACCCTTCTGCAAGACCAGCGGATCGGTGGAGCGATTCGGAATCTTCAGCTGCAGCGACGTCGCGTTCGGCGGCAAGAACACGACAGGCGGGTCGATCGACTCGAGATCGAACGTGACGCGAGTGTCCCCGGGCTGCGGTGGACGCGAGATTTGGTAGCCGTCGGGGAGGCCCAGTGCACGATCCGCGAGGCGCCGATCGTTCTGCGTGCGTGACCACGCTCGGCCGTCGTACGTGTCGAACGCCGTCCCGCGCAACCGCAACACGAGGTGCGGCGGAGGCGGCTGCGGAGTCTCTGTCTCGAAGCGGAGTGCGATCGAGGGATCGCTCCGGAGCACACCAACCTCGCCGAGGTCGACGTGATCGGAGAAGCCCACCATGCGATTGGCGTGCGGGTGCTGCAACAAGAGCAGCGACAACCCCACTCGCGGAAACAGCACGAACAAGAGCGCCGTGAAGATGAAGATGGGGATCGCCATCAAGCACGTCGACGCGAGAAAGCCTCGACCGACGACGCGGCGACTTCGCAGGATGCGCGGTACGTCGACGGGCAGCCCCGTGCGGTCGCGCGCGCCTTGCCGGTAGTTGCCCTCCACCTCACGCCGAAGATGGCTGAGCACGAGCGCACCGGGCGCCACTATCAGAAAGCCCAAGAAGCAGAGACCGTAGGCGAGGTTCCCGCCGAGGACCGTCCCGGCGACGAAGTGGAGCAGTGAGAGGACGATGATCTGTTGGTCGTGCGCGGCACCACGTCGAGTCGCGACGCGGATCACCTGGAGCAGTGCGGCAAACTCGATGGTGACGTCCACCACAGATTGCCCCGCCGCGAGCCGCGCGCCTTGGACCAAGAACAGTAAGACCGTGGCGGCGGTGAGCCCGTGGCGCACGGCCGAGGTGCCCTGCCACGACTCCGGAACCGCGAGCGCGAGCAACGTACCGAACAAGAGAACGCCGTTCGTCCACGGGCCGAGCGCCGCGGTGCTCACGACCGCGAGGATGCCGAGCACGGCGAGCGCGTCGGTCATGATGCGGTGGACGAACCCGAACCTCACGCGACCGCCTTCGTGATGGGCCCCGGCTTCTCCGCCGACTCGACGAGCGCCAAGAAGCGCAACATCGGGTCAGCACCTGCCCCGCGGTCGGCCCTGACAATCCCATTAGCCGTCGTTCGAAGAATGACAGAATCCCCGCGCTTCAAATGCGCAACTGCCCGGGAGGCAAGGTCACGAACGCGGCGCTCGAAGTGACCGTCCCACTCGTCCGTGGACCCCGCGGGTTTGTAGACGTCGAGCGTCATCGTCACGTCTGGGCGCGCCTCGCGCGCGCGCTCCCGCCCGACGAGCTGCCCGATCGCGGCGGTCTTGCGCCAGTGGATGTCCCGCGGATCCTCGCCATCACGGTGCAGCTTCACGCCGAGGAACTCCTCCCCTGCACCGCGGCCCATGGAGCCCGCCAAGCCCTGTTGCTTGCCTTGTCGGGCGATCGGGAGGCGAACCGGATCCACCGCAGGATAGATCACGAGGTCCCCCTCGGAAGGTACCTCGCGCGACTTTTCGAAGAGCCCGAACGGAAAGCGCGTCGCGATGCGAAAGCCGACGTGCTGATCCCTACCTCTCTTGCTGGGTGTTCGTCTGTATGCGGCGATCTGAGCGCTCTTCGGGCTAATCTTCAGAAAGAAACAGCGTTTGTCCGCCGGCTGGCCGGCCCTTAGATCCTCGACCTCAATCGCGTATGAAGGCACGCGGGATTTGTGATTGAAGACCTCGATCTCGACGAGGTGCGAGCGGCCGACCTGCGCGCGGAGCGGCAAGCGCCGGACGACCGTGAGATCGCGAAGAGACATCTCGCTCATCACACCGCTGACCACGATCAGCGCGAGCAAGAGGCCGAGCAACAAGTAGAGGAGGTTGTTGGCCGTGTTGAGCGCGGCGAATCCGACGCCGAACGTGATGCCTACGAAGAACTTCCCCTCGCGCGTGAACTTGAGTCTGCGTGGGGCGCGCATCGATCGGATGCGCTTGATCCAGCTCGCGATCAGGCCAGGCTTGGCGGGTCGGTCTGTCGAGGTCACAGAGGCACCGGCACGCGTGCGACGATTTCTCGCACTGCGGCCTCGGCCTCGTCGCGCGTGGGCATGAAGCCGTCTGCATGCGACGCGAGGCGCACACGATGGGCGAGGACGGGGATCGCGAGGTCGTGGATGTCGTCCGCGATCACGTAGGCCCGACCACGGAGCAGGGCACGGGCCTTGGCGGCACGCGCGAGAGACATGGCGCCGCGAGTCGAGGCGCCCAACGAGAGCGCCGGCGCCGCGCGAGTCGCGAGGATCAACGCCTGGAGGTAACTCGCCAACGCCGTGTCGAGCACCACGCGCTCGACCTCCCGCTGCAGTGCGACCAACTTCGCAGGGTCGAGCACGACCGGCACGTTGTGGACGGTATCGGTGGCGCTTTGCAGCAGGCGCATTTCCACCTGGGGGGGCGGGTATCCGATGCGAATTCGCACCAGGAAACGGTCCAGCTGCGACTCGGGCAATGGGAAGGTGCCGGCGAAGTCCTGGGGATTTTGCGTCGCGATGACGAGGAACGGGTCCGGCAGCGGAATGGTCTGACCATCCAACGACACTTGGCCTTCGTTCATCGCCTCGAGCAGAGCCGACTGTGTGCGTGGGCTCGCGCGGTTGATCTCGTCCGCGAGCAAGATGTTCGCGAACACCGGCCCTTGGCGCAGGACGAACTCGCCCGTTCGCTGGTCGTAGACCGACACGCCCACGACATCGCTCGGCAGCAGATCACTCGTGAATTGCACGCGCCGGAGCTCTCCGCCCACCGCACGCGCCAGAGCACGGGCGAGTGTGGTCTTGCCAACACCCGGCACGTCCTCGATCAAGATGTGTCCCCGCGCGATGAGCGCCACCAGGGCTAGCTCGACAGCGTCCTGCTTGCCCTCGAGCGCGCCCTCGACTGCATCGCGCAATCTTTGGAGGGTTGGGATCTCTTCCGCAATTACCACCGCGGCAGCGGCCGTCATGAACATGAGCGTAGCACGGTTTCCAAACACTCAACTCCAACCCGTAACGCGGATTGAACCCGGTTCCGGCCCCTTCGTAGGCGAACTTTCTTAGGAGGTCTTTCGTAGGCGGCCAGTCTTGAAGCTACGAAGAGTAGGCTTCATCTATGCCGATCATCCTCGAGGGCGTCACCAAGACGTTTGGCAGCGTTCGAGCCGTGGTGTCGGCGTCGGCCGCCTTCGAAGACGCACGGGTGACCGTGATCATCGGCGCGAACGGCTCTGGCAAGACTACCCTCCTACACATGATCGGTGGCCTGGCGCGGCCCACTCTCGGGCGGATCGATCGCGGCGCGCATGGGGCCACACTGGAGGCGCTTCGCGCTCGGCTCGGCTGGGTGGGTCACGACACGATGTGTTACGGCGATCTCTCGGGCATGGAAAACGTCGCCCTGGCGGCTCGGCTGCGCGGCGTGGATGAAGCGAGTGCCCGCGCGCGCGCCAAGACGCGCTTTGGCTTGGAGGGCTTCGGTGATCGGGCTGTTCGGTTCATGTCTCGCGGGCAGCGGCAGCGCGTCGCTCTCGCACGCGCGCTGGTTCACGAGCCGAGCCTCGTGCTGCTCGACGAGCCGACGACGGGGCTCGATGCGTCGGGCGTCGAGACGCTGGTCGAGGTGGTGAAGCGAGAGCGTGAGAGGCGCGCGACCGTCGTGGTCGTCACGCACGATGCCGTGTTTGCGGGTCATGTCGCTGACGCCACGTTCAGGATGGACCGCGGACGCCTCGCACCTCAGAAATGAGTGACGCTATCGTCGCGTCGTCCGCGAGCGCGAGGCTGCTGGCGCGTGGCAAGGGTCCCCAAACCACGTGAGCGCAGAATCGCCTGAGCTCGGCCGCGTTGGTGCCGGTCGAGGCGTCGCGCTCCACGGGGTCAATGAGCACGACTTCGAGCGGACGGTGTGCCGCGCGGCTCGTCGCGAGAACGTCGTGCAGAACCCCTAACCGGTCGACCGCGACGAGGATCGTCTTGCTCGGCTCGAGGTGAGCGAGCACGTCAGCGTTCAAAAGCGCTCCAGTGAACGGCGAGAAGAGTCCGCCCGCGAGCTCCACGACGACGCCATCGCAGGCCTGTCGAAGGCGCTCGACCGTCGCAGTCAAGACGGCCACGTCCAACACCCGCCCCTCGCGTTCCGCGGCCAGGTGGGGAGACACGGGAGTCCGCAACCGGACCCCCAGCTCGGAGTGTTTCACGTGAAACGTCGAGGCCGCCTCAAGCCGCCCACCATCGTCCGTGGCACAGACGTCCTCGCCCACGCCCGTCTCCACCGGCTTGAAGCCCGCGACTCTCGCGTTTCGGCCCCATCGGCGCACCAGCGCCTCGGCGAGGTGCGTCTTGCCCAAGCCGGTGCCGACGCCGGTCACGACCACGAGCGGCGCTCTCAACGAAGCACCGCCGCGACCGCCTCGAGCAGACTGTCGATCTGGTCGTGCGTATGCGAGGCCGTGACCACCAAACGCAACCGGGAGGTCCCGTGCGGGACGGTCGGCGGGCGGACGGCGACCACGTGGTGTCCTCGGGCGCGGATCGCGACGGCGACACGCTCGGCCTCCTCGGGCGCACCGACGAGCCACGGCACGATGGGCCCCTCACCCAGCGGCGCGAGACCAAGCTCGCGAAGCCCGGCGCGAAGCCGCTTCGCATTCTCGAGTACTCGGCTGCGTAGCTGGGGCTCTCGCCGAGCGCGCTCGAAGTTCGTCAGCGCCGCTAGCGCGAGGACCGGACTCACTCCGGTCGAGAATACGAACGAGCGCGCTCGGTTCCAGAGCCAAGACCGCAAGGTCTCGGACCCAGCCACGAACGCGCCGCTCACGCCGAACGCCTTTCCGAAGGTCCCGACCAAGACGTCGGCCTGCACGCCGGCCTCGGCACACAGCCCGCTCCCGTCGGGCCCGAACACTCCCAAGGCGTGGGCCTCGTCGACGAAGAGCGCAGCATCGCTGGCGTCGCAGATCTCCCGAAGCGCTCGGAGGTCGGGCCCGTCGGCGTCCATGCTGAAGTAGGACTCGGTGACCACCCAGGCCCGCCGGTCGCCACGCCTGGCGAGTGCGCCTCGGACCTCGTTCAGGTCCGTGTGCTTGGTCACGACGATGTGCGCACCCGACAGGCGCGCGCCGTCGATGAGCGAGGCGTGGTTCAGCGCGTCGCTCACGATGAGGTCGCCAGTTCTCGCGAGCGCGCCGAGCGTCCCAACATTGGCGGCGTAGCCACTCGAGAAGAGGAGCGCAGCGGGGAGCCCGAGCCAGCCCGCGACCGTACGCTCCAACCGTGCATGCACCTCGCGCTCGCCCGCGATCAGGCGTGACGCACCCGCCCCACTCGCCGCAAGCCCCGCTTGTGTCGAGGCGAGCCCGAGGTAGTCATTGGTACAGAACGACGCCGCGCCCGCCGGCAGAGGCGCGGGTGGCGTGCGCAGGAGGTTGCGGGCCTGCAGGTCGTCGAGCGCAGCGCGGAGATGGGCGAGAGGGGAGTGTTTCACGTGAAACGATCAGTCGTCGGTCTCGAGGGCGTGGTCCAGACGGACAAGCACCCGGCGCAGCAGATCGCGCGTCTTACGCTCGAGCGCCGAGCGGCGAGCCCGCTCCTCTTCTAGATCGTGCGCGAGCGCGATCGCGGCGAGGAGTACGCCTTGCGGGGCGGCCCGCCCTTTGGTGCCGAGCTCGCCAAGCTTCTTGTCCACGACGCCGGCGAGGCGCTCGAGGTCTCCCTCGGAGGCCGAGCTGACGACTTTGAACTGTTGGCCGCCTACCTTGAGCTGAACGGCACGTCGCGATTCCATCGTCTCAGAGCATACTCCGTCGGGCGGGAGACGGGTGTCAGCGAAACGCATTGATGAGCAGGACGACGGGTAGCGCCAAGATCGCGGCGTCGATGTACAGGCCGAGCAAGACGTCGCCTTGCCGCGCGTCGCCGAACGCGAGCCTGCCTTGGACGAAGATGCCGCCCGCGACCCCATAGATGGAGCTGTGGTTGTAGCTACGCGAGCCGAACAAGAGGGTTCCGTGGACGCCAGGTTGCCAGCCCGCGTCCGAGTAGCGAGCGTGACCGCCGGCTCCGATCACGAACGGCGCGCCCGTGATCGCGGGCAGCAGCCACTCGAGCCCGGCCCCCGGCTCGAACGACTCGAACGCCACCGTCAACGCCTCCACGTAGGGCCCCGCCCGCATCCGATCGTCCTGCGCATGCCCGAACAGAACGCTCGCCCGCACGCCGAGGTGGAACGATGGGAATGGCGGAGTCTGGCGCAAGCCGCTCACCCCGCCTCCGAGGGTCAGCCCCGTGGAGAGCTGAGGGTCAGCGCTCGCGAAGCGTGGCAGCAGCACACCAATGAGCGTGAGCGTCGCGAGACGTTTCACGTGAAACGTGTGCGAGTCACGGAAGGCAGGCGGGATTTCCTTGGCACAGCCGGCAATCGACGCTTTGGTCTGACCCTATCGCGCAGGGAACGACGATGGTGGAAGAGGTGCCGGAGCCGCCGCGGCAGTTCGGCAGCGGCAGGGCGGGATCGCTCGAGCCCGCCGGGTAGACGACGAGGCAGCCGAAGCATGTCTCGACCGGGAACTCGAACTGCATCGACTCGATCGAAACGCCGCCGGTGGTCGCGCCGAAGACCTTGAACTTGGCGATCAACCGGCGCGTCGTGTTGCTGCGCGCGTTGCCGAACACTTCGCGCATGAAGCCGGCGACTTGCGAGCTGATGATCTGCGGAGAGAACGCCGTGTAGCCTGGCGTGCCGCCGACTGCCGGATCGACCTCGCCGCCCCCTTGAATCGTAAAGTCTCCGATCCCGTTGGGTAGGGTGCCGCCACGCGCGTCGGTGATGTGGACCACGGTGCCTTGGATGATGAAGCGGTTGGTCTCGACGCGGAGGTTCGCGTTGTCGCCGCGCGGGACCAGCTGGTTGCCAATCAGGATCTCCGGCGAGTAACGATCGGCCAGCGCGACGTCCATCACGCCGCCCGACTGGAACGGTCCCGAGGGGTTCGCTTGAAACAGGCACACGCCGTTCTGCGAGCTCGTGGGGGGCGCGAGCACTCCCGCGATGAAGACCGACCCGTCATTGTGCGAGCACGCGGCTGCGGTCGCGGTCGCCATAGAGGCGACGAATGCGACCGAGATCGCGCGGTGGGCGTGGCGCTTGAGGCTGTCCATGAACGAAGCTCCTTGGCCCACGCATCGGTGAAGATGCAGACCACCATGAAGCGTACCCGGTCGGTGACCACTCGCCAAAATTCTTGCGAGCGCGACGGCCGTACTCGAGCTGACGCCTTAGCCGAGCGCGGCCTCGAGCGCCGCGGCGTCGACGGTCTCTAGGGTCGCGACCCCGAGCTCACGCACGACCGGGAGGCGAAGGCGCGCGGCGCTTCGCTTTTTGTCCGCCCGCACGAAGCGCTTCGCGGCAGCCCAGCGAGCTCTTGACACGTCAACGGTTAGGCCAAGGAGCGAAAGCAGGCGCTTCGTGCGCTCTGCGAGGCCAGCTTCCGTCCAGCCGCGCGCGGTCGTCCACTCGAGCTCCGCGACAAGCCCGGCGGCGACGGCCTCGCCGTGCAGCACCTCGCGGAACGCGGTTGCGGCCTCCAGCGCGTGACCGAAGGTGTGTCCGAGGTTCAGCAGCGCGCGCGCGCCTTGCTCGGTCTCGTCATCGCGCACGATCCTGGCCTTGAGCTCGATCGCGCGACGCACGACCGGCGATAGCGACTCGGGCCGCCGTTGCAGCAACGCGCCCGCCTCTGACTCCAGGCGCAGGAACAGCTCCTTGTCCGAAGTGAGTGCGATCTTGACGACCTCGGCCCAGCCCGCCCGCAGCTCTCGCTCGGGCAGTGTATCCAGGTTCGCGAGATCGACGACGACCGCGCGAGGCTGGTGGAACGCCCCGATGAGGTTCTTCCCGGTCGCGTGATCGAAGCCGGTCTTGCCGCCGACCGACGCGTCGACCATCGCGAGCAACGTGGTCGGCGCCTGGACGAAGCGAATCCCACGCAGCAGCGTGGCCGCGGCGAAGCCGGCCAGATCGCCGACGACTCCGCCGCCGAACGCCAACACGACCGAGTCGCGGTCGACGCCGGCCCCAAGTGCGCCGTCCCAGATCGTCATTGCCGCGGCGATCGTCTTGTTGCTCTCGCCTGGCGACAGCGTGATCAAATTGCCAGACATCGGCAGCGGATGCATCGCGGCCTCGAGCCGCCGGTGCTGGGAGCGAAACACGTGCGCGTCGGTGACGACGACGAGCGTCGACGGGCCGAGCGCCGCGACCGCGTCCGTGATCGCGAGCGGCCGATCGTGCACCACGTCGATCGCGTAGCTCCGCACGCCGAGCGGGACCGCGATGGGTGCTCGCGCGACGATCGCGAGCACGGCGTCGGCGACGCTCTCATGGTCGACGTCGTCCGTGGAGAGCACGCCGTGCGCCTCGGCGTAGGCGTCCGCGCGTGCAGCGAGCAGCTCCTTGGCGCGCGCGAGCGCGTCGGGTCCCGCAAGGTTTGGCCGACTCGAGAGGTCTCCGGCGCGCGCGACGCAGACCTCGGGCGGGGCAGTGAGCGTGACGACGGTGGCGCGATCGAGCGCCTCGTGGCGGGCAGTCCGATCCAAGAGGGTGCCGCCGCCGCACGCGATCACCTTGGGCGGGCCGGCGAGCGCTTCACGCAAGATCTCCTTCTCGCGCTGGCGGAACGCTCGCTCGCCCTCGCGCCGCCAGACTTCCGCGACAGTGGCGTTCGCACGCCGCTCGACCGTCGCGTCGATGTCGACCCAGTCGAGGCCGGCGCGCTCGGCGACGATAGGCGCGAGCGAAGTCTTGCCCGTCGCCATGAACCCGCTCAAGACGATGTGCTTGCCAGCCATCAGTACCTCTCCAGCTGCGCGCGGTATCCGTCGACGTTCCTCGTGAGCTCCTTCATGGAGTCCCCACCGAACTTCTCGAGCACAGCATCGGCGAGCACCAGCGCGACCATCGCCTCGCCGACCACGGACGCCGCGGCGACGGCGCAAATGTCGCTGCGCTCGAAGGCCGCCTCGAAAGGCTCTTTCGTTGACACGTCAACCGACATCAGGGCGCGCCTCAGCGTCGCGATCGGCTTCATCGCAGCGCAACACACGACGTCCTCGCCGTTGGTGATACCGCCCTCGATGCCGCCCGCGTGGTTGGACGCGCGGACGAAGCGCCTGTCCACGTACGCGATGGGATCGTGCACGAGCGAGCCCGGCCTCTCGGACGCCGCGAAGCCATCGCCGATCTCCACGGCCTTGATCGCCTGGATGCACATGAGCGCCTGCGCAAGGCGCCCGTCGAGCTTTCGGTCCCAGTGAACGTGGCTGCCGAGGCCCGGCATGACGTTCGTCGCGATCACCTCGAAGCGCCCGCCGAGCGTGTCGCCCGCGTGAGATGCCTCCTTGATGGCGTCGCGCATCTTCGCCTCGGCTTCGGCGTCTCCGCACGACAGGTCGCTCGCGCGTGACCGTTCGCGAAGACCTTCGCGCGTCACGCTCGCGCGTACGTCGCCGATCTGTCGCACGTGCGCGAACACCTCGATGCCGATCGCGGCGAGCAGCGTACGCGCGACGGCGCCGCATGCCGTGCGCGCCGCGGTCTCACGGGCGCTTGCGCGCTCGAGGATGTCGCGCAGGTCCGCGCGGTCGTATTTCAGGCCACCGGCGAGATCGGCGTGACCAGGTCGCGGTCGCGTGAGCTTCTCGGGCTTGCTCGCGAACGCGTGCGCGCCCATGCGATCGGTCCAGCTCGCGTGGTCGCGATTCTGGATGGTCATCACGATGGGCGAGCCGAGGGTCGTCTCGTCGCGCACGCCCGCCGAGATGTCGGCGCGGTCGGTCTCGATCTTCATGCGCCCGCCGCGGCCGTACCCGCGCTGACGTCGCGAGAGATCGCGGTCGATGTCTTCGGCGGTGAGTCGCAGCCCCGCTGGCATCCCTTCGACGACCGCGGTGATAGAAGGCCCGTGCGATTCACCGCCCGTCATCCAACGCAGGTGTGCCATACCCAAGGAAGCTAGCAGCGCGCGCTCCGATGCACATCACCCGCAAAGACGGCGAGCTTCGCTTCGAGATTCGCGCCAGACCGAAGGCCAAGCGAAGCGCGATAGGCAAGCTCGGCGCAGACGTGCTCGAGGTCGCCGTCGCCGCGGCGCCGGTAGAGGGCGCCGCCAACAGGGAGATCGTGCGGCTGCTGTCCCGCGCGCTCGGCGTGAAGAAGAGAGACGTTCGCATCGCCCACGGCGAGACGGGCAAGACCAAGTTGATCGCGGTCACCGGCCTCGACGAAGACGAGTTGCGCGCGCGCCTCGCCGCGGCGCACATGGACTGATAAGCTCACGGCGGTGCCGCGCGCTTTGAGGTTCGGCAAATACGAAGGACTCGGAAACGACTTCATCGTCGTCGACGAAGATTCCTCGGCTGACGAGGTCGCTGCAAGGGGTGCCGTGGCACTCTGCGATCGTCGCTTCGGCATCGGCGCAGACGGCGTGCTGCTCGTCACGCGCTCCGCCGACGGCGTGCCGGCGATGAAGGTGCTGAACGCGGACGGCTCCAACCCGGAGATGTGCGGCAACGGTCTGCGGTGCGTCGCGCTGCACCTCGCGATCTTGCGTGGCGTCGACGAGCTCGCCATCACCGTGTCTACCGACGCGGGGCTTCGTGCATGCAAGCTCACGCGCCAGGGCGACCAAGGCATCGTCTCAGTGGACATGGGCGAGGTCCGCTCCACCGGCAAGCAGACGCTCGCCAAGGATGGCGAGACGCACACGCTATTTTTGGCAGACGCTGGCAATCCGCACGCCATCCTGTTCGGGAGCTACACGCGAGCGGACGCGGAGCGCATCGGCCCGGTGATCGAGAAGGACCCGTCGTTCCCGAAGGGCACCAACGTAGAGTTCGCAAACGTGCACGATGCACGCATCGACCTGATCGTGTGGGAGCGCGGCGTGGGCATCACGCTCGCGTGCGGAACCGGCGCGTGTGCGACGGCTGTGGTCGCTCGGGAGCAAGGTCTCATCGCGCCGACCGGTTCGATCAAGGTCGCACTGCTGGGCGGGGAGCTCACGATCGACCCGTCGCCCACCGGACGCACCACGATGGTGGGCCCCGCGCGTCGCGTCTTCGTCGGAGACGCCACGTGAACGAACTGCGCGCACTCTTGGTCACCGCACAGCCTGAGGTGGAGCGAGTGTTCTCCGCCGTGCTCGAGTCCACCAACGACACGCTGCTCGTCGCCAGTGAGATGTCGGCCGCCGTGCTGGTCGCGGGCGCGGAGCAGCCGGCGCTCGTGTTCATCGACCTCACGCTGCCCGCGGCCACGGGGCTCGCGCTCGTTCACCACGTTCTCGCGAGCCACCCGAAGGCTTCGATCGTCGCGCTCGCAACCCCGCAAGGTCTCGTCACCGCGGCAGAGGCGATTTCGCTCGGCGCGACGGGCCTCTTGTTGCTCCCGCCGGATGGCGACGCCGTGCTGCGTGCGATCGGCGAGGTTCGAGCGCGCCGCAGCGCGGAGGAGACGATCGCGAGGCTCACGGTCGAGCGCGGCGCGCTCTTCGATCAAGCCGAAGCGATGACCCGCGCAGTGTCCGTCGCCCGCGGCGGCAACGACCGCGAGATCGCCGAGTCGCTCGTCGCGCTCTTCGTCCTGGCGAGCGGAGCTCGCGGCGCAGCGTTCTTCGGCGCCGAGTCCGGCACAGGCGCGCGGCAGCGACTCGCGGCCTTCGGCTCTGGGTACGAGCTGCGCGAGACCTACCCGGACGGAGAGCTCGCCCAGGTGGCCGCCGCCCGCTCGGCGCAGCTTCATGTGTTCGGCCCGGTGTCCCGACCTCTCAGCTGCGCGCTGCTCGAGCGAGCGTCTGCGACCGAGAGCGATCGGACCGCGAGTGCTATCGCGTTCGCAGCAGCCCTGCTCATGATCTCGGCGCGCGCCGCGGCGTCGATCCCGCCTGCGCCTGAGAGTCAGGTCGTGCCCGACGCGCAGTTCGGACGCGTGCTTGATCGAACGATCCAGGACGGCAAGCCGGGTCTCTTGGTCGCGATGATCCCCCCCGCGCCGAACGGGCGCGTCGACCTCGCGAAGCTCCTGCTCCTCGACGAAAGCGCGCTCGGCGGACAGCGTCCCAACGGCAGCGCGTGGATCGTACTGCCTGGGCGTATGCCGACGGAGGTTCCGCCGCTCCTCTTGTCCATTGGCATGCGCGGCGTCGGCGTCGTCGCGTTCCCGAGCGATGGGCAGCGAGCCGCGGAGCTGTTGTCGCTCGCAGCGGCGCGCGCGCAAGAGGCGTTGCGCTCCCCCTTCTACGATCTCGCGCGCCCCGGCGTGAGCGTCGGCGAGCTCGTTCAGGCCTTGTTGCGCTCGGCGTCGCTCGAGTCGCGCGTGTCGTCGCTCTTCCCGTTGGAGCTCTCGATGGCCTCGCTGGAGTCACTC
>JAYVYD010000390.1:0-4955 GCA_043784605.1 Myxococcales bacterium | reverse complement strand
GAGCTCGACTCGGCCCAGCCCCAGACGTTCAGACGCCTCCACGAGCGTTTCAGCGCACGCCCGCGCCTCGACAAACCGCGCTCAAATCGATTACGCTCTCGAGCGCGAACGGGACGCATCGGTGAGGGTTGAGGGGAGGTCGTCGAAGGGCGACCTCTGCCTCTTGCCGATCTTCTTAGGATCGCGGAGATCGACGCGGTGAAGACACGGACTCACGGATCGCGAGCGCAGCGGAAGCCGACATCGTCACGACGCTCAAGGGGATCGATTGCGACCGGTCCAGTCTCGCCCTCAGCCACTTCCATGCCGATGTAGCCAGATCGAAAGCCTCCGCCGCGCACGCGCGGCACGGGCTTTGTGTATGGTGGAATTGCTGTCCATGCAGCCACGCAGTCGCTGCATGGGTTCACAAGTCCCGCGCCGTCGACCACGGCCTCGGCAAGATTACCAACCAGATCAGCGTGTCCCCACTTCGCTCGGTTCGGCCGAACCCCGACCTCTATGATCACTCCCCAACTTGTGGGCAAGGATGTTGGAGCAGCGTCACCCCAGGGATATTCGCGCTGTTCGGCACCACCCGCGGCAGCAAAATTCCATTCGGCGCTTGTGGGGAGTCGACCGTTGTCGTACGCGCAGAACGCGAACATCTCATACCAGGTGAGGAGGTTCATCGGAAGATCTTCATTGCCACCTGGCTGCTCTGTCCAGTTGATGACGCCTTTAGTCTGAGGGTCGTTGATCAACCCTAGGCGCAGAGCTTTTTGTGTATCTGCAAGCGGCCAGCTCGAGTCCCAACCAGAGTTTGGCAGCCGCGGGCTCGCTCCAGCACCTGCTTGTGGCCGCGACTTCGGAAACGCCTCCACAAAACTGCGAAAGCGGCCGACTGTTACTTCATAGGTGTCGAGCGAATACGGGGAAATGGTCGCTGGAAACCCAGCATCGAGTGCGTGGACGCCGTCGTAATCTCGCAAGAACGTTCCACCCGGAACTGGTTTGGTATCGCAACAGAATCGGCCGTCGCGCGCGGGGTTGTTGTTGACCGTACAGCCACCGCCATCGTAGTTCAGGACACGCTCGACACAGCTCTGCGCAAGGTGGGAGTTCGATATTGAGTCCGATTGGGTCGATGCATCGTTCGGTGCGGCCTCAGTACCCCCGCAGGCAATCATTTGCAATCCCAAGGAGAGGGTCAGAAATCTCATCGTGCGCAGCGCACCCCAACATAGCCTGCTCCGATATCGGCGCTCGTGGCGCCTTTGGCGATTACGACAAGCGAATTGTGATCTTCCATCCAAGATCCCCCCCGCGCGTCGACTCCGTTCGTCAGCTGACCAAGATCTGCGCAGTCGGCACATGGCACCGTCGGTTTACCGACGCGGTCGACGGTGACCTCGTTCAAGTTCCCAACGAGGTCGAGATGGCCCCACTTCGCCACGCCTGCTGGCTTGCTTCCCACGGCTACCGGCCCACTTGGGTAGGGGGGAGTGAAATACTGAAATACGGCTCGAGTCGAGTCGATATCGGCGTAGCTCATCTCCTTGGACCATGGGTAGACGCGCTGCTCGGCTCCGCCTGCGGCGGCATAACCCCATTCCGCGTCTGTTGGAAGGCGCCCTCGATCCCACGCGCAAAAAGCAAAGAGCAGGTACCAGCTCACACATGAGATCGGTAGATTCTCATTGGTGTTCGCCGAGTCGGTCCAAGTACGTACGTCCACACCGTTTCCGTCGCGACATGCCATTTGGGGCTGCAGCAACTCAGCCCGCAGTGCGGTGATATCCTTTGGCAGGGGCCAGGCCGCATCCCACCCAGAGCCCGGAATCTTTGGGTGGGCACCATCCCCGGCCTTTGGTTGTGACGCAGGATACGCCTCCACGAAGGAGCGAAACCTTCCGACAGTCACCAAGTACTTATCCAGATAGAAGCTGGACACCGTCGCAGGGTAGTCCTTGTGCGTGCCGATAAGACCATCGTAGTACCGGAGGAACGACCCTCCAGGCACGGCTAGCGTCGTACAACAGTCATCTTGATCCGAACCGCATTTACGATCTGCGCCCGGAGTTCCTCGGCAACTAGTGCCACGCGTTGGTGGGATCGCGGAGTCTGATGCATCGACCGTGGCTGAGTCCAGAGCCTGCCCCATGTCTAGGTCCGCCGACGCGTCGCTGGGCGATCCGCTGACCGTCTCTCCACCACAAGCAAGCAGGATTGGGGCGAGCACCCACGACCTCATGGCTTCACCAGAACGTGGATGATTCCGTTTGGGGCGTCCACCCGCAGCTTGACCGGGGTCGCAGTTAGGGACAACTGCGCGATTTGGTTGAACCCATTGCCGCTCACCGAGAACTGAAGGATCTCATTGGGCGATGCCGTCGCCACCCACACGAACTCAAATATTCCTGCACTGTATACCACCAGATCGACAGGCGTGCCGTTGAGGGACTGTTTCTTTGGCGGGTCAGTCAAGCTGAACGGAGGAAAGCCAAGCAAGGCCGGCCCCGCATTCGCAACCACCACATAGGAGTCCGCTTCGCTTCCAGCAATCGCTATGGGGGGGTCGCTGAGCGGCAGAGAAGACTGGAGTAGTGGTAAGTTTGGAGCCGCGAATCGTCTAACCTGGTTGGGGTTTGCAGTAGCGACAAATACCTCAGTATCGCCTGCGCTAACATCGACAGCGGTTCCCAAGCCCGACAGCGTTGTCTGGTGCGCAAGAGAGACATTTGAGGGCGCGAAATCGACGAAGTATAGCCAAGGAGCGTTCGTGAGAATCGCTGCGGTGTGTAAGCTCACTTGGTCGAAGAGTGGAGACGCCGAGATTGCGATCGTGCTCCCGGTGAGCCCCGTGGCAACGTGCGACTTCGCGAATGACGGCGCGACGAAGTCGTATCGCTCGTAGAGAGTGGCCTGGGAGCCCTCCCCGACAAGGATATCAGCTACGGTCTTTGACGGCACCGATCCCGTGAGCGTGAATGCGCTTAGGGTAATTGGCACTTGACCGAACGGCTTTGGCGTAGCCGCGTTCACGTTCAGCGGGTCAACAGCCACAAGTGAGTTGGGCTGAAGTGCAACAAAGGCCGCCTCAACGACATCGAAGTCAGCCGGCGTCGCCGTCAGCTGGTAGTCGTATATCGCGCCAGGCGTAATTTGCTGCTTGCCGAACCTATAGCCGAGTAGGTGATAAGCCGTCGGCGCCGCACACAAACCGTTGACGCACTCGTTGGGGCTACAACACGTCACGTTGCCTCCGCAGGTGTCCCCGATATTCGCGGTGCAGCCGATTGGGCCGTTCGCACAGACCGTTCGATTTGGACCAGCGGTGCAAAACCCTTTGACACACGCCAGATGGGAGCAACATTCATCGTCGGTTCCGCACGTTGCACCGGTCCCGCCGCAGCAAACTCCGCCTTTGTTGATCAGCTCGCAGACGTGGAGGTGACCGCAGCAATCGACGTCCTGCTTGCAAATGTGACACTCCTTCGAGAAACAGCAAGCGTTGCCCGACGAGTTGCCGCCTCCGTGGGAGCAGGAGGTCTCGGGATTGCCGAGTTCACAAAGGCATTCGCCGCCGGTCGCGGTCGAGCAGCTTTGACCCGGCTTCAATGCGCCGGAGCAAAAGCCACATGTGCAAGCGACGTTCGCCGGACACTGATCATCGCTTTTGCACGGGTCGTTGACGTTGGCGCGGCAAGTTCCATTGAGACAGACGCCTCCGCAACAATCCACTGCCCCATTGCAGCTCTCGCCCGCCTTCTCGCAAGCCTGGCAGGTCTTGGGGGTCCCAAGTTTCTTCGTGTAGCAGTGTTCGCCACCGCAGCACTCTGAAGTCGCTGAACATTGGTGGCTGTCTGCAAAGCAACACGTGCCGTTGTTGCATTGCGACCCATCGCAACAAGGAGCGAATGAAGAACAATTATTGCTCCCAACGCTCCTACACTCGTAGCAGTACGTTGGGTCCAACGCCTGGCCATCGACGAGGAGAGGGAGCTTCACCAGTGGGTCCAATCCGCAGTTGAACTGGAAGCCGGTGTTGCACGGGCAGTCAGCAGACCCAGTGTTGGGGCGGCAAGTCTTGCGACAGTATGGCGTCAACGAGGACGTCGCGTCCGCCCCGCCAATGCAATGCGTCCCAGGGTCGCAGACCTTGCACTTGGGGGACGAGAAATCGGAGTCGCAGACCTGGGCGGCGGTCAGAGAGGGGCCGAGGGGGAGTGCGCAGTCCTTCCCGCTTCCAACTCCGCACGTGGGCTGATCGAGGCAGTAGAGACCAGGGTCGCAATCGCTGCTCGTTCCGCACGCCTGCGTAAGCTGCGCTGCAGGTGCGCATCGGCTTGTATTTCCGAAGGTGAAGCAGGTATGTCCAACGCTGCATAGAGACTTCGCGCAGGGGTCAGGGTCGCAGAGTCCGTTGGGCGGGATGTTTCGCGTTGCGCACACACCGGAGCAAACCACGACCTCGCCAGGCCGACAGGGGTTGTCGCACGAAGGTGCAGGCGAACTGCAGCCACCTCCTGCCAGCACGAAGAGGGTCGCAATGAAACCGGCAAGTGCGAAGACTCGCACGAGCGACCTAGTGATCGGATCGAGCATCGTTCCCCCTCGTGTGCGGACGGATCGTCAACGCGCGCGGCCGTCTTTGCAAGACCGAATCAGCGTCGCGTCGCAAGTTGGTGAGCACGCGTCCCACATCTCGTATGAGCGTTTGTGGGTGAAACGCCACCGCCGACGACAAGGCGGCCGCGAAGCTTTTGGATGACAAATCAACGACTTGACCAAGACCGCTGCATGTCGTTCGATTTCTCGCGAGAAGGTGGACCATGACGACCCATCGACGAAGCGAGCCGGTTGTTGCGCGCTTGTGGAGAAATTCGCCGAGCTCGCCCTCGGTAGCGAGCCCTGTCGTAGATTCCCGCAACGCGCGAGAACGATCACGGTGAG
Organism: Myxococcales bacterium; assembly: GCA_043784605.1. Classification (GTDB taxonomy): domain Bacteria; phylum Myxococcota_A; class Polyangia; order Polyangiales; family Polyangiaceae; genus JANYHY01. The sequence goes on along the minus strand of JAYVYD010000390.1, from coordinate 20 downwards.
AGCGTTGTCGCCGAATGGGC
>JAYVYD010000389.1:0-8822 GCA_043784605.1 Myxococcales bacterium | reverse complement strand
TCTCTCCGCGGGATCCCGACTGGTGCAACCTGGGCCAGGGGCAGCCAGAGACCGGCGAGCTGCCAGGAGCGCCTCGGCGGGTCCAGCGACTGGAGATCGACGTCGACGATCAGGAATACGCCCCGGTCGCCGGCCTCTGGGAGCTGCGCGAGCAGATCGCTGGCTTCTACAACCGCACCTACCGAAGGGGCCTCAAATCGCAGTACGCGGCGGAAAACGTCAGCATCTCTGGAGGGGGCCGCGCCGCACTGACCCGGGCCGCCGCCGCGTTGGGCCACATCAACCTCGGCCATTTTCTTCCCGACTACACCGCCTACGAAGAGCTGCTCGACGTCTTCAAGGCGTTCACCGCGATCCCGATCATGCTCGAGGGTGATCGCGGCTACGCATTCTCCCACGAGGATCTGCGGCGCGAGATCAACGGGCGCGGACTCTCGGCGATCTTGCTCTCCAACCCTTGCAACCCCACGGGCAAGCACGTCGCGGGAGACGAGCTCGCCAAATGGGTGAGCGTCGCGCGTGAGCTCGACTGCTCGCTCTTGCTCGACGAGTTCTATTCGCACTACGTCTATCGCGTGCGCCCCGGCGTGCTTCCGATCGAGAGCGCCGCGCGGTACGTGGAGGACGTCGATCAAGATCCGATCGTGATCTTCGACGGCTTGACCAAGAACTGGCGCTATCCGGGGTGGCGCGTGACGTGGACCGTCGGCCCCAAGAAGGTGATCGAGGCGGTCACGAGCGCGGGCTCGTTCCTCGACGGCGGCGGCAGTAAGCCGCTGCAGCGTGCGGCGATCGCCCTGCTCTCGGAGGACCACGTCATCGCGGAGACCCACGCGATCCATCGCGCGTTCCGGGACAAGCGCGACCGCATGCTGTCTCGCCTCGAGAGAATCGGCGTGCGCTTCGATCGCGTGCCGGACGGTACGTTCTATGTCTGGGGCAACGTGGGCAGCTTGCCCGCGCCGCTCAACGACGGAATGGGGCTCTTCCGCGCCGCGCTCGAGGAGCAGGTGATCGTCGTGCCCGGAGAGTTCTTCGACGTGAACCCGGGCAAGCGCCGGAGCGGGCGCGTCTCGCGCTTCAAGGACTACGTGCGCTTTTCGTTCGGACCGAGCATGGCCGTGCTCGATCGGGCCCTCGATCGCCTGGAGAAGATGGTCGCGAAGGCGAGCTGATCCGGCAACAATCAGCCCGATTGAGCGATCGCCGTCGGGGCAATTCACAGTAAGAAGGGAAGACGGGAAATCGACGTCACCCAACCCCTATTGCCAAAGTGAAGAGGGATTGATGAGCGGCCCTTGTCGTCTTCCCGCCTTCGTGTGAATTCTTTGAAATTTGGCGGGGTCCTCGGGCGAAGAGCCCCATGCGATGCTCGTGTGGCCGATGACCGAGGTGAACAAGCCGCTGCACGTGCCGCGCGAGATCGACCACGAGTCGATCGAGCTGCGCGTGATGGTGCGTTCGGTGGTGTCGGCCATCCTTCACGCGGCCCCGTCGCACCCGGACGTGGACGACGCGACCAACGAGACGCTGCGGCGCGCGCTCGAAGGCAAGGAGCGCGTGCGTGACGGCGAGCCCATGCGCTCGTGGGTCGTCGGCATCGCACGGAACGTCGCGCGGGACGTGCTGCGCGCTCGGGTGAGAGCCGCCAAGCGGTCCGTCCTCGAGAGCCCCTCGACGGACTCGACGCCGGAGCTCACCGAGCGCGTCCCCGACTCGAAGCCATCACCGCTGGACCGCGCGCTGCGCACCGAAGAGATCTCACGGCTCGCGAGCGCGCTCCGCACGCTGCCTGAGATGCAGCGACGCGCTCTCGAGATGTTTCACGTCGAAGGTGAGAGCTACCAGACGATCTCCACGCGACTGAAGGTGCCGGTGGGTACGGTCGCGACTTGGATCTTGCGTGCGCGAAGGGCGCTCGCAGACGCGCTGCGTGAGGAGGCACAATGACCATGATCGCAATGAAAGAGGCCTTCGACGGAGACCATCTGACCGAGGTCGCCGTCGTGCTCGTCGCCGACGGCGCGATGGATCTCGTCCCGTCGGAGGTAAACGCGCACCTCCACTCGTGCGCGGCGTGCAGCGCGCGCGTCGCCGCAGAGGTCTCGCTCTCGGTGCGTGCCGACGCGATGATGAGAGCGGTAGGCGCTCAGCGAGCTCCCGCGCACCGGTTCCCGGCGTGGCTGGTCGCGGCTGCGTTGGCGCTCGCGACGCTCGGGTTCGTCCCTAGCGCGAACCCCACGGCGCACGCCGCCGTGGATGCCGTTGCCGGCGCGCCAAGACTGTTCCCGGTGGCGGTGGCCTCGCTGCTCGCGCTCTTGCGCGGGTTCTCGGGCTCCACCTTCACCATCACCGCGCTCGCGAGCGCCGCCGTCTTGGCGGTCCTCGGGTTCGCCATCGCGCGGCAAGCCCGCGCCCCGCAGCTCACGTGATGACAGGACAGGAAGTCTCATGAGCCACCACAAAACAGCCCTCATCTTCGGTCTCGCTTCGTTGCTCGTCTCGACCGTCGGCAACGCGGACGTGAGCAAAACCGGCGCGTGGCCCGAGCACGACAAATCCGTCACCCTCGATCTCGAGCACGTCTCGCGTGGCGAAGCGGTGAAGAAGCTCGCCGAGCAGGCCGGTTGGAGCATCGTCTTGCGCGCGCCGGACACGACGCCCGTCGACGTTCACGTCAAGGACGCGGATCCGGCCAAGGTGCTCGGCGTGCTGCTGGACGATCAATCGTTCGTCGCGGAGCGTGACGGCAACCTGATCACGATTTCGATCGCGAAGGCAGACGCGGCGCCTTCGTCCATCGCGGCAATCGTACCTGCGATCTCGATTCCCACGGGTCCCACGATCGCGTCGCCTTCGCCGGCGCCGTCTACGCGTGGGGAGGATCGCACGGTGCACGGCGGAGAGCTCGTGGTCGGCCCGAACGAGGTCGTCCACGATTTGAGTGTCATGGGCGGAGAGCTCGAGCTCAACGGCACCGCCACCGGCAACCTCACGATCATTGGCGGATCGGCGCACCTGACGAAGGGCTCTCACGTCGTGGGCAACGTCACGACGATGGGCGGCGAGGTCGAGATCGACGAGGGCGCGATCGTGGACGGTCGCATCGGCAGCCTCGGCGGCGAGGTGAAGCGCGCCGACAAAGTCGTCTCCTCCGGCTACACGCTCGACGACCGCGACAAGCCTCACGGCGAACACAACATCTTCCAGCGCGTCGGCTCTGCGATCACCGCCGCAGCGATGTTGTTCGTGTTCGGAGCCGTACTACTCGCGCTCGCGGGTCGCCGAATGGAGACGCTCCGCGTAGAGGCCGGCGCGCGACCGATGCGCAGCTTCGCGCTCGGATTCATCGGCATCCTCGGCGCTCTCGTCACGACGGTCGCGCTGTGTGTGACCTTGGTCGGCATTCCTGTCGCGTTCGTCTTCGTGCTCATCGCGCTCTTCGCGAGCTACGCGGGAGTCGCCGCAGTGCTCACGACCGCAGGCAAGGCTCTCATCGGTCACAAGACCGACAGCCCGTACCTGCAGCTCGCGTTCGGCTGCCTCTTGTTCTTGCTCTCCGGCGCCATTCCCGTGGTCGGCGACATCGTCACCTTCATAGTCGCGATGATGGGCGTGGGCGTCGTCGTCGCCACCCGCGCCGCCGGCTGGTGGCCGAAGAAGGGCGGAAACCACGATCAGGGGCCGTACCGCACCATCGCGACGTGAGCCCGTAACCTGGCAAAGCGACGCGGTCCATGTAGACTGCTAAGATGCGGGTTCTAGTCCTTCTAACCGCCGGAGTGCTCGTCGTCGTCGGCTGTACGCAAGACTTCAACGTGTATACGCCAACGGGGGACGCGGGTGGCCCCGTCGACGCCAACAGCGACGCGAGCGGCAACAAAGACGGCGCCACGAACAAAGACGCAGCCATCGACTCGAGCGGCACGTGCAACGTTAGCAACTGCTCGAGCACCGCGACCAGCTGCGGAATCTCGTGTGGGAGCAAGAGCGCCAGCTGCCAAGACAACTGCAGCAACAATGGCTGCATTCAGCAGTGTCTAGGTGCCGAGCAGACATGCCGCCAGACATGCCACCAAACATGCACCCAGTGCGCAGGCACCATCTGCGACAGCGTCTGCAAGCAGCTAGTCGGACTTTAGGAATTGATACGCGCTGCGCGGCAGTTCCCTCCGCGACATTGTTTCGGTCTGTGAGCGAGCGGGCACCTGTTTCGTTGAGCCGTTGCACGGCCCAAGTGCGTGTCGCCGAGCCACAGCCTCCCAATAGCTGGTGCCCCCTTCGCCCCGCGCGCAGCGGGTCCTAAACCGCGCCCCCACCGAGTGGGAGAACCTCGCGCGTGAGATTGCGCACTCCGCGCTCGGAGACAAAAACGTCATCCTCGATGCGGATGCCACCGAACGGACGGAGCGCCTCTATGAGCGTCCAGTCGATGTCGACCTTGCCGCGGAGCGGTTCGAGCAGCGCCGGGATGAAGTAGAGGCCCGGCTCGATCGTGAACACCTGACCGGACTCGATGATCGACGTGTTGCGCAGGAACGGGTTGTTCGCCTTGGGCTTGGACAGCGCGCAGCCGACGTCATGGCATTGAAGACCGAGCGAATGTCCCAATCCGTGCGGATAGAAAGCACGACTGATTCCTTGGCCATCGATCTCGTCTGCGCTCGCTTTGACGATGCCTGCGTCACGCAGTATTTCCGCGACGCCATGGTGCGATCGCTCGTGCAGGGCCTCGTACCGCGAGCCAGTTTCAATCGCGAGAACAAGCTCTTTTTGCATCTGTTCCATGCGCTCGATCAAACCTTGAAACACGCGGGCTGATTCGCTCTTGTTCTTCACCCAGGTACGGGTGACGTCCGAGGCGTATCCCAGGCAGGTGGCGCCTGCGTCCACCAAGAGTGACGCTCCGCCGCTCTGCGTCTTCTGGTAGCCGACGTGGTGGAGTGTCGCGGCGTGCTCGCCGAGGGCGACGATGTTCTTGTACGGCGTCTCGGGATCGTCTTGCGAGGTCGCTCGCAAGTAGAGCAGGTGCAGCTCGAGCTCCGATGCGTCTCCGGCCTCGAACGCTCCGCGCAGTGTGTCGTGCCCGAGCGCGGCGCGGCGGTTCGCCTCCGCGAGACACATCACCTCGTACGGCGTCTTCTTCGTGCGCAGCGCGTCGAGAGCCGAGAGGAGCGTCGGCGCGTTGCAGGACTCTCGCGGCATGCCCCACTGCTCGCCACGCGCAACGTTCTCGCCCACGAAACCGACGCGCGTCTTCGGCAACATGGCCCGAAGCGCCTCGTGCGACGAAGCGATCTCCACGTCGAAGAGCGGCCAGAAGTGCTCGGACTCCGCCGTGACGGGCGCCTCCCAGAAGCTCTCTTGCGCGAGGCGGGCCAAGCGCGCGCGTCTGCCCGGCTCGATCACGAGCGCGCACTCGGGCTCCGGCCACGCGAGCCAGTGCATGAAGTGCGGCGTCGGCCGTAGCGGCCAGTCTTGGTCGTCGAACTCCGTGCGACGCTTGAGTGAGCCCGAGTGGATCACGATCGCGTCGAGCGCACACGAAGAGAGCACGTGGTCGTACGCCTCGTGCAGCCACGCGACGTGCGCGGAGTAGACGTCGACAAGCGCCGCGCTGTCCCCGCCGAACTTCATTGGAGCATGAACAGGAGTTCGATGTCTGCCGAGCCGGCCTCGGTGACCTTGGCGATCTCGCGGTGGTCCACGGTGTGAAGGATACACCTACCTGCCGCCGGAGGGACGTTCGTGCCGTCGAGGCCCGCTAGCGTCACGTGTCCGGTCGCGTCGATGTCGATGTGGAGCGTGCCCTTACCCGCGAGCGGCTTGGCCCCGCCCTTCAGCGCGGTCTGGAAGCAAGCGGTCGGATCCGCAGCGACGATCGCGTTATGCACGTTCGGCATCGCGGCGTTCTTTGCCTCGAGCACTCGGATCTCCACGTGCGCGTTGTTCGGATCGTACGGCCCCGCGTCCACCACCACAACCGCGGAGGACGAGCCGAGAGGCTGCGCGACAATTGCGGAGGTCGGCGGCTTGATTCCCGCGGCTTGGAGAGGTTTGTGCGAAGCGGACGGCGCGAGCGGCGCGAGCGGCGCAACGGTCTCGAGGACGAGCGGCTTGATGGATACTGCGGGAGCGGCGCCGCTGTCGGCAACGTCATCCGTATTCGCGTTGGCCGAGCCTTTGAGCGCACCCATCGCGAAGTATCCGATGCCTCCGACCATCGCGAGCCCGACCAACACGACGAGCGCCGCGACCAACCCTCCGCCGCGAGGGACACCTGCCTCGTGCGGCTCGATCGTAGCCTCGGTCCCGAGCAGCGGCGTGATGGCGCTAGTGGAGGGCGTCATCGCTTGCGCTTGGAGGCGAAGCGTCGGCGCGTGCTCCATGTTGCTGCCGGACTGGGGCGGCGGGTGACCGCTCGGCACGATCGGCACGCTCATCACCGCGCCTTCGACCGTCGCCTTCAGGTCCGCGCGCATCGCCCGTGCGGTCTGGTAGCGCTCATCGCGTTTCTTCTGCATCGCCTTCAAGCAGATAGCTTCGAGTCTGCGATCGACGCTCGGGTACACGAGGCTCGGTCGCGGCGGCTCTTCGGTGACGTGTTTGAGCACGATGCCAAGAGCGCTCTCTGCGTCGAACGGCAACCGCCCGGTGATGAGCTGATAGAGGATCACGCCCATCGAGTAGATGTCGCAGCGAGAGTCGAGCGGCTCGCCCTTGCCCTGCTCTGGAGACATGTACTCGGGCGTGCCCACGACGAGACCCTTGGTGGAGAGCTTCGCCCCGGTGTCTTTGCTCGAGCGCGAGTCGATCTTCGCGATGCCGAAGTCACAGACCTTCACGATGTCGCGCGGCGCACCCTCGTCATCGTGGCCCGCGAGGAGCATGATGTTCTCGGGCTTGAGGTCGCGATGGATGACGCCCATGTCGTGAGCCACGGCGAGCGCCGCAAGCGCTTGCATCATGATGTCGGTGACGCGCTCGTTTCGCAGCGGCCACCCCGCCTTGATCACGTGGAAGAGGTCGTCGCCTGCGACGAACTCCATCGCGATGTACAAGACACCGTCGTCGTCGCCGAAATCGATCACGCGCATCGAGTTCGGGTGGTCCAGCCGCGACGCGGCTTTCGCTTCGCGCTTGAAGCGCGCGACGAACAGCTCGTCCGTCGCCATGTCGCTGTGCATGACTTTGATCGCGACGGTCTTCTCGAGCGCGAGCTGCTTGGCCTTGTAGACGACGCCCATCGCGCCTTCGCCGACGACGGACTCGATCAGGAACTTGCCCGCGACCGTGCGGCCGAGCAACGCCTCCTTCGAATCGCGATCAGCCGACATCCGAAATGCAGTCTACGAAACGGATGCCTCCAAGACCACCTTGCGACGGTGCTATTTTTCGCCGATTTTTGGCTACTTCCAGGTGAATGTTCAGCGGCCGGCACGCATCCCAAGATCGACGGACAGGGCCAGCAGCTCGTCCTCTCCCTCTCGAAGGCGCGAGGCGGCTGTTGCGATCTCCATGGGATCGTCGCCCGCGGTGATGCGGAGTCGGGCTTCGGCGTCGCCCGTGAGCAGGTCGAACGCGGGGATGTCGTCCACGAACTCGTAGGGCTCGGTGCGAAACCGGAAGTCGCTCGGAGACTGATGATGCGCGAGCGCGATGAGCGCGACGTAGGTCAGCACCGGACGAAACGCGTTCCGATCCGTCACGTGGATCTGCACGCCCCCGCACAGCGCCTTGCCGTGTTTGTGGAACGTCGGTGAGAACGTGACAGGCCGCGCGACGCATCCGGGGAGCTCGAGGGACGCGAGCGCCTGCGAGAGGCGCAGCCCGTCGACGAACGGCGCACCGGTGAGCTCGAACGGGCGCGTGGTGCCGCGGCCGTCGCTCAGGTTGGTCCCTTCGAGCAGGCAACCGCCCGGATAGACCAGCGCGGTCGTCGGCGTCGGCATGTTGGGCGAAGGGAGTACCCAGCGATCTTCCCAATCGAACGCGAGCGCTCGTCGGTCCCACTCGCAACGTACGATCGTGAGCTCCACGTCGAGTCGCTCCTGTTCACGACGCCACGCGCAGATCTCTCCGAGCGTCATCGCGTGACGGATGGGAGCGGGCTCGAGACCGACGAAGGATCGAAACTCGGGAGACAGCACGCGACCCTCGAGCGCGACCCCACCGAGCGGGTTCGGTCGGTCGAGAACCACCACGCGCACGTTGGCTCTCGCGCACGCGCGCATCGCGAGCACTGCGGTCCACACGAACGTGTAATAGCGCGCGCCGACGTCTTGCAGGTCGATCACGAGAACGTCGATGGACGACAGATCGGCCCGTTTTGGCGACAGATCGTCGAACCGTGCACCATACAAGCTTCGCACGGGGGTGCCGTCCGTGTCGCGCGCGTCGCCGACGCCGATCATGTCCTGGGCCTCGCCGCCGTAGCCATGCTCGGGGCCGAAGATGAGCTCGAGGCGAACGCCTGCGGCCCTCAGCGCGCGACTCGAGTGACCGAGCAGGCGCGAGACGCTCGCGGGGTGAGCGAGCAACCCCACGCGACCCGCGAGCAGCTTCTGGCGAAGCTCTGCGTCGTCCAAAATGCGGTCCAAACCTGTGCGCACGCGCGCAGCATACGACAGGTGACACCCGGTGGTTTGTGGGTCATAAGGCGCGGAGCATGGAAGCCCCCAACGCACCGGCCCCCGTATTCGGCGAGCCCACTCCGCTCGGGCTCCTGGGTCTCGCGATTGGCTGCGCCGCGCTGACACCCGTGGCGTTCGGGATACTCCCGAAGGAGCCCGCGGCGATCGCGATGACGCTGAAGACCGCTG
>JAYVYD010000388.1:0-37638 GCA_043784605.1 Myxococcales bacterium | reverse complement strand
CGCGCACCGGAGGCGTCGCTTGGGCGGCGGACCCCGGAACCCAGCCCGCGCCCGCGTGGGCTCCGAGCGTATGGCGGGGCAAGTCTGAGAGCGTCGACGTGGTGATGCTCGAGCCGGATCGCGCGGGATTTCGAGTCGCGGCCGGCTCAAAAGAGCCAGATGCAGGGACGGGTGCGGAGTACACGCACCAGCTGGCGGACGACGACAGCAAGCGGGTCGTGTGGTCGATCGGTCTCGGCACGGCCACCACGGGTCGGCCCATGGGCCTGTCCTTGTCCGGCAAGAACGTGCTGGCGAGCAGCGAGGATCACGACACCGCGCGATTGGTCGTGCGCGCGAGTGGAGCCGCGCAAATCGCTCTCGTAGACGAGACCGCAGCAGACGTCGCCGGTGAGGTCGACGTGATCGAGCTGCCGTTGCTCGCGGACAAGGGCGCGGTGCAGCCCGGCGCGTCGCTAGTCTCGACCACGCACGGCAAAGACGCGCCCACGACACGAGCGGCCCTTGGAGTCACCGACGAGCGGCGCGTGATGATCGCGATCGCCGACACGACACCGATCAAGCTCGCGGAGGCGCTCACGCGCTTGGGTTGCAAGCGCGTCGTCTTGCTGGACCGCGGCGCTCATGCGACCACCACCGTGCGGCGCGCGGGGACCGCCAAGCCGCCACTCGCGCGCAGCGAGGAGACGACCTTGTTCGCGCTCGGACTTCCAATGCGACCGCGCGGGTTCAAGTTCACTTCTGCCACGGCCAAGAAGTAGACCGAGAGTTCGACGTTCAACTGCTTGGCTTGATTAGGCAGCGTTCACTCGGTCACCGCCGGAGCGCTTGGCCTTGAAGAGGCCCGAATCCGCGGATTGCACGAGAGTGTCGAGCAATTCGGTCCCGCCCTGCGCGAGGGCGTAGCCCATGCTGCACGTGACGCCTATCGGGCCGCCCTCGAGGGTCACCGGCTCGCTCGATATGGCTCGTCGGATCCGCTCGCACGCAAGTGGCAGGGAGTCGGACGTGACGTTCGGCAGCACGAGCAAAAATTCCTCGCGCCCGTAGCGCCCGACGGCATCGGTCGGACGCATCGCGGCGCGCAGACGGCGCGAGATCACACGCAAGCCCTCGTCGCCTGCCGCATGGCCATAGGTGTCGTTGACCAGCTTGAAGTGGTCGATGTCGAGCCTCGCGATTCCGGTGGAGGCGCCTCGACAGTGTCCGTCCTCGAGTTCGCACGCAGCTATCTCGTGAATCGCGCCTCGGTTCCAGACACGCGTGAGAACGTCGACGCGCGCCTTCATCCTGAGTTCTTCGTTCGACGCGGCGAGCCTAAGCTGCGACTCGGAGAGAGCCCCGACTTCGAGCTCGTGCTCGGCGAGGCTCGCGAGGTCACGCAGCGCATCGAGCTGCTCTTCTGTCATCGTCCTCTGCTCGTTAGCCGCGATGCACAACACGCCCACGTCATGGCCATCGAACTTCAGCGGGACCCCCGCATAGAAGATGAAGGTGCTGGCGTACGGATTGTCCGATACGCGCGGATCGTTGCGCGCGTCGGGGATGAGACACACTTCGTCCTTGAGGACCGTGTAGTGGCAATACGAAAGCGCGCGCGGAGCTTCGAAGTCAACGTCGCTGCCCTGAACGCTCTTCAGCCAGGCCATCTTCTCGCCCACGATGTCGATGATCGCCAACGGGACATCGAACATCCGCCGCGCGTGGCGGGTGATCTTGTCGAAGCGCTCTTCTGCAGGAGTGCCGAACAGCCGGACCTTCTGGACCGCGACGAGGCGCTTGATTTCGTTGACGGGAAACGGCGCGGCGGGCATCCAGGGGTTCTTCGCAGGGGTACTGCCCCTTTGAACGGTGCGCGCACGAAAAGATGAAGCCCGACGGGGGCGACTTGCACAATCTTTGTGGGTGGCCGTCGTCCGCGCACATCGCATCCAACTCGCCGTAGCGCCGCGCTGGAGATTGGGTTCGCGACCCTATTGGGCGTTGCCGGAAGGGTCCGTCATGGGCGTCAAGTCAGACCCGGGAGGCGCACCAGTATCGGGTGTTGGCGTGGTAACCGGCTCGCTCGTGGACCCCAGGTGCGACGCGTCGCCGACATCGCTCGTGCCCTCGTCTGCGTCTGCGGGTGCGGCGCCTTGGTAGCGCGGTCGCTCGCCCGGACGTGAGAGGTCGACCCAGTAGGCGCTCGACGCGCGCGTGTCCAAGTGGACGAACACGCTGTTCGGATAGTAGCCGCAGCCGGTGTTGTGGAGCGTGCGGCAGAAGTCGCGCACGGCCTCGTTGGGCACGCCCGTGACGCGAAAGTCCGCGGCGTTGCCGACATTGTGGTTCGAGTGCGCGGTGTACTGAGTCGGCGAGTAAGGACGAAAGCCGCTGATGATCTCGATGTTGCGGCTACCGAAGTGATCGCTGACCAAGCCGAGCAGCGTGATCAGGCGCGGGTCGATCGCGTGCGTCAGCCCGTTCGGGTAGCGCATCAGGTGCTCCATGGAAGTGAGCGAAGGCGGCGGCATGCGACCGCGGCGATCCTTGATGCGCACGTTGGTGTCTTCGCCGGTCGCGATGCGCTTGAGATGCAGCACCCCTGGCGTCTTCGCGCGCGCGGCGTACGTGGGCGGAGTCGTGGGACGAAGAGCGACCGCGACGATCGCGTGTCCAGGCGCGGGTGTGGCCCCGGGCGCGCCGTGAGTGTTCGCCGCAGGAGGCGGTGGGGCCGTCACGCCAGGGATCGTGAGCGTCTGCCCAACGCGCAAGTGATTCGCATCCTTGAGGTGGTTCGCGGCGATGATCGACTGCGACGACACGTGGTAGCGGTGCGCGATCGCGTCGAGCGTGTGGCCGCGTGTGACGATATGGATCACGTCTGCCAAAGCAGAGCTCGAGATCATCACCAGCGCGAGCGCCGGAAGCCAAGCGTGTCTGAAACTCACGCATGCGGCATACACCCTTTTCGAGCTGGCGAAAATGCCGCCGTTGACGCCCGCGATCGGCCCTCGCATGCTGTGAGGGGATGCGTACTTCGTTGCTGTTGGCGCTCGCTCTCACGGTCGCCTGCAAGGACAAGCCTACGGTCGACGCTGGCCCTGCGCAGGTCGCTGCTGCGGACTCTGCGGGCGCCAAGCCGCCTCCGCCGCTGCGCTTACAGCACCCGGCGGTCCCCCTGCTCCCCGATTTGCCGCCGCTCGATGCGCACGAGGCGCCGTCCGTCGCTCCGCCCTCCGTCTCCAGCACTGCCTGGGCGTGCCGCACGGTGTGGACCGGTGACACGCAGACGCCGCTCGCGTGCTCGCAGAGCGCCCTGCTCGAGGGCGTGACGGACGACGGCGCAGAGCCGCTCGTGACCGACGACGTGCTCGGCAATCCGATCAGCGTGCTACCGGCGGTCGTGGATCACCGCGCCGACGGCACCGAGGGGCCCGTGCGCAATCAATCGACCACGCCAGCGTGCACGGCGTTTGCGATCGCGGGCGCGCTCGACCATGCGATCGCGCGATGGACCGGCAAGCCCGGCAAGGTGAGCGTGATGCACGTGTGGTCGCGCTACCACGAGGCGGAGGAGCGAACGTCGATCCGCTCCAACGTGGGGCTCGAGCTCGGCAACGAAGACGACTGGCCCTTCGCGAGCCCAGAGGCAAACGCGCTCATGCCTTGTCCGACGACAGGCGCGGCTCCGAAGGGCGGTTGCGGCAAGGCGGTCGACGCGGCGAAGCTGAAGAAGGTGGAGTCGACCCCGAGCGCGACGTTCAGCGAAGTCGAGCTCTTGAAGGGCGCCGACACCAACCTCTTCAAAGCGAAGATCGCCGCGGGGCAAGACATCGTCGTCACCCTGACTGTGCCCGACGCGTTCGCGGCGAAGGGAAAACCGGGGGCTCGCTACGTGCCTCACTACACGTTGGCGCCAACGGACTCTGGGCACGCGATGCTGCTCGCGGGCTATGTCACTTTCCCGCACGGCACGTACTTCTTGATCCACAACAGCTGGGGCACGACGTGGGGAGACGCTGGCTACGCGTGGATTCACGAGCAGACGATCACCAAGTGGACGCGCGAGGCCGTCGTCATCGACGCAGACCCGAAGTTCCGCGACGCGTCGATGCGACCTCGACGAAACCGAGGCGAGACGACATGCGCCGGAGACCTCGTGCCCGACAGCATTCGCGGCACGTGCTCGCCGCTCTGCGCAGACGGGAGTCCTCGACACGATGGAGTGTGCGCCGTCGCTGGGCAGTGCCCCACTTCGTACGTCAATCTCACCGGAGCATGCGTGCTCGCGGCTCCTGCGGTCAAAGGCAGCGATCCCAAGACGGGCATCAGCTGGCAGTGCGGCCCTGGCGGTTGCACCTATCTCTTGCCGCACAAGGTGGACCCGTCTTGCACCGGCAACGTCTGCATGGCGTCATGTCCCGCGCCTGACTATCGAGTCGCGACGCGTGGCAAAGCGCTCACCTGCATTGATTGATTGATTGATTGATTGATTGAGAGCTATCCGGGCGGAACCGGCAGCACGACCCGACACTGCCAACGATGTTGTGCCATCGCGTAGCCGCAATAGGCGGCTCCCTCGGGAACGGTCGAACAATCCTCGTTCTTGCTGCATTTGTCGCGCAGCCCGTGGCAGAAGCCGGGGCCGGTACCGTTACCGCACGCCGCACCATTCGCGCAGTCTGCGGCTGACCGACAGTCGCCTTCTACACAGTAATTGGCGAGCCCATTGACGCGGCCGCATTGGCATTGGTGGTCAACGCCGCATTCTTTGTCTGTAAGACAGGTGTCAATTGGCTCACAACGGTTGCGGTATTCATCAGCGCCACAGACGCAGCGCATCTTGCTGCCGCAGTCTTTGTCCGTGACGCATCCGTCGTACTCGCAGCGCGAGCGCGGAGGCGGAGGCGGAGGCGCGCCCAGCAGGTCTCGCGCGTCGCGCGTCACACGTGATCGACCTCCGAGGCCCATGCACCGGCCGTTCAAGCCGGTCTTGCAGTCCGCGTCCGACTTGCATCCCTCGGGTGAGGACGCGTTGCTCGGCGGGATGTCGCGTTGCGGGCAGATCTGGCCGACCGCGACGCTCGAGCGGGCGCACGTTCCACTTGGCGGGCGGGTCTGTTCGTCGGTTGCGCTCGAGGAGGACGACGAGGCCGTCGCGACGTTCGTCGGGACGTTGACGACCTCGCCTCCGCCAGCGCCTCCGCACGCGACGATCACCGCTACGGCAACGACACCGGAGATCGCGGCGCGCACGTCAGGCCTTCTTCGCCTCTTCGATCAGCTCGTACTCGCGCTCGAACAAGACGAGCTGATTGGTCACGATCTCGAGGTTCGCGTCGTTGGACGTGTTGGCCTCCGCACGGCCGAGCTCGTCCATCTGCCGCCGGATCTCGCCGAGCTGATCGCAGATCACGGAGAGCGCGCCGAGCTCGCGACTCTTGCGATCCTTGCCTGCGTAGCCCTCTTGGTACTTCGCCATTGCGGCGTTGGCGTCGCCGCCGAGCATGCCCATGAGGTCCGCGAGCTTGGTGCTCTGGCGCGCCTTGCGGATCTCCACGAGCTCCTTGTTGAACATGCCTAGCTGGTTCTCGACGATGTCGATGTTGCCGGTGTTGCTGCCGCCGGTGAGGCCCGCGTCTTTGAGCGCGCGCATCTCGTCTTGGATCGCCTCGAGCTCGGCGATCATCCGCATCAACAACCCCGGGCGGCGCGTATTGCGGCCTTGATTGGCGAATTGGTCTTGGTAGATCTTGAACTGAGCGTTGGCACGGAGCGCGAGCGCGCTGCCCCGGTCGTCGAGGCTGCCGTCGGCGCACGCAGCAAGGATGGCGGTCCGCTCCGTCGCGTACATCGCGATCGTCTTCGTCACGAGATCGAGATCCGCGCCGAACGCTTTGTTCTTCGTCTCGGCGACCAGCTCCTGCATGGACTCGCGAATGCCCGACAGCTCCTCGGCCATTTCGTCCAGCAGGCCGAGATCGCGCGTGTTGCGCGATTGAGCGGCGAAGTGGCGGTGCCACCGGGCGAACACGAGGTTGGCGCTCGCGGCGAGCGGGGCGAACGACTCGGCCTGCGGCGGAGCGTTCTTCGCTTGGACGATCATCTGACGCTCGTTCTTGTAGAGCGTGACGTTGTTGCGCGCGATCTCCGCGAGCTCGGTGACGCCAGGCGGCGCGGCAGCCGAGGGGATGCTCGTGATGCGCTTCAGCACGCTCTCGGTGTCTTTGATGATCGCGTCGATCTCGTCGAGGTTGCGCGTGGCGCGCGACTGACCTGCGAACTGCGACTCGTAGCGAGCCGAAATGCGATCGAGCTCGTCGGCGAAGGATGCTTTGGGAGTGGTGGCCATCGGCGTGAACCTAGCAGCACGCGACGCGATCGTCGATCAGCGGGTAGTGCCCTGCGCTCGCCGCGGGATCGCAGGCGGGCGAACGGTGGGCCCTGGCGGTGGGTGCGGAGTCGCGTTGGGCTGCGGGGTCGGATGCGGAGCCTGTGGTTGACTCGGCAACACTTGCGGTGGCAAGTACCCCCCCCGGCGACTGCGGATCTTCTGTCGGCGCAATCAGGCGTGGGATGGACTTGCTCGCCTTCACGGCTGAAAGCAGGCCCGGATCGTTCGGCGGAGCGTGCGGAAGCGGGGTCGGGTCGAGGCCGAGCTTGCTAGGAGGAGGACCGACCGTGGGTGCTGCAGGCGTCCAGGGTCGCGTGTGGTTGGCGATGACCGCGACCTGCGCGCCGCGCACGACCTTGGTCTCGACGCTCGGCGCGAACAAATCACTCCGCGCGCAGAACGCGTACGGCATGGGCGGCACGAAGCCGATTCCCACCGCGACGCCGCCTCGCCAAATCCAAACAGGTGGAGCGGGCGCCCACCCGACGTAGCCATAACTCTCGGCCCCTATGCGCCACAAGCAAGGGCCCAAGCCAACCCAATGCCGATCGTCGCCTTGCGCATCAGCTACGAATCGTAAGGCTCATCATGTCTCGGCGCGCGTTCACTTGGCTGCCGGCAGCGCCTTCAGTGGAGGTGTCATGCGATCCAAGATGAAGCGCGTGAGGTTGGGGAAGTGGCGCGAGACCCCATACGTCGCCGGGTACACGATGCGATGGCGCCTGCTCGCGACACCGTCGCAGATCTTTCGCGCGAGCACGTCTGCATCGCCGGTGGGCGTGAGCAGCTTCATCGCGGTCGTCTCCACGTACGCTTTGCGCCCGGCCTCTTCCATCGGAGTGCGCACGGGTCCGGGGTACACGGTCATCACGTGCACACCCGTTCGCCGAAGCTCGCCGCGCAGACCTTCGGACGCCGCCGCCAGACCGCCCTTCGCCGCGTTGTAGAAGAACATCCCCGGAGTCGGCGCGATCGCCGCCATCGACGCAATGTCCACGATCGTGCCTGATCCTCGGGTGATCATCGCAGGCAACACATAGTGCGTGAGCTTGAGCGGAGTGAACAGGTCAAGGTGCATCATGCGCTCGGCGTCTGCCCATGGCGTGAGCACCGCGGCCTTCACGATCTGAACGCCCGCGTTGTTGATGAGCACGTCAACGGGGCCGAGAGCCTCGATCGCGCCGTCGACGAAGTCGGTGGCATGCGAGTAGTCGGTGAGGTCTGCCTCTACGACATGACACCGCTTCTCGTGTCCTTGGCTGAGCTCCGTCAGCTTGTCTTTGCGTCGCGCGACCATCGTGAGCGAAGCACCGCGCGAGAGGTACTCCTTGGCGATCGCTTCGCCGATGCCGCTGGAGGCGCCTGTGAGGATGACGTGCATGCGGCGCAATGTAGTCGGAAACCGAGCCCGTCTCCGTCTCCGCGTCCGTCTCCGCTTCCGTCTCCGTCACGGATTTCGACTGCGGGGTGGGAGGCTCGCTCGGGCAGGTCGAGTCTCTCGTCGTGCTCGCCTTCGTCAAGGCCAAGCCATCGCGCGAGCGCGATGGTCGCTGCGCGAGCCTTGACGAGGACTCCGCGCGCGAGGTTGGGGCGGGGCCCAAGCCAGGGCAGAGGAGAAGGAGAACGTCATGCTCAGGATTTGTCCATTCATCGTCGAGACGCTGCGTGAGGTCGGTGGCTTGGCTCGTGAGATTGCCAAGTACGATGCGGACCTTGCGCGGCAGCTGCGACGCGCGGGAGCTAGTGTTGCGCTCGATACCGCGGAGGCCGATGGGGCGTCTGCGGGCAACGAGCGAATGCGGCTCAAAACAGCCCTAGGATCTGCGCGAGAGGTTCGCGCGTGCGTCGATGTCGCGGATGCGTTCGCGTACGTCGGAGCGGATGCGGCGCTCATCGATCGATTGGATCGCATCTGCGCGACGCTCTATCGACTCAGTCGATAGGCACATCGGGCGTGCCGCCGATCGAATCCAGGTCGGTGGCACGACCCCCTCGCCCATTTGACGCCTTAGCTCTTCAGCTCTTCGCGCGGGAGATGGCGGCGAGCTTTGCTTTCGTGGCTCGGAGGTAGTCCACGGGCGCGAGGAGGATTTGCGTTCCGCGGACGCCGGCCGAGACGCTCACGACAAGGAAGCGCTCGATTGATACGTCAACGATCGTCGGGAAGTCCTTCTTTCCGCCTATCGCGGTAACGCCACCGCGGACGTAGCCCGTGAGCGGCTGGAGCTCCTTCAATGCGATGGGATCGACCTTCTTGTCGCCGGTCTCCCTCGCCAGCGCCTTGAGGTCGAGCTCGGCGTCTCCCGCGACGACGGCGAAGCACAGACCCGCGCGGTCGCCGCGGCACACGAGCGTCTTGTAGACCTGTTCAGCTGGGAGGCCGACCTTCTTCGCCACGGTCTCGGCCGACAGGTCGCTCTCGTCCACTTCGTACTCGCGCAGCTCGTATCGGATCTTCTGCGCGTCCAACACGCGCGCCGCGTTCGTCTTCGTCATGTGTTTTGTCTGTAGCCGCGGGGGCGGGCGCTTGCTACTCGGGGCCTCGAACGATGCCGAAGCGAACCGACATCGAGAAGATCCTGCTCATCGGCGCGGGGCCCATCGTGATCGGGCAGGCGTGCGAGTTCGATTACTCCGGCACGCAGGGCGCGAAGGCGCTCCGCGAGGAGGGGTACGACGTCGTACTCGTCAACTCGAACCCCGCGACGATCATGACGGACCCCGAGATGGCGCGACGCACCTACGTCGAGCCGCTCGACGTGCCCACGCTCACCGCGATCATCGAACGAGAGCGACCCCAGGCCGTGCTCCCCACGCTCGGCGGGCAGACGGCGCTGAACCTCGCGCTCGCACTGAAGCGTGACGGTGTCCTCGATCGCTTGAACGTCGAGATGCTCGGCGCCACGCCCGAGGCGATCGAGAAGGCGGAGGACCGCGCGCTCTTCAAGGCAGCGATGGAGAAGATCGGCCTCGAGTGCCCGAGGGCCGGTGTCGCGCACACGGTGCAAGAGGCGTGGGCCGTCGTGAAATCGACCGGTTTTCCATCCATCCTGAGGCCCAGCTTCACGCTCGGCGGAACCGGCGGAGGCATCGCGTACAACGAGAGCGAGTTCGAGACGAAGGTCGCGTGGGCGCTCTCACAGTCGCCGACCAAAGAGGTGTTGATCGAGGAGAGCGTGCTCGGTTGGAAGGAGTACGAGCTCGAGGTCATCCGCGACAAGGCGGACAACTTCATCGTCGTCTGCTCGATCGAGAACATCGATCCCATGGGCGTGCACACGGGAGACTCCATCACTGTGGCGCCCGCGATGACGCTCACCGATCGCGAGTACCAGCGGCTACGAGACGCGGCCAAAGCCGTCATGACCGAGATAGGCGTGGAGACCGGCGGCTCGAACGTGCAGTTCGCGGTGAGCCCTTACGACGGTCGCGTCTACGTGATCGAGATGAACCCGCGCGTGTCTCGGTCTTCTGCGCTGGCGAGCAAGGCGACGGGCTATCCGATCGCGAAGATCGCCGCGAAATTGGCCGTGGGCTACACGCTCGACGAATTGAAGAACGACATCACCGGCACGAGCGCCGCGTTCGAGCCCGTCATCGACTACGTCGTCGTCAAGTGGCCGCGCTTCGCCTTCGAGAAATTCCCCGGTGCGGACGCGACGCTCGGAACGCAGATGAAGAGCGTGGGCGAGGTGATGAGCATCGGTCGCACGTTCTGTGAGTCTTTGCAGAAGGCCGCACGCTCGCTCGAGACCGGTCGCGACGGCCTCGTGTCCTTGCTCGATCGCGTCGACTACCGCGTGCTCGCGACGCCCGCGAGACGGCGCGACATGGCCATGGAAGCGCCGGAGCAGGTCGTGGCTCGCACGCTCCCACCGCCGACCCCCGAAGAGCTCGTCACGGCCATCACTACGCTCGTGCAGATCGCGAGCGCCGATCGACTGTTCCACGTCGCGGACGCGATGCGCCTCGGACTGACGGACGCCGCGTTGTTCGAGCTCACCAAGATCGATCCGTGGTTCCTGGCTCAAATCCGCCGGATCATCGTCGCCGAAGAGCACATCAAGAAGGGGGAGACTGGCCCCGAGCGGATCAAGAAGTACAAGCGCCTCGGCTTCGGTGATCGCCACCTCGCGAGCCTCACGGGCAGCTGCGAGGACGACGTACGCGCGATGCGCTTGCAGCACGGCATCAAGCCGGTGTTCGCGCGCGTGGACACCTGCGCCGCGGAGTTCGTCGCGCTCACGCCGTACATGTATTCGACCTACGAGTCCGAGAGCGAAAGCGCGCCGACGAACCGTCGCAAGGTCGTCATCCTCGGCGGCGGTCCCAACCGCATCGGACAAGGCATCGAGTTCGACTACTGCTGCGTGCACGCCGTGCAGGCGCTGCGCGAGCTGGGCTTCGAAACCGTCATGGTCAACTGCAACCCCGAGACCGTCTCTACCGACTACGACACGAGCGATCGCCTGTATTTCGAGCCGCTCACGCTAGAAGACGTGCTCGCGATCTGCGACGAGGAGAAGCCCGAGGGCGTGGTCGTGCAGTTCGGCGGGCAGACGCCGCTCAAGCTCGCTGTGCCGCTGGAGAAGCGCGGCGTGAAGCTGTTCGGCACCACTGCGGACGCGATCGATCGCGCCGAGGATCGAGAGCGCTTCGACGAGCTGCTCACCAAGCTCTCCCTCAAGCGCCCGCGCAGCGGCATCGCCAAAGACGCGCAAGAGGCGCTTCGCGTCGCGGACGCGCTCGGCTACCCGGTACTCGCGCGACCGAGCTACGTGCTCGGCGGACGCGCGATGCTCATCGCGTACTCGCACGAGGAGCTAGAGGGCTACGTGCAGCAGATCGTCGAGGCCGCGCGCGAAGCAGGCACGACGACGATCTTGGTGGACGAGTTCCTCAAGGACGCCATCGAGGTCGACGTGGACTGTCTATGCGACGGCAAGCGCGCAGTGATCGGCGGCGTGATGCAGCACATCGAGGAGGCCGGCATCCACTCCGGAGACTCGACGAGCGTACTGCCGCCGCACTCACTCTCGCCCGAGATCGTGCTCTCGATCGAGGAGCAGACGCGCATGCTCGCGCTCGAGCTCGGCGTCGTGGGCCTGATGAACGTGCAGTTCGCGGTCAAGGGTGGCGAGGTCTACGTGCTGGAAGTAAACCCACGCGCGAGCCGCACGGTGCCGTTCGTGTCGAAGGCAACGGGCCGCCCTCTCGCGAAGATCGCGGCGAAGCTCATGGTGGGCGCGACGCTGGACGAGCTCGGCCTGCAGGACGGCGAGCTGCCGCGGCACGTCGCGGTCAAAGAGAGCGTGTTTCCGTTCTCCAAGTTTCCCGGCGTCGACACGATCCTCGGACCCGAGATGCGCTCCACGGGAGAGGTCATGGGCATCGCCGACACGTTCGCACGCGCGTTCGGCAAGGCGATGGCGGCGAGCGGGATCCCGATCATCGCGCCTGTCGACGGCCAGCCGAAGCGCAGCGTGTTCATCAGCGTCAAGGACGAGGACAAACCCGTCGCGTGCTTGATCGCGCGGCGAATGCGCGGGGTGGGTTTCGACATCGTGGCGACGAAGGGGACCGCCGCGGCGATCGCGCGCGCCCGTGTGCCCGTGACGGCCATCAACAAAGTGAACGAGGGCTCACCCCACGTGGTGGATGCCATCAAGGGCGGGGGCATCGCGTTCGTCGTGAACACCACGATCGGCGCGAAAGAGGTACGCGACAGCTATTCGTTGCGCCGTCAAACGTTGCTCGCCAACATCCCTTATTTCACGACGATCGCCGCGAGTCTCGCCGCGTGTGACGCGCTCGAAGCGGCGCGCGGAGACGGCGCCGTGCGCGTACGCAGCCTGCAAGAGTGGGCCGAGGGCTAGCGCTTCATTTCGAGGAGGAGCTCGTGGGCTTCGATGGCGAGCAGCTCGCGTTCGAAGACCGCTCCGTCTGGCTCCATTGCGACGCGGATGCGCTTGCGCACGCCCTCATCGCGCACGGTGTCGAGCAACGGCGCGACGCGCACGGCGACGGCCTTCTCATCGAGCTTCGCGAGCACGCGCGTGGCCGCCATCCGCTGCTCGGGGTTCGCGTCGGGATCTTCGACGACGCGCCATAAATCGGCCGCTTCGAGCGTACCTCCGCGATAGGCGCCTCCGCTCTGCGCCAGCGACGCGGCGAGCGCGTCTAGGTGCCCGCGCCATTGCTCCACGCTCGCGCCGTCGCGGCGGAGTGACGCCAACGTCGCGGGGCCTTCGTCCTTGATCGCGCCCTGACCGAACGCACGCGCCGCGCCGCCCTTCAATTGAGAGACCAGGATTTCCTTTTCCTCGATGGACATGCCGTCGGGGAGCCAGCGGCTCGGCGGCGAAAGGATGCGCACTGCCTTCGCCTCATTCGGCACGAGGATCGCGTCACGGCTGGCAGAGGCCTGCGCGAACGCCGTGTAAGGCTGCATGCTCCACCTCCGACCCGTGCCGACGTGCGCACCGTCCGCGCGCAAGACGAGCTGCGGCGACGGCGCGCGTCGCATCAGCATCAGAACGGTCGCCGCGTTCAGCGCCAACACCGACACGACGCCGATAGTGGAGCCTGCGTGGTTCGTAGCCATGAAGTACGCGAACGTCGACCAACAGCCGGCCGCCACGATTCGCACGAAGGCCTCCAACAGGTCGCGGGGACGTGCGCGCAGCGTGAAGCCGACCGCGCCGAAGCCACCGTGACCGATGCCGAGCGCGTCGCAGACGGACTTCACTTCCTCCTCGGACGCGAGCACCAGGTGAATCGGTTTGCCCTCACGACCGCGCAACGCGAGCGACAGGACCTGCTTGCTGCCGTGCCGCGCGGTGGTGGCGCCGGTAATGTCCTTCGCCTTGATGCGTCGATTCTGCAAAGCGCCGCCGGAGATCACGACGCGTCCTTTGGTGCACACAACTTCAACGTCCGTCGCGAGGGCGCGACGCGTGAGAGGCCTGGAAACTAGCGCGATCGCGAAGGCCAGGATCATCAGCGCCGGAGCGAGTGCGATCGACGCGAGCGAACAGAGGGACGCCGCCAGCCCAAGGACTAAGGCGATGCCCATGCCGAGGTAACGCCGTTGCCACGGGCCCTCTGCGTCGTGCAACGTCGCTCTCACACGTGCAGTATACGGGAAGCTACTTGCGCGTTCGGACGTTGATGGCAACATGCGGGGCGACTGCGATGCGTAAAGCAAAGTATCCGCTGGAGACCTTGCGTGAGGTTCGCCTTACGAAGGTGGACGACGCGACCGCCGCGCTCGGTCAAGCCGTGAGCGCACTACAGGCGGCGGAGCGGGAGCGGGCACGCGCCGAAGCCCAGCGCATCCTGCAACAGCGAGCGGCGGAGGAGAAGCGAGAGAGCGAGCGCCGCGCGCTCCACCAGGGCCAGCTCACCGTCGCGGATCTCGCGCGCAAGGACGCGTGGGAGTTCGGCGTAGGTAGCGAAGCGGCGCGGCTCGCAGAAGCCGAGGGACAGTCGAAGTCGAAGGAGGACGATGCGCGCACGGCGGAGGGTCTCGCACGCGACGAGCTCGCCGCGAAGAAGGCAGACGCGGACGTCGTCGCGAAGGACAAGGCGCGCTTCGTCGACCAGCAGCAGAAGCGCACGCTCGCGCACGAAGAAGAGATGGCCGAAGAGGCATGGCGACCCAAGCGCGCCTGAGCATCATGGCGATCGCGGTCGTCGCCGCGTGTCACCAGGGCGCGTCGGAGCCGAAGGTGCAGGAGCCGATCGCCATCGTGCAAGACGCATCGAGCGGTGACGCCGGGCCTTCCCCACTCGACGCGCCAACGATTGACGTCGTGCTGTCGGACCCCGCACTCCAAGACGCCGCGCAGCGGGCGCAGAATGGGGACCTCTCCGGCGCCGCGAAGGCAATCGCGGAGACGCGTGATCGCCTCAAAATATCCGGTGATCGTGCGTGCGCGTGGAACTACGTCGAAGGTCGCATGCACGTGCTTGCGAACGAAGACGCTGACGCTGTCGTCGCGTACGACGCTGCCGGTGGAGCTGTTGCGGAGACGACCTGCCCGCTCGCTCCATACGCTCGGCTTCGATCGGCGCAAGCGAACCTGCGGCGCGGGCTCGGCGACGAAGCGGCCGCGCGCGCCAAGCTCGTGCCCGACGACATCGCGCTCGCCGAAGAGGGAAAGCTCGCGCTCGCCGATGCCCTCGTGATGAAGGCCGACCGCACGGGGGGCGCCGCGCTGTATCGCGCTTCGTTGACGAGTCACCCAAAGGGGGCGCACTGGATCGACGTCAGCGGCAAGCTCGCGAACACGCTCCTCTCGGGAGCCGAGGGCGCGCCGAGCGGTCACGCGAAGGAGGTCTACGATCTCGCGACCAGGATCGTGATCGAGGCGCCGGCGTTCGAGACGTCGTCTGGCGCTCTCGCCGCGCGCGCTACCGCTGTCGGCTTGGACTCGACTCTGGCGAGCGTGCTCACGAACGAGCAGCAAGGCAAGCGCGCGCAAGCTTGGCTCGACTCGGGGCACGGAGACAAAGCCTTCACCGAGGCGAGCGCGTTGTTCGGCGCCTTGAAATCCGGCAAGGACAAGGCCCTCTCGTGCAAGGTGGCGACGACACGCGCGCAGGCCTCGGGCAAGACCAAGAGCAGCACGGCGGACGCATGGGAGGACGCGATCCTCGCGTGCGACGGCGCGGGAGATGCGCTCGCGGTGGCGCTGTACAACGGTGGTAAGTCGCAAGCGACGAAGGCGCCCACCAAGGCGATGGATCACTTCGCGAAGCTCGAGCAGCTTTTCCCCGCCCACAAACTCGCCGACGACGCGCGCCTACGCGGGGCGTTGATCCGCATCGATCAAGGGGACGCGGTAGGCGGGTCGATGATGGAGAAGCTGGCAGACGACTACCCCGCCGGCGACATGAAGGGCGACGCGCTCTTTCGAGTCGCACTCGCTCACATGATCAAGAGTGATTGGGTCGGGGCGACCCCGTGGCTCGACCGTGTCATGACGTCGGAGCCGAACGATCGACATTGGGGGACTGCCGGGCGCGCCGCGTATTTCAGAGCGCGCGCGTCGCTGGAGCAAGGCGATCGGGACGCGGCCATCAAGGGCTTCACCGCCGTCATCGCCGAGCGGCCGCTCATGTTCTACATGCTCTTGTCCTACGCGCGGCTCACGGAGCTCGACGCTGTCGCGGCGAAGAAGGCGCTCGCGGACGCAGAGGCAAAGGAGGCGAGCGGCCCTGCGCTCTCCGTCCCGCGGACAGAGCTCGGCAAGCCGGAGTTTCGGCGAGCACTGCGCCTGTTGGAGGTCGGAGAGAACGACGCGGCGAAGAAGGAGATGATCGCCGCTGGCGTGCTCACCGACTCCGCAGACGCCGAGCTCGTGTGGGTCGCGGCGTCGCTCTTCGATCGCGCCGGGGCGCCGGAGATCGGAAGCGGGCTGACGCGATCACGCGTGCTCGATCATCTCTCTCATTGGCCGGTCGGTCGCGCTCGCGGTTGGTGGGAAGCTGCCTATCCGCGCGCGTTCGAGCCTCTGGTGAGCGACGCGACCAAGGCGCAGCTCGTGCCACGACCGCTCGTGTGGGGCATCATGCGGGAGGAGTCCGCGTTCTTTCCCGAGGTCGTCAGCCCCTCTGCGGCCTACGGCTTGATGCAGCTGTTGGCGTCTACGGCGAAGGCGACTGCGAGCGGAACGAGCGTGCCGTTCGACGACGCGTCGTTGAAGCGCCCCGCGCCGTCGATCGCGCTCGGCACCAAGCTCCTCGCTGAGCTGCGTGGTCAGTTCCCCCGCAACGTCGCGCTCGCGATCCCTTCGTACAACGGCGGCGGTGGCGCCGTCCGCAAGTGGCTCGCGGTGCGCGGTACCGAGGACTTCGACGTTTGGGTCGAGCAGATCCCGTGGGACGAGACGCGCAACTATACGAAGCGCGTGCTCTCGAGCATGGCGGCGTACGCGTACCTCTACGATCACGACGCGCTCGACGAGGTGCTGCACTTGCCGAAGCGCGCAGACGGAGCGCCGTGACAAGGCCTCTGTTCGTCGTCGCGACCGAGCGTCACGTCGAACGCCTAGCAAGCGCGAGCTTGCGGGCGGTGACGCGGCAGTGGCTATTCGAGCGGCTCGCCTCGTCGCTCATAGCTGACGTGGCGTTCGCGACTCCGGTGGAGGCGCGGATGGCGCTCGCGGGAGCGTTGCTCTCGGATGACGGCGCGATTGACGCGATAGACGCCGCGATCGCGACGCTGCGTGAGTCCAACGTCGAAGAGGCCGCGCTGATCGATTTGGGCGCGGGGACCGGGCCCACCGCAGATCGCGCAACAATGCTGGCGCGCGCGATGCGCGAGATGGACGCGCGCCTCCTGCACGCGGGCCTCGTCGATGGTCGTCGAGCCAAGGAGCTCCTCGCGTCGGTCGTGATGCGGTCGGAGGGAGCTCTCGTCACCAAGGCGATCGACGCGATTGAGCTCCAGGCGCGCTGGATCGTGACGTGGACTCCAGCCGACGCGCGGCTGTGGCGCGCCCTCGACGCCGCGCTCTCACGCGTAGGCGGACGCGCGCACGTGGAGCTCGCGTCATTCGATCGAAGGCTCGACCCCGAGCGCGAGCGCGATCCGCTGGAGATCGTGTGGGACGACCTCGCGCAACACTTGGAGGAGCCGCCGAGGCAGAAGACGATCGAGGCCGTTCTCGGCGATCTCACGCTCACGACGCCGATTCATGCGCGCAATGTCGGACGGGTCGCGCTGCGTGACGCGACGGACGCGCGCGCGGAGTCGAAGGCGGCCGCGGACGCTATCGCGAGCGAGCTAGACAAGGGCACTCCGATCGATCGCATCGCCGTGGGGGTGCTCGACGCAGACTCCGCGAGCGTCCGCGCTCTTGCTCGTACGCTGCGGGAGGCGGGTGTCCCCGTGTTCGACGCGCGCACGTCGGCGCCCGCGTCATTGCTGGCGACGGTACGCGAGGCGCTCGATCTCGCAGGAAAAAGCCTCGAGCGAACGCGAGTCGCCGCGGTGCTGCGCTCGGCGTATGTCGACGGCGCGGAGCTCACCGGGCTGCAAGGTCGTCAAGCGCGACGCGCGTTGGACGAGCTCGCGAGCGCGCTCGAGACGACGCCGACCGAGAGCGCGAACGATCCGGTGTCGTCTCTCGTCGCGACCGCGGCGGCCGCGCGATTTCAGACCCCCTCGCTCCTCGCGTTGGCGAGGGTGGTCGGCGAACTCCTCTGCTCGGTCGACATTGACCGAGCGCGGTCGGCGCATGTTGTTGCGACGCGCGAGGTTCTCGCTCGATTCGGTCTCTCTCCACGCGCAGACAGCGCACTCAAGCGCGCTTGCTCGACGGACGCGCCGATGGGCCCGCCGGCCGCGATGGATGTCTCCGCCCACTTCGATGACGTGATCGCGTGGAACGCACTCGTGGGCGCGCTCACGGAAGTCTCGCGTTCGGCCGATCGTGTAGGCGCGCACGAGGTCGTGTCCGCTGCGCGCTTTCGGCACGAGCTCTGGCGAGACGTGGAGCGACGGCTCAGAAGGAGCCACGGCGCGCGCGCCGGTGCAGTGCGCCTTGTCTCGTTGACCGAGCTCGCTGAGGAGGACCTCGCGCTTCTCGTCGTATGCGGCGCTACCGCCGAGGCGATCCCCGGTCGTGGCGAGGAGTCTGGGATGCTCCCCACGACGCTCTCCAACGCGCTGCGCTCGCGCGATCCGCTGGCGGCGCCGCCGCTGCGGGCGTTGTCTGCGGCGCGCTCGATGGCCGCGCTTGCGTGGGCGGCGTCACGCGCTGACCGCGTGATTTTGTGCAGGCCGACACACGATGAGAGCGGCACGTCGATCGCTGCGGCTCCACTCGTCGAGTGGCTGAAACGCGCAGGTGCGACGCACGCGAGGTTCGGTGCGGGAGTGATCGCGGATCGCCCTTGGACACGCAGGGATCGCGCGCTTGCCGTGCTCGCGCTCGCGCCAGACCACGCGGGCTCGCTTGCGCCTGAGGCCGCGAGGCGCGCGCGCATCGAGAGAGACCGCGAGGCGTTTCACCAAGGCGGCGACGAGCTCGACTGGGCGGTCGTCGGAAAGCTCGCGCCCGATCCCGTGCTTCGCGCCGTACTCGAGAGCGAGACCGGCGGGGGCGCGAGGGCCCTAGGCACCACGTCGCTCGAGAAGTTTGCGGCGTGTGCGTTTCAAGGGTTCGCGCAGTCCATCCTCGGCGGTCGAGAAGAGACGCTCGCGGCGGACACTCCAACACGCCGAGAGGAGGGGAACACCGCGCACGACATGCTGCGCGCTGCGTTCGAGGCGACGCGCGACATGTGGAAAGAGCGCCCTCGCAGGCGTGACGCGATCATGGCCCACGCCCTCCGCGCCGTAGACGAGCTCATCAGCGAGCGCGCGCGAGGGCTCCGGCGCGCCGCGTTGCGCAGGCTGCGCGAGGAGGTGATCGGAGTCCTAGAAGCGAGCATCCTTGACGTGGAGTGGGACTTCGAGGAAGCCGAGCGCGAGTTCGCGACCGGCGCCGCGTGGCCGGTGCTGAGCCTCGGCGAGACCTCCGATACGCGACTATCACTTACCGGCAAAATCGATCGCGTCGATCTGTCGCACGACGGCGGCCGGGTTCGCGTGCTCGACTACAAGCGGCGCGCTCAACCGTTCACGGCGAGCGAGCTCGGGAGTACGCGGCTGCAGTTGCCGATCTACGCGCGCGTCGCCGCGAAGGAGGTGGGGCGCGCCGAGACTTCAGGCCAATACCTGCTGCTGCACGCCCCCTCCGCACCGCCTCCGAACGACTGGACCAAGCGTTGGGACGCGCTAGGCGTCTGTTCCGCGGACTCGCCGCTCGTGGACGACCTGTTGGAGATGGTCCGATCGATCCGCCAAGGCGTGTTGCTACCGAAGCCCAAGCAAGACAAGAGCTGCCAGCACTGCGGCTCGGATGGCGTGTGCCGACGCCCGCGGTTCGCGATCACACGCGACGACTAGATCCCGCGGGCAGGCAACGCCGATCCACCCTCCGCGAAGAGTCGCGAGGCTCGCGCGTCGATGACGATCAATGCCAAGCTAGTTGGCAATCGGTTCGGCGGCACAGCCCATCCGGTTTAGACGACTATTGCAAATCGCGCTCAGAAGCCCTGCGACGCGAACCGGAGGAAGATCACGTGCGCTTTGTCGGCGAGCGGGTGAGTCACGATCGCGCCGTCGTTCGGTCCCCCCACGAAGTGGACGAGGTGACAGCCGTTCTTCGCCGCGTAGCCGGTACCGAACACCGAGACGTGATTGACGCCGGCGAGCTCCGTTTGAAGCTTGGCCGCGAGCGCGACCGGATCCTGTGGCGTGAACTGAGCGCTGTGCACGCCGAGCTGGGGGTACGAGAGGGGATCGTTGTGCCAACCCTCGGACCACGCGCCAGCGGGCAGCGGGATGTCGGTCTCGTACAACAAGACGTCACCGGAGAAGGCGCCGACGTCGACGGCCACGTCGTAGATCGCGTTGGACGCGCGTATCTGCAAGTGGACGTGCTGGTCGTCGCCGTTGCAGCTCGACGGGCCGGCCTTCGGCACGACGTACGCTAGCGTTCCGTCGAAGCGGCCGTGCTGTGTGTTGATGATGGCCCCGGTCTGCTTCGACTGCGGTGTGCACGCGGTCGTGTAGGTGGGGGGACCGTCGCTCGGATCCGTGATCGCACCGTCGGGCGTAGTCGAGGAGTCGCTCGTAGACGAGTCGCCTCCGTCTTGCTGGCTCGATGCGTCCGTGAGCGGCGCGAC
Organism: Myxococcales bacterium; assembly: GCA_043784605.1. Lineage (GTDB taxonomy): Bacteria > Myxococcota_A > Polyangia > Polyangiales > Polyangiaceae > JANYHY01. Next base: position 17,519 of record JAYVYD010000388.1, on the reverse strand, counting down.
CAGGTTCGAGCCGCATCCGAGCTCCGCCCCCCCGACTATGGAGAAAAGGAGAACTAGAGCCGAACACCGCGACCACTTCATTTTACGACATCATACGCGATGTCGACAGTTCGTTGTACGCTCGGGATCGATGCTGCCTGGCGACGTCGTACAAGGACGTTTCCGCGTCGAGGCCGAAGCCGGCTCGGGCGGGCTCGGCGTCGTGTACAAGTGCGAGGACCTGAAGCTGGGCGGCAGCGTCGCGCTCAAGGTGTTGGACCGCGCGGCCGCGCGACACCGTGATCGCTTCTTGAGAGAAGCCGAAGTGCTCGCTTCGGTGATTCACCCTGCCGTCATCCGCTATATCGCGCACGGCGTGCTCGAAGGCGGGGCTCCGTTCCTCGTGATGCAATGGGTCACGGGCGAAGATCTCGGCCAGCGCCTGGAGCGACAATCGGTCACTCTGGAGGAGTCGCTCGCGATCGGGGGCCGTGTCGCCGCGGCGCTGGGAGCCGCGCACCAGAAGGGGATCGTCCACCGTGACGTGAAGCCGGCGAACATTCTCTTGCCCAACGGAGACCCGCGCCTCGCCATCCTGATCGACTTCGGCATCGCGCGCGCGGGGCCTGCGCGGATGACCGTTCCCGGCGGCGTTCTGGGCACTCCTGGGTACATGGCGCCGGAGCAGGCGCGCGGCGACGCGGACGTAGACGAGCGCGCGGACGTCTTCTCACTCGGATGCGTGCTGTTCGAGTGCGTCAGCGGCAAGGCCGCATTCGACGGCGACTCGACGATGGCGATTTTGGCGAAGGTCATCCTCGAGCCCGCGCCGTCGCTCGACATCGTGCACCCTGGGTTGCCGAACGGGCTCGGTGCGCTCGTCTCCCGAATGCTCGCGAAGTTGCGGGATGACCGGCCGTCGAACGGCATGGACGTGCTGAGGGAGCTCGAGGTCGCCGCTGGAGGCGTGCCGCGCGCGCCCATTGCCGTGGGGAGCTCGCCGCGCCGGCTCACGACGCGCGAGCAGCGCATCTTCTCGATCATCGTCGCGCGCCTCGGTCGCGCTGCGCGGCCCGGCGACACTCTCGTCGACGCGCTCGACGCATCCGAGGTGCGTTCGCTCAGCAAGGGGTCCGCCAACGATCTCACGCTCGATCTCCCCGCGAACGTGGAGGCGGTGCGTGGCGCCGCGACCGGCCTCGGGTCGCGCGTCGAGGTGCTGCTCGACGGTTCGCTGATCGTGCTCGTCGAGGGCGAGCCGTCCGCCACCGATCAGGCCGCGCGCGCCGCGCGCTGCGCGATCCAGATGAGAGAGGTGTGCGACGCGCGCACGCGCATCGTCGTGGCGACGGGTCGAGGCGAGCTCGCGGGTCAGCTCCCTGTCGGCGAGGTCATCGACCGTACGTTCCGTTTGCTCGAGCACGAGGAGACGAAGGGCATCCGTATCGATCCACTCACCGCGAGCCTCGTGGAGGGGCGCTTCGTCGTGGAGTCGGACGTGGCGAGCGCGTTCCTCGTCGATGAGCGCACGGACGACAGCCCGCGCATGCTGCTGGGCAAGAAGACATCGTGCGTCGGTCGTGAGGCAGAGGTGGGCGCGCTCATCGCGCTCTTCGACGAGTGCCGCGAGGAGCGAACGCCACGGATAGCGCTGATGACCGGCGACGCCGGGATCGGCAAGTCACGCGTTCGCGCGGAGCTCGTGTCACGCCTGCGAGAGCGCAACAGCAAGCTCATCGTCCTCGCGGGCGGAGGCGATCCCGCTCGCTCGGGAGCGCCGTTCGGCATCCTGCGCCAAGCGCTGCGCCGCATGATGGCGGTGGACGACGACGAGCCGATCGACGCGCAGGGGGCCCGCATCCGCGCGAGCGTCGCCCAGTTCGTCGAGCCCGAGCAAGCGGAGCGCTGTGCGACGATGCTGGCGCAGATCATGGGCGTGTCGTTTCCTAGCGCGAACGAGGAGCTCGAGCCCCAGTCATCGGTGCGCGGCAATCACGTGCTCGTCGGCGACGCCATGCGCACCGCTTGGCAAGATCTCGTTCAAGCCATGGGCCGCACCGCGCCCGTCGTCGTGATCCTCGACGACTTGCACTGGGGCGACAGACCGAGCCTCGACTTCGTACTCTCGGCCGCGAAGGCGCTGCCGGAGGTTCCGCTCTTCGTGCTCGCGAGCGGTCGCAACGAGGCACGCGCGACTTTCGCAGAGCTGCTCGAGCGCACGCCGATGACGCAGATCTCGCTGGCACCGCTCTCGCGTAGGGCCTGCGAGAAGCTCGCGCGTGAGGTGCTCGGCGAGGTCGACGCCGCGCTCATCGATCGGTTGACGACGCAATCGGGTGGCAACGCGTTCTTGCTCGAAGAGCTGTTGCGCGCGCAGAAGGAGGGACGCGGAGGCTCGGTGCCCGAGACGGTCCTCGCGATGGCGCAGTCGCGCATCGACGCGCTCGCCCCGCCCGTGCGGCGCGCTGCCCGCGCGGCGAGCGTGCTCGGCGACGATGCGAGCGACGAAGGCCTCGCGGCGCTGCTCGGCTGCGACGATCGCGCGGCGGCAGACTTGGCCACGCAGCTCGTGAAGGCGGAGCTCATGGTGCGCCGGACAGGCAACGCCAACGCGTACGAGTTCAAACACGGCCTCTTTCGGGACGCCGCGTACGCGTCGCTCACGGCCGAGGATCGGGTGCTCGCGCACGCCCTCGCGGGGGACTGGTTGGAGAAGCGCCCACTCGCCAACCCCGTCGCGCTCGCGATGCACTTCGAGAATGCGAACGAGCCGAAGCGCGCGTCAGAGCCCTACCTCTTGGCCTCGATACGAGCGCTCGAAGGCAACGACCTCGCCGGCGCGATCGATCGCGCGGAGCGTGCGCTCGAGTGCGGCGCCGAGGCCGAGCTACGTGGGCGCATCCTCTGCTTGCTCGCGGACGTTCATCGGTGGCGCGGAGAGCATGTCAAATGCCTCGAGCGCGCGACGCAGGCCAACAAGATTCTACGCGTCGGAAGCCGCGAGTGGGTCTTGGCTCAGGTCAACGCCGCCAACTCTTCGGTGCTGCTGGGAGACATCAACCCCGCACTGGCGACGATGTCCACGCTGTCACTCGCACTCGAGGCTGGCGATCGCGCGCCGCACGTGATCGAAGCAGCGGCGCGCGTCTCCGGCTTCCTCACCGTGCACCGCGCATCGTCGGACGCGCTCACGAAGTCGCTCGCCCGCTTTCGGAAGCTGGTGGCGATCACCAACGACGACGGCCTCGTTGCGATCATGCAGACGACGCTCGCCGCTGACGCGCTCGCGCGCGGCGACGTCGAAGAGTCGCTCGATCTGACGACGGACACCGCGATCCGATTTGCGCGTGCCGGCGACGCACGAAACGCGTGCAGGACGCGCCTCACTGCAGGCTACGAGCTGCTCGAGCTCGGACAGTTCGAGCGCGCCGTCGACATCCTCCGCGAGGGCATCGTCGCCGGTGAGAGGCTCGGCCTCATGGGAATGGTCGCGATGGGCAAGCACAACCTCGGCCCTTGCCTCTTCGAGACGGGCGACGTCGAAGGCGGCCTGCGCGTCGAGGAAGAGGCCATCAAAATGTACGCCGCACAGAACGACATCCGACTCGAGGGCGGGTCTCGCTACTACCTTGCCACGATGCTGGCGCGATTGAGTCGCTTCGACGAGGCCGAGAAACAGCTGCGTTTGGCGATTTCGGGGCTCGCGGGAGTCGCGTCGATGCGCGTCGTCGCCGAGGCTACGCTTGCACGGGTCTTGCTCGCGCAGGGCAAGCAAAAGGAGGGGCTCGTTTGCGCGCGCGCGGCGTCGGCGCCTCCTGAACCGAAAGTGCGACCCGAGATCCCGAACGCGGTCCGCGTCGCGTTGCTCGAGGCGCTGATGGCCAACGGCCTGCGCGACGAGGCGAAGACCGTCGCAGCTTCGTTCGTCACTGACGTGTTCGCGCACCTCGAGCGCGTGCGAACTCCTGCGTATCGAGAGTCGGCGCTGAAGCGCGTGCACGACAACGCCCGCATCATTGCGATTGCCGAAGAACTCGGGCTGGAGATCCCCAAGTAGCTCGCGATCGCCCGCGGGCGTGGGAGCCCCGTGGTAAGCATTGGGGCCGTGAGCCTCGTCTTCTCATTGGCGCGAAACGTCGTCTTGGCAGCGAGCGCCGGCACCGGAAAGACGTTCCACCTCACCGGTGCGCTCGTGCATTTGTTGGTCGGTGCGAGCGACCTGTGCACGGACGGTAAACCCGTCGATGTGTCGCGCATCGTCGGGACCACGTTCTCGCGCAAGGCCGCGGGGGAGATCCGCGAGAGGGTCATCGTTCACCTCGAGCTCTTGGCGTCAGAGCCGCATCGATCGCCGTACACCGAGAGCCTCGAGAACGCCGCGATCCGCAAGGGCGGCGCGCTCGACCTTCGCGCGATCGGCAGGCACGCGCGCAAGGCGCTCGCGACGATCGATCGCGCGAACATCACGACGCTACACGCGCTCGCGTATCAGATCGTCCAGCGACACGGGCTCGAGCTTGGGCGTGCCGGCGAGCTAGAGCTGACCTCGGAGGAGGAGGCGACACTCCTGACGCGCGACGCGATCGAGCGCGCGACCTCGACATTCGCCGACGAGCGCCCCGCAGATGCCGACCGCCTGCTCACGCTCTTCAAGGGTCCGGACAGGCTCTTCGAGGGAGTCGCGCGCGTGCTCTCTTCACTGGAAGAGAGCGGACTGCAGGCGAGCGCGCTGCGCGTACCCGACGGCGACGTCGCTGCCATCGAGACGATGATGAGCGAGGTCATCGTGGCGGTGCGTCCGCTCGTCTACGAGCCGGGCTTCGCCGACGATGCACGCGCTGTAGCGGCGGCTTGGGATCGGAAGGACATGCGCGCGCTCCACGAGTCGCTGCGCGCCATGTTCGTGCAGAGAAAGTCGAGCAAGGGCTCCGACGCGGCGCAGCGCTTCTGGCTGTTGCGCGATGCGCTGAAGGGGACGAACGCCGAGCGCGCCCTTCAACTCATCGCGAGCTACGAGGGCCGCGCGGACTCGACGGTCTGCGCGCGCGCCCTCTGCGATTTGACCGCGGCGTGCGAGTCCGCCGTGAACGACGCGTTCACACGCGCACGCGCGATGAGCTTTGGAGGAGTGCTGCGCGCGGCGCGCGACGTGATGATCTTGCACCCGGAGGTCGCGGCCGCGTGGGGCCTCGAGGTGGACGCGCTCCTGGTCGACGAGTTCCAAGACACCTCGAGGCTGCAGCGCGATCTCTTGCTCCTCTTGTGGCAGCGCGATGCACGCTCGCGTGCGCCAGGCGAGATGCCTCGCACGGATGATCTGCGCTCTCGTGGCTTGCTCGTCGTCGGCGATCGCAAGCAATCGATCTACGCATTTCGGGGCGCCGACGTCGGCGTGTTCACGGAGCTCTGCGTAGGGCTCGCGGGAGAGGCAGCGCGAGAAATGCTCCGGGTGCCCGCGCAATCGGTCGCGGTACCGCTGCGGCCGAGCGCCGACTTCCACGCACTGCGCGACAACCATCGCAGCAAGCCCGAGCTCATCGCGTTCGCCAACGCGTTCGCGCGAGCGCGGCTCCGCGCCGCGAGCCCGGCGATCGACGAGATCGAGTTCTCCGAGGAGGCCGAGTCGTTGCGCGTGCCGGCGACGAACGACGACGAGCCGTACGGCAAGGCGCGAGCGGTATGGATGCGCCCGTCCGGTGTCGTCCGCAAGACGAGCCGCATCGAAGACGCGCGTGTGGTGGCGGAGACCATCCTCGATCGGCGACGCGAGGGCATCGCGACGAAGTGGCGTGATTTTGCGGTCCTGGCGCATTCCAACGAGATGCTGGACGCCGCGGCTCACGCGCTCGCGCAGGCGGCGGTGCCGTACGTCGTCGGCGGACGCGGCTTCTACCAGGCGCAAGAGGTCCGCGATTTGTGCTCGATGCTGACGGCGCTCGCCCGCCCTCGAGATCGGAACGCGCTGCTCGAGGTGCTCCGCGGAACCTGGGCCGGCGCGAGCGATCGAACGCTCCTCGGGTTGACCGAGCCGCACCAAGGCATCCCGATCGATCTCGACCGATGGGGTCGTGGCGAGCGCAGCGCGCTGATCGACGAGACCGACTGGCCGGCGATCGAGGCGCTGAGACGCACGCTCGCGCGCCTCCGACCGAGCCTTCACCGACTCGGTCCTGCCGCCGCGCTCCAAGCCGCCGTGCTGGAGCTCGGATTGGAAGAGACGCTGCTGCTCCTGCCCCGCGGCGAGCAGCGCGTCGCGAACGTGCGCAAGTTCCTCGCGATAGCGGAGGGCGAGCGGGACACGCGCGCGCTCCTGCGACGCCTTTCCTGGGCGGACGAGGCCGCGCGCGAATCGGAGGCCGCCGTCTTTTCGGAGGACGACGACGCCGTGCGGCTCCTCACGATTCACGCGAGCAAGGGCCTCGATTTCAAGGTGGTGCTGATCCCCGAGGTGGGCGCGGAGGGCGGGCGGCCGTCGACGCTTCCGTTCGCCATCACGAACGCCGCGACGCTTACCGCGAAGATGATCCATGGCGGGCGCGCGTACCCTCCTCCGAGCCACACGGCCGCGCAAGCAGAGGAGCGACGTCGCTCTGCGGCCGAGCGCCACCGCTTGCTCTACGTCGCGATCACGCGCGCCGCCGAACACATGATCTTCATCGGCGATGGGAAGACCGAAGGCTCGCTCGCCCACACGCTGAACGAGCTCGCCAACGATCCTTCGCTGCGCATCGTTCGCGACCCATTCGATCTCTCCGCAAAAGCGACCAAGGCCCAGGCCATACCGCGCAGGATCGATTTCTCGGCCTCGTTGGGCGTCACGTCCGGCGCGCGCTCGCTCCCCATCGCGACGACCGCGCTGCGAGACTTCGCCGCGTGCCCGCGCCGCTTCGAATGGATCCACGATCGCGGCGTGCCCGAGGGAGCGCTCGCTCTCGACGGCGTCGGCGGCCCGCGTGAGGAGGGCGCGGTGCTGCATCGCGTGCTCGAGACGGTGGATGAGTCATCCTTTGGCGATCCGAACGCACGCGTGGCGATCGACGCGATCGTGCGACGTGAAGCACACTGGCTCGACGAAGCGCAGAGGGCCCAGCTCGCGGACCGCGTGACCGCGTTCATCACCGGCGCGTACAGCAAGAGGATCGCCGGGGCGCGAATCCTACGAGAGCTCCCGTTCGTGATCGAGGTGGGTGACGCCCCTGTAGTCGCGTTGCGCGGGACGATCGATCTGCTGGTCTGCCACGAAAACGGCGTCGACGTCATCGACTACAAGAGCCGCAGCACCGACGGCCCAGCTGCCCACGCCGCGCAACTGGACGCGTACACACTCGCGGCGCACGCGATGTTCCCCGGGTGCAAGGTGCGCGCAGGGATCGTCGCGCTCGACGGTGAGCGCGCAGAGCCCCGCTTTCGCGCGGCGAGCGACGAGGCCACCTTGAAGGCGCGCGTCCACGAGATAGGCGTAGAGCTCGGCCTCGCGCGAGTGTCGGGACGATTCCCTCGCGTCACGATCGATCGCTGTCATGCGCTTCGTTGCGGCTTCGTGCCGCTCTGCCACGCGCGAGAAGAGGCGCCTCAACTCGCGCTGTTTTGAGGCGGGGCGCGCGCCGGCGCGTCGAAGAGCCCGTGCGCGAGCATCGAGGTGTGGCGATCTCTTGCGATGACCACGTGATCGACGAGCGGCGTCGCCACGAGGTCGCACGCTTGCGCGAAGCGAAGCGTGAATTCCACGTCTTGCTGGCTCGGCGTCGGGTCGCCGCTCGGGTGATTGTGCACCAGCACCACCGCGCTCGCCCCTTCACACAGCGCGACGCGCAGCGGATCACGCACGTGGAGCTGCAAGCCGTGAAGTCCTCCGCGCGCGACGCATCGCTCCGCGCGCAAGCGGCGCTGACCGTCGATCGCGAGCATCCATAGCTCCTCGTGATCGAGGTGACCTAGCCGCGCTCTTCCCCAGGCGGCGACGCACTCACTGTCGTCGATGGCTTGCGGGCGTGAGAGCTCCGCCGTGCAGGCGCGGCGACCGAGCTCCATTGCAGCCGCGAGACGCACGGCCTTGCGCTCACCCATTCGCATGAGGCCGCTCGCGCCACCTCTCGACAGGCCCGCGACACCACCGCGAGCCGAGAGCAGCGCCGTGCACCGTATCAGCGCACGCGCGCTCGACTCTCCCAAGACCAACGCCAAGAGCTCTGCGTCTCCGAGGGCGTCCACACCGAAGTACTCCGCGCGTTGTTGCAAGTCAGCCATTGGGACCATGTGGGTACAACAACGATGCCAACCCCGCCGCCCTGGGAAACAGCCGGATCTACCCTTCGAGCCCCTGTCCAACCGTCCTAGCCGACAGTTGGGCCGCCACCCCAGGGCGCGCCGTGACTCATGCATGCCGCATGCATATGACAACGTTGCCATGGTACGGCAGTCAGCACTGCTGCAAATGCTGGCTGTTTCGTGGCAATATGGGAGCATTCAGTTCTCGGCACGTTGCGTGAAGTGAAGCGTTCTTGACTTGATGTTCCACCCCCGCTCATCCCTGCTCTGGTTCGCGTGCGCGACGCTTGGCGTGTTCGCGACGGGCGGTTGCTCGTCGAGCTTCTACGCAGATGCGCCGGACATGCTCCCGTTCAACACGGACGGCGGCGTCGCCCACGACGCGGCGCCTGGGCCGGCCTATGACGTCGCCTCGGACGCGGCAACGCCCCCCTCGCTCTGCGGAGATCCGTCGACCTGCAATCCGGACGAGAGTACCGGCGACAAAATGCTCGCCTTGCAGTGCGTGACGTCAACGACCCCAGACAGCGGTAAGTATGCCGATGGTGGAGGGAGCGCAGCCAACCCGGCGTGCCGGCTCAACTACAACGGTAAGACGGTCGTCGCGACGTGCGGCGCGGCGGGGAGCGGGCACGACGGCGACGCGTGCACGAGCGGCTCCGATTGCTCGGCTGGGTTCGAGTGCGTGAGCTCGCCGGGGCGCTGCCGCCACTACTGCTGCGATCCGTCCACGTGCAAGCTCTTTGGCCAAGGTCAGAGCAACGACACGAAGTATTTCTGCGACGTACAGACGCAGACAGCGTCCAACGTGAATCTCCCCGCGTGCTTGCCGGTTCAGGCGTGCAAGCTCCTGGTCGCCAACTCTTGCAGCCAAAACCAGACGTGCAGCATCGTCGACGTGGTCACGGGCACGACGAGCTGCGTTCAGATCGGCCGCGCGAAGGTCGGCGAGAGCTGCGAGACGGCTCACTGCGGGGCGAACCTCGTATGCCTCGGCTCTCCCGGCAAGCGGAGCTGCCAACAGCTCTGCGATCCCTCGCAGACCAGCGTCTGCCCAACCAACCTAGCCTGCAAACAACCCTGGCAAATCCTGATCATGGACAACGCCGGCATCTGCCAGTAGGAGCGCGGCGTTTTTCGTCGATACCGGCGCGATACCTTCGTCGGGAGTCGTCACCGTACAGGAGTACGGCTCCTCGTCCGCTCCTTGGTCTCGCTTGGTCTCGGCGAAAACCGCCACACTCCTACGTTCCCTTTGGAGGACGCTTTATTTAGTTGGTTAGTTAGTTATTTGGTTAGTCAGAGAATGACTAGGCCTCTTCTTGCGGCTTGGACTACGGCTTCGGTGCGGCTTTGGGCGCCTAGTTTGCCCATGATCGCGTTGACGTGGAATTTCACGGTGTGATCGCTGATGTGCATTCGCGATGCGATTTCTTTGTTGGTGAGGCCGCTGCTGAGGAGCGTCAGTGTCTCTGACTCGCGCGTGGTGAGTTCTTCGGCCAGGGGCTCGCGGTCTCTCGTTGGAAGCAGTGCTTCTGCGAGCACCGGGTCGACGGCGACTAGGCCCGCCGCGACCGCCTTGACTGCGGCGGCTAGCGCCTCTCCGCTTGCGTCTCTCAGCAGCAACCCTCGCGCGCCTGCGCTGAAGGCGCTCGACGCGTGCGAGGCGTCGGGCAGGAGCGCGACGACGTGCTGGCGCGCGCCTTCCATCGCGTCGAGCCGCTCGGTGACGGACTTCGTGTCCGCTCCCAAGTCCCACACGGCAACGTCCGCCGTCGCGTCAGTCGCCACTCGTTCGGTGCTCTGCATCGCGATCATGCCTTGGCTAGACAACAAGAACGCCAGGCCACTTCGCGCGAGCGGATCGTCCGAGACGACCACCACACTCGCTGCCTTGTCTTGCGCCCGCACGATTGGGTCAAGGTGAGGCTGCGCCTTTGATCGTCAAGGCACGATCGCCCTGCCTGATCGGCTAGGCGGCAGTGGGTTCTTCGGGCGATGTACGGCGCCGAATCGCTCCTTATCGTTGCATCAGACCAACAGGAGCAACCCATGAGCAGCCTCGATTCATCTACTATTTCGAACCTCGTCGAGCGCGTGGGCGCCAGCGTCGTCCGCGTAGACGCCGGCCATCGATGGAGCGGCAGCGGCACCGTCTGGAACAAGGACGGCATCGTCGTCACGGCGCATCACGTGATCGAGCGCGAGGAGGGCATCGAGCTCGGCGGTCCGAACGGGAGCGTGAAAGCCGTGCTCGTCGGAGTCGACCCGGGGACGGGCATCGCGGTGCTTCGCTCGGAGGCCGGTCTGTCGCCGGTGACGTCGCGAGCCATTCTTGGCCTGCGCGTGGGCGATTTCGCCGTGGCGCTCGCGCGGCCCGGAAAGACGGTGCGCGCGACATTCGGCATCGTGTCGACGCTCGGAGAGTCGTTCCGCACGCCGATGGGCGGTCACGTCGATCACTACCTCGAGCCCGACCTCGATCTGCCCACCGGGTACTCGGGCGGACCGCTCGTCGATCTCGAGGGCCGCGTCGTGGGCATCAACCACCGCGGTGTCGTGCGTCGTGGGCGCATCACGATCCCCGCGTCCACGGTCGATCGCGTCGTGACAGAGATCCTCACGCACGGCCGCGTACGGAGGGGCCACCTCGGCGTCGGCGTCCACGGTGTCAAGCTCACCGACCAAGCGAGCAAGGACGCCGGACAGGCGCACGGCGTGTTGGTGCACGCGATCGAGCCGGGCTCGAACGCCGAGAAGGCCGGAGTGCTCCAAGGCGACGTCATTCTGTCGCTTGATGGAGCAAGCGTGAGCTCACCCTGGGAGCTCGCCACGACCCTCGGCAACAAGGTCGACATCGAGGTCACGCTGAAGGTGATCCGGGCCGGCAAGGTCATCGAAATCAAGTCGCAGAGCTGACTCCGCCCATAGACGTTCACGCGCCCGCGCCCGCGCCCGATCCGGAGCGACGACGCATCAGGCCCTGCTCCAGACACGGGCACGTACGGACACGTGCACGCGTCCGGGGTTTTAGTGGGTGATGTGTTGGTTTAGTATCGCTACCGTGCAGCGTTGCCCTCGGTGCCACAATCGCTTCCCGGACGGAGCGACGTCTTGTCTGTTCGACGGAGCGACGCTCGCGGCGCTGTCGGACGGTCGGCTGGGCACGGCGATCGCGGGTCGTTACGTGCTGGAGGAGGTGATCGGCGAAGGCGGCATGGCGATCGTCTATCGCGCGCGCCACAAGCTCGTCGACTCGCTCTTCGCCGTGAAGGTGATGAACCCGATGCTCGCGCGCGATCCCGTCGTGCGCGAGCGCTTCCGCAGAGAGGCCGCGAGCGCCAAGAAGATCGCTCACCCGAACATCATCGAGATCTTCGAGGAGGGCGACACCGGCGACGGCACTGCGTACTTGGTGATGGAGTACCTGACGGGCTCGTCGCTCGCGGACATCGTCAGCAAGGGGCCGATCCCCGTCAGCCGCGCCATCCCGCTCATGATCCAAATGGCGAGAGGCATCGCGCGCGCGCACGATCTCGGCGTCATTCACCGCGATCTCAAGCCGGAGAACATCTTCGTCACCGCCAAGACGGGCGACCAAGAAGAGGGCCTCAAGCTGCTCGATTTCGGCATCGCGCTCAGCCGGCAGGACTCGCGGCTCACCGGTACGGGCGAGCTGTTCGGGACGCCGCAGTACATGGCGCCGGAGCGCATCACGTCGATCGACACCGGACCTTCGGCAGACCTCTACTCGCTAGGAATCATCTTCTTCGAGATGGTGACCGGGCGATTGCCGTTCGACGCGCCCGACATCGCGAGCTTCTTCGTACGTCACTTGAAGGAGCCGCCGCTCCCCATTCGCAAGATCGCGCCGCAGGTGCCCGAATCGCTCGCGGCGCTCGTGGAACAGCTGCTCGCAAAAGAACCCAAGCAACGGCCGGTCGACTCTCACAAGGTGACGAGCGAGCTCGTGCTGATCGCCCAGGAAATTGGGGCGCGCGTCCCTCCGGATGCCGCCGCGGATCCGCTCAGCCTGCGCGCCGCCGCGCTCCCCGTGTCGACGAGCGGAGTGCAGAGATGGACGCGTCGCGCCTCCCTCTTCAAGGAGATGCTCGCCGCGCTCGGCAACCCGCAGGCGGCGCAGACGTTCTTGCTCGATCAGCTCGAAGGCCTCGCGGCGCGTGTCGGTGAGCTCAAGCAGAAGAGCGTCGAGGAGCAGCGCAAGCTCGAGGAGAGCGCTCGCAAGGGACGTGACGGCCGCACGCGGCTCGGGTTCGCGGTGGACGCGCTTGGCGTGGACGCGTCGAAGGCGCGCGAGGAGCTACGCACGGCCGAGGAGGCGCTCGAGCTCGCGCAGAAGGGCGCCGCAGACAAGCCGGAGAAGCTGATGGCGGCCGTGAAGGAGGTCAACTTTTGGGAGGGCCGTTGCGGAATGGCGGAGCCCACGAAGGATCTTGCAGACGCCTATCGCAAGGCCGGCGCGGTGGTCGATGACTGGCTCGAGCTGCGCACGAGGGAGAAGCGCGCCGCGACCACGCTCGACAAGCAGCGACAGACGCTGCGCGATCTCGAGTACCAAATCACCGAGCTCCGCGAGTCGCTCGCGAAGCACGAGGCCGAGGTAGAGCTCGCGCGAGCGGACTGCGAACGCCACGTCTCCGACATGGGCCGCGAGATCGAGGGGAACGAGACCGAGCTGCTCGAATTGGCGACTACGTTCTGCGCTCCACTCCGCAACAAGCCCGAGCTCGTCCCTCTGTTTGCTCGCCTTGAGGCGGCCTAGGAGTGCGGCGTTTTTCGCCCCACTCCTAGATCCCGAGTTTGGTGGCGAGTTTCCAGCCTAGGCGTGTGGCTTGGATTGCGCTTCGTAGTGCTTGCTCGTCTTCGAGCTTGGCGACGATGCGATCTACGTAGGGTTTGTCGTTTGCCATGATGAGTTGGGTCGCGGCTACCCACATGAAGCGCCGGTAGCCGCTTCGACTCCATCCGCGCAGGCGGTCGAGGTACTCGGGGTCGAAGTCGAGGATGGCGCGGTAGCGCTCTTGGTCCGCGCGCTTGTTGGAGGTGAGTCGATCGGAGCCTTCGGTGTGATAGATGCGCAGCCCGCGATTGACGTAGTACCAGCGGGCGCCGTCGTGGATGCGGTTCCACAAGAGACCCTCGTACCCCTTGATGCGCGGGTCGAAACGGCGCGAGCCGACGAGGCTCTTCTTGAAGATGCCCCAGTGTTCGCCGCGCGCGCGCTCCAGTGAGATGCGCACCGTGAGCCACTGATCGCGCGAGAGGCCACGCCCGGTGAGCTCTCCCGTTTGAGAGTCGGAGCAATTGCAGCTGATGGCATCGAGATCGGGGTCGACGTCGTCGAGGACACGCATGAGCGTCGAGACGGCGGCTGGCACGAGCTCGTCATCGCTGTCGAACATGCCTAGCCACTCGCCGCGTGCTTCGTCGAGCGCCCGGTTGCGCGCGCTCGTTACGCCCTGGTTTTTAGCCTGCTTTACGTAGCGGATGCGAGCGTCCGTGTACGTCGCAACGAGCGCCTCGGTGCCGTCTGTCGAGCCGTCGTCCACGATCACGAGCTCCCAGTCGCGCCACGTCTGCGCGAGCACGCTGTTGATCGCGCGGGGCAACGTTGCCTCGCGGTTGTAGGTCGGCATCAGCAGCGAGATCATTGATTGACCGTTATATCTTGCGACGCTCGTTCGCGCGTGAGAGACGGATTGCGACATGCAGTCGCACCTCCTTGCGCGAGACGCTTGCCCGGGCTGCGCGAGCGCGCGGCACGAGACTCTCTTCTCTTGTGGGATGCTCGAGGACCCTATCAAGAAGCACCTCGTCGCGCTCTACGAGCCGCAAGGCATGATCGAGCCCGAGCTGTTGAAGGGCGGCACGACGCGCATCCGAGAGTGCCTCGACTGCGGCGCGCTCTACCACGACGAAGTTCCCGACGACTTTCTGATGGATCGACTCTACGAGCACTGGATCGATCCGAAGCTGGCGCTCGAGGCGCACCGCGCGCACGTCACCGTGGACACGCGAATGATGTTCATCCGCGAGATCGTCTTGGCCATCAATCATCTCGCGCGAGGCAAGGCGCTCCGCGCGCTCGATTTCGGCATGGGCTGGGGCGATTGGTGCTTGATGGCGCGAGCCTTCGGCTGCGACGTGGTCGGCTCGGAGCGTTCGCCGTCCCGCAGCGCGCACGCGCAGGACAGCGGCACCAAGACAATCGACTGGGACGAGATATCTACACAGACGTTCGACCTCATCAACTGCGATCAAGTGCTCGAACACGTCGTCGCGCCGGTAGACATTCTGAAGCACCTCGCGTCCGCGCTAGCACCGGGCGGTCTATTGAAGGTCAGTGTCCCCGACGGCGCCGACGTTCGTGGTCGATTGAAGCGCGGCGATTGGATGGCGACTGAGGGGTCTGCAGACTCGCTATTGTCCATTACGCCGTTGCAGCACATTAATTGCTTCGATCACCGCTCACTCTTGAACATGGCCAGTCGCGCCGGGCTCGAGCCCGCCAAGATACCCCTCTGCGTAGAGCTCGGCGCCGCGGTGGATCGCATGGCACCCAAGACGCTTTTGGCGGGTTTGACGCGACCGTTCGGACGCAAGCTCTTCACACGAGACACATACGTATTTTTGCAGCGCTCCGCCTGAATTAGTCAATCTCGAGAGAGTCGCGCGCGTACTTTCTGCCAGCCCGCGCCGACCATTTCGCGCTCGTCCTCGCGCAATCCGAGCGATACGAGCACAGTCGCATAAACCAGCGCGGCCA
Source organism: Myxococcales bacterium (assembly GCA_043784605.1). Lineage (GTDB taxonomy): Bacteria > Myxococcota_A > Polyangia > Polyangiales > Polyangiaceae > JANYHY01. The sequence goes on along the minus strand of JAYVYD010000388.1, from coordinate 2,485 downwards.
CGGCGACGCCCACGAAGAAGCGGACGATGAGCGGATACGGCATCCATTGAAAGAGTCCTCGCCCACAAACGAAGCCCGCGAGTGCCGCAACCGCGACTTTGGCGAGGCCCACCGAGAAGCCGTGCACGCGCTCGATGCTCCACGCGAAGCCCAGCTGCACGACCTGCGAGAGCGCCATCCCGCTGGCCGACGACACGGCCGCGCCAATGAGGCCATATCGCGGGACGAGAATGGGCAATGCCACCAATTGAAATACCAAGCAGGTCAGCGCCGCGATTGTGCTGTATCTAGCCTTGCCGCCCAACAAGAGCACATATGCGGGGACCGCCAGCGCGCCTGTCAAATGCCCCAGGGAGAGGATCGCCAGCGCGGGCGCTGCGCGCAAGAACTCGCCGCCGAAGATCGCGAGCAGCCCGTCGCCGAAGCCCGCGAACAGTACGCACAGCGGCATCGCGAGGAGAGCGACCCACCGCGTCTGACGTCGAATGAACTCGTTGGTGGCTGCCTTGTCGCCTTTGACGAGCATCGGCGGGAGAGTGGCAGCGATGACCGGATAGAACGCGCCGCGCACTTGACTGAGACTCACCACGTAGAGCACACAAGCGCCATAAGCGCCCACGTCCGCGCTGCCGCGATAGTGACCTAGAAAGAGTGTGTCCACGCTTCCTTGAAGGCCCCAGACGATGCCGAGCACTACACCCGGCAGCCCCATTCGCACTAGTCCCCAATCCATGGGGTTGCGCACAATCGCGGCGAGTGTCGGCCCGAGCGGGAGCTCGCGCGAATAGAAACGCCCTGCGAGCAACGACGTCGCTGCCATCCCGGTGACCACTGCGAAGCACGCTCCAACGATGCCGCCTCCCAAGCGCAGTACGAGCGTGGTCGCGCCGAGCAGCACGAGCGGCTGGAAGAGCCCGCGCGCCCAGAAATCGTAGCGCATCACCATGCGCGCCTGCGTTGCGATCAAGAAGATGCTCGCGACGTGATAGGCGATCGGAAGAAGCACGAGCGTGCGCAGTGGCGTGACGAGCTGTGGGCTCTGCTGCCACGCCGCGACCGAGGGCGCGCTCACGAATACCAGCAAAGACACTGCCAAACCGGAGAGCAATACGACTCTGAGCGCCGTGCCGACCGCGGCGACTGCGCCGGCCTCGTCATTGGCCGCACGCGCGATGCTCACTCTGCGAGTGATCGCCAGATCCATTCCGAACATCGTAATGACACTCAATACGTCCACGAACGTAGTCGCGGTGCGATAGACGCCATAGCCGGACTCGCCGAGCGCGCGCGCGAGCTGCACATGAAAGGCCGGTAGAGACGCCTGTGCGAAGAGCGTGAGGAGGTTGACCCCGATACCGCGCGCCTCTTGCTGGGCGCCGGTGCTCACGCACGCCTCGCGACGAGCGGGCGCAGAAAGTCGACGACGCGCGGGCCAATTGTTTTGTAATCGAATTGGGCGAGCGCCACGGCTCTCCCCCGGGCGCCGACGTCGCGCGCATCTGGAGCGTCGAGCGCACGCGCGAGACAACGTGCAAAATCCGCCTCGTCGTTCGGAGCAGCTAGATATGCGCTCTCGCCGTCCTTCAAGAACGCCGCGACCTCGCCGACTCTGTGCGAGACAACCGGCGTACCCGACAATAGATAGTCACCAATCTTGCTCGGGAAGCGCGCGCGTGATCGATCATTGTCTGGCAGTGGAGCAACGAGCGCGGACGCGCCAGCGTACAGGCACCGCAGCTCGCCTTCCGGGAGATAGTCGGTCATCAGCTTCAGCGACATGCCGCGCGGGAGGCGGTTGCTGCTCTCCAGGATCCGCTCGCGCGCCTCAGGCGATGCGCTCCCCACGAAGAGCACCTCGAGCTCGCGCGGGCCGAGTCCTACGAGCGCGCGAATGACCAACAGCGCGTCTTCTCGATAACCCGTCAGATCGGCGCAGAATACCAAGTAGCGTTTACCTCGACTCGCCGGCACCACGTTCGCCCACGGCTCGGGGTCGGCAAAGATGGGCGTTTGCAGGCACGGCGCGCCGTCTGCGAGCCTAGGCGTGACTCTATCTCTCAAGAATGCAGACACCACGATAGCGCCGTCGATGCGCCTCATGGCGCGGCAAAAGAGCTCGTCGTTGATCACTTGAGTGCGCGTTTGATCGGGAAACGCGAGTCGCCACTCTACCACGATGCAGACGAGCGCAGCCTTGGTCAGGCGAGCCGCGGCCATGGCGATCAAGAGCTCACTGGGCCAGCGCCCATAATAGAAAATAGCGTCAGGCGGCTCACGAAGTACGCTGGACAAGAAGCGCGCATGTGAGAGAGCGCGGCCCATGGGAATGGCCGGCGGGAATGACGGCAATATGGGGGACCCTGTCGTGTACTCGAAGGTGACGCCGTCTAACTCTCCACGCGCGGCGGTATTGAGAGGCGGAGTAGAACGCTCCGAGAAGTCCAGACATATGACGTGCGCACTCGCGCCCGCATGCACCAAGCCC
>JAYVYD010000387.1:0-4212 GCA_043784605.1 Myxococcales bacterium | reverse complement strand
GCAGACCCCGCGGAGCTCGACTCGGCCCAGCCCCAGACGTTCAGACGCCTCCACGAGCGTTTCAGCGCACGCCCGCGCCTCGACAAACCGCGCTCAAATCGATTACGCTCACGCTCCCGTTCCCAATGACGATTTTGAAGGTTAGACGTACGTTTTGAACAAGCTGAGCGTCCGTCGCAGCACGACACCATTGAAGAACTCGTTATGGCATATATGGCGCGCACATGAGCGGTGTATCGCAGCCATGCCCCTGCGTACAGCACGCCAAAGATCGGTCGGCCTCGCAGCCACCCGCGATCCCGTAGCACGAACACCCAACCCCACCCCCGTCGAGCGCGACGCAGAACCCCAAGCACGGCTTGCCCGCGCAGCACGAGCTGACCGTGTTCTCGCCGACATCGGGAGCGCAGTCGCCAGAGCCATCGACGATGGCATACTGAGGAGCGTGGTGATCAGGCAACACGTCGCCGATGGCTGCATCCTGCAGGGCGTCCGCACCGGCCTCTATCCCACGTTGCTGACTGCCAACATCGCCGCATGCCGCCGTCGTTGCGAGCATGCCCACAACTACGCCAGTAACCGCGCCACCAACGGCCGATCGCCACGCGAACTTCATCAGCTTCATTGGCCCCAACCCCAATCGCATTCTTGTTGCGACATGCACGCCGCGCCGTTCGGTGCTCCGCAGCAGACCGACGGTGGGGTGCAACCGCCAGGGATATTGCCACACCAGCATTGATTGCTGCGAGGCAACTGCGGCGCAGGCCCACAACCCCCTTGGCACGCGGCGCCGTCCCCGCAGCAGGTGAAGTTTCCACGCACTGGCTTCAATCCACACGGCGTAAGCAAATCGTCGACGACGTCGGCGGCGCTATCCTCGCCGCCAGCGTCTCGAATCTCCCCCGAGTCGAACGAACTGTCGGGGCGCTCTGTTGCAAGATTCCCGCAGGCGAGCGCAGCCGCACCAACAAAAGCGATGACAGCGACTCGGTGAAGAACGCGCACCATAGCCTCTACGGGTATGTGATCGCACTGACGTGCTGCGACCATGACGCCCAATTCCACTGAGTTGTACAACCCGCAGACGAGTCCGTGTGCATCCGAATAAACGTATGAAAACTATTGCTCGGAATGCCGACCGTCAAAACCTGCATGTCGTCATAGTCGCACCAATACCCCTGATTGCTTGGGCAGACTGCATAGTTGGAATAGGGAATCTGCGGGACGAAAGTGACGCGAACTCCGCCAGAGGTGACCCCCAGTGGTCCGAACGCCCAGCCCACCGAGCCCGGTCGGTCGCTTGCCATCGTTGTTGTGTAGCTGAGCATGAACTCTGGTTGGATGCTCCCAGAACCACCGGGCGTGCCGAACCCATATTGAGCTCTGACGAGCGGATTCCATTGGTCGCCAGGGAACGGGTCTCCACTCCACTCCGGTGTCGCGTGGCAACCAGCTACTGGTGTCCCAGGCGCCGGCCAAGGACAGCGAACGGTATGAATAACGCGATTGTGCCCTGGTACTTTGGTGGTGTAGGCGACGCGAATCCCATCGTCGTTGTTGACGCTCGGTTGCGCGGTCGCGAACGAGAATTGGTAGGCTGTTCTAACGGTCAGAGAAGTCGGTGCGAACGTGATCGTTGGATTCGTGAGCGAGTCTGCGGCGAGCGCGGTTGGCGTGGACCATCCAGGCGGATCGGCAGGGCCACCCCAATAGGTGATCCATAGCGTACTCTCGACATCCATCTCTACGTTATGTGAGGGATTGCCAAGGGCCATGACATAGAGACGGCCAAACGACGGCTCGAACACGAGCCGTGGGTGCGAGCCGACCTGGATGCCCGGAAACGGGGTCGGCATTCGGGCAAACGCACCCGTCAAAGTTGTTGCGTGCCAGACATCGATGGTGGTTGTCGTCCAATCAACGAACGACGCATACACCCCGTTGGAGTTGTCCGACTCCATCGAACCGCCGTCGTAGAAGTCCCCCGCAGGGACACCATCTGTACTCTGAACGCAGTCCGACGGTGTAACTGGCGCGAAGGTGTGACCCGCATCCGTCGAACGAGCAATACACGCGCCGCCAAGGTACGAACCTCCCAGGCCTGGGGCGCTCCCCGTCAAGATCGTGCCTTGGATGTTTCCCGGTGGGAACTTCCCTTGAGGGACCGCTAGGCTCGAGAGATACACGTAGTTTTGATTCGACCGCGAACTAGTGATCGCCGGATCGCCCCATAGAACAGGCCATCCAGTTGGTGCTGATACCTTGCCGCCATAATAGAACGTCTGCCCGCTCGTGTCCGAAACCGCCCAGCCCATATGGCTCGCACCTGGAAGGATGGTGCGGTTGAGCGGATCGTAGATGACGAAGGCGCCGTTGTTGGTGTCGTCGTTGAACGCAGCGGTGACGACCTTGGAGGCCGGGAACGTTTGCACCGACAACGCCGTTTCCGACTGCCAATCAACATTCGTCGGAGGCGCTCCAGTGACGGGAGAATGGAGGAGAGCAGAACTCGAACTCTGTGGCGCCCCAACGTCGTCGGAACTGCACGCGCCGAGCGTGGCAATGCAGACAAAGATGCTCGGATGCAGCAGGCCAAACATGGCTTGTCGTCCGCAAAATCCAGAACCTCGATTCAACATATCTGCCTCCGTCGAAGATGAGCGATGAAGTGTTGCGCGTCAAGCCACGGGGGCCACGCGCTCCCCCCCCGCAGCTCCCCGTCCATTACGCGTGCCGTCGCGAGAATCTCGTGACGACTCCGCAACGAGATCGAGAGCGTAGCTGTCGACGGCCGTGACAAGTCTCAGCTCGAAGCGCTCGAGGCCGCAAGGAAATTGCGATTTACCTAACAGAAATGCTGTCTGCGCGACGGCACAGAGCTTACCGCGGTCGGGGCGCAACGACCGGAAGAAGCTCTTCCTATAATGGCGTTTCTCGCGAGAAGTAGGACCATCACGACCGGTCAACCAGGCATCGCCCCTGTTGCGCTTGTGGAGAGTTTCGCCGTGCTCGCAGGCGGCGGCCATGCCGTCGTCATCGATTCCCGCAACTCGCGAGAACGATCACTGCGAACGCTTTGTTCGCACCGCTCCGAGGATCACCATCGCCGTCGCGCGAAGAGGTTCGAGTGCATCGCCGCCATCGCTGCCTCCAATGTGGTCGAGGAACCTCGATGCGGAGCAAAGGCTCCCTCGATCCCAGACTGATGGCGTAGACCCATCCGCGAAGCGCGGCAAGCAACCACTTCGCAACGCGATGAAGACATCAACTTCCTGCGGCGAGTGCGAGAGTTGCGCAGGTCGTTGCAGCGTCTTCTTCAGCCTTTGCGCAGCCGTGGCGTCGCTCGCATCGAGCGGCTGTGCACTTCATGCGCCTCGAAGAACCGCTACGGTCTCGAGAGACTCGCGCGAAGTACGAGATGAGAGCGCCGAATGTCTCAACGTTGCGAATATCGGAGCGGTCCGCAGCTGTCGTCTGCACAAGTTCCGTCAGCTCTTCTTCAACGCAAGGACTCGAGGCATCGCGACATCCACGTTCACGATCGCAGCACGCGCAATGAACGGGAGCCACTCCGAAGAGCCATGAGTCGGGTAGTGCACTCCGTCAATCAACTCGCCCGCGTTCTCCCACGCGATCACTGCCTGCAGGACCACGGTGTATGTGAGGCACACGGCGCGCTTGCTCGGGTTGGTCGGAAATCCTTCTTGCGTGAGTTCATCGCGAAGCAGTTCGACGAGCTCAGCCGGCGGCTGCAAGCCTTCGTCGGCAAGACGGTCAACGAGACCGAGCATGATGAGAAACTCGATTGTCGACTGGAAATTGATCATGGCCGAGAACTGCATTTGATTTGGCATCGACCGCGCCGCTGAGACCATTGCGACGACCAGCGTTTGCCCGAGCTTGATTTCGTCGAGGTTCATCGCGCTCTCCATGTCCGCGTGAGCGTACAACGAGAGAAGTGCAGCGCGCGGATCGCGGTCTGGGGCGTCGTCGGGAAACGCGGAATAGATTCCGCCTTTCCTACGAGCGTGCCTTGGCACTTCGGTTGGTTCCAACCGAGGTTCGATCGCCATCCCAGTTGTGGCCAAATAGGTCACCCTGAGCGACCTATTCTTCGATCGAGGTTCACGCGCGTAAACCTCCGCTACCGCGCAGATGCAGGTGCGCGGTCGGCGTAGGTCATTCTCTACCCAGGCGGGCTACTTCGCCACC
>JAYVYD010000386.1:0-3681 GCA_043784605.1 Myxococcales bacterium | reverse complement strand
CTGCGTGAGCAGCGCATTCGGTGGCGAAGGCGGCACCGTGGTGAGACCGTCGAACGATACAACCCCACCCACGCTGAGGGTCGGCTGGCCGAAGCTCGGGCTCGACCATTTGTTCGCCATGTCGGCGACGTTCTTGTACGAGTCGAAGTCGTCGCAAAAGTCGTGTGGGTTGCATGCGCAGAAGCCCGCGTCGTTGCAGGACTGCGCGGTCTCCGAGGTGACGTCGCCCGGGCCCGCGTCCGGCGTGCCCCCGTCCCGGAGCGTGCGGTCCTGCAGACCCAAGATCGCGCTGCAGGCGATCGCGGTGCTCGCACAGGTGACGACGATCGCGCGCGCCCTCAAAACGAGCCTCGAAGCGCATTGGCAGGCCACGCGATGTTGGCGTGCAGCGGCGGCGGCGCGGTGAGCCAGAGCACTACACCCCCGACGAGCATCACGCCGCCGAGGACGAACGACCACGTGCTCACGCGCGCAAACGCTTGCGCGTCACTCGAAGCCGCGAGCGAAATCGCGTCCGGACACGTACTCGGATCACAACCTGCCGATCGCGCGCTGCTGTCTTTGCTCAGCGCGAGCCCGCCGAACACCGCTCCGGTCCCGAGCGACACCACGCCCATCACACCGACGACGATGCCGACTGGCTTCTGGCCCGATCCCGGGCCCGGTGGAGTCTCTGGCGTCGTCACCGGCTTCGCGACTGGAGTCGTCGTTGCGGGGGGCGGCGCGACAGTCGTGTTGGGCGTGACGACGGGAGTCGGCGGAGGTAGCTCCACCGCGGGGTTGCTCTCGAGCGCAGGCACGGTGACCGTCTGCACGCTCTTTCCACTCGCCTCGAACGACGTCCTCCACGTCAGGTATCCCGGCGCGCGCGCCTCGAGCGTGTGAGTTCCAGGATCGATCGGGAGCGACACACCCCAAAGCGGCTCGGTCATGAACGCGCCGTCACGCAGCAATTGAAGACCGACGACTCGCACTTCGCTCGGCACCGCGACGGAGACTCTCGCGAGTCGCAGCTCGATCTCTCCGGCGCGCTTGTGCGCGTACGCCGTGCGTGCGCTTTCGCGATTTCGTCCTGCGATCGCTTCGGCCTCGCGGAAGGTCTCCCACGCCCGCGCGGTCTGACCGTTCTTGTCGTAACACTCGCCCAGATTCAGGAGCGTCCCCAAGCCCGGATCGAGCCGCTCGCTCTCGGCGAACTTCGCGCACGCCTCTGCGAGCTTGCCTTGGATCATCAGGCGGCGCGCGTCGTCGAACAGTGCCTCCGCCGCAACGGGATCGGACTGCGCAAGCGCCACGCGCGTCGACGCGAACACCATCAATCCAACGAGCGCCGCAAGCCTCACACCGACATACTACCAGCTAGCCGCGTCGACGACTGGGCGTGTTTCAGGGGCGTTTGTCGTAAGAGCCCGCGCCGTGCGAGCCGTCGAGGTACATGCACCCGCCAAGGCGCGACCCCAAGTAGATGATGACGGAGAGCGCGACGAACAGCGTCATGATGCCGGTCGCGACCAGCTTCATGGGCGACCACTCGGGGGCGGATTGTGCTTGTGACTTCGCCATGGGTCCGCGTTTCTACCAGCGGAGCCCGTGCACGTCCACCAGTGCTAACGTCGGCTGCGGATGAGCGACGACGCCACCAAGTTCGACTCCTCGGGAGAGCAGGATTGCCCGGGTCCACCGAAGGTGTCACCCCCGCCGAAGTCGGGAGACGTACTCGCCGGCAAGTACCGCATCGAGCGGGTTCTTGGCGAAGGCGGCATGGGTGTAGTCGTAGCGGCGACGCACCTGCAGCTCAGGCAGACGGTAGCGCTCAAGTTCATGCTGCCTCGCGTGATGGCCAACAAGGAGGCGGTCGCGCGCTTCGAGCGCGAGGCGAGGGCGGCGGTTCGCTTGAAGAGCTCGCACGTCGCGAAGGTGCTCGACACGGGCACGCTCGAGAACGGCGCGCCGTTCATGGTGATGGAGTACCTCGAGGGTGAGAATCTCGCGTCGCTCGTGCGCGGTCCCGAGGCGACAGGACTGCCGATCGAGCTCGCGGTCGACTATGTGCTCCAAGCGCTCGAGGGTCTCGCCGAGGCGCACGCGCTTGGGATCGTTCACCGCGATCTGAAGCCGGCGAACCTCTTCTTGACGAGCGCCGCCGATGGCTCGCCGATCGTCAAAGTGCTCGACTTTGGCGTGTCCAAGGTGGGCGCGCTCGCGGCGTCCACCGGCGACGAGACAGGTGAGGGCGACGTCACGCGAACGCAAGGCGTCGTCGGTAGTCCGCTCTACATGTCTCCTGAGCAGATGAAGTCGTCGCGTGACGTGGACTCGCGCACGGACATTTGGTCGATGGGCGTTTGTCTGTTCGAGCTGCTGACGGCGAAGGTCCCGTTCGAGGCGGAGACCATCCACCAGCAGTACGCGATGCTCATGCTCGCCGACGCGCCCAAGCCGAGCGCCGTGCGCGCGGACATCCCCGCAGCGCTCGACGATGTCGTCACAAAGTGTCTGGCGCGGGAGCGAGAGAATCGCTTCGCGAACGTGGGAGCGCTCGCTCTCGCGCTCGCGCCGTTCGCACCCGAGCATGCGCAGGCGACCATCGCGCGCATCGGGCGCACGATTGGTGGCGGTCGCAAGGTCTCGGCCACCGTGCCGCGCCCGCAGAGCCTCCCGCCTCCGCCCGTAGGCAAGACCGAGGTCACGTGGCGTGGCACCACCGGCAAGCGCGTTGCGGAAGCAGCCGCTGCGCCGCCGCCGAATCGAACGTGGCTCGCGATCGTCGCGGTCGGCGCCGCGATCATCGGCGCGATCTTCTTCGTCGGTCGCAGTCAGCCTCAGCCCACTCCCGCGGCGACGGTCGCCCCGCCGATCGCCGTCCCGACTCCGTCAGCCATCCCGAGCGCGCTCGCCGCGCCCGTTCCCACTCTCGAGACGTCCGCTAGCGCGACGGTCGACGCGAGCGTCACGCTTCTCAAGCTCCCTGTCCTAAAGATGCACAAGCCCGCGCTCGGGACTCCTGCGAACACGGACGAGGTCGACTTCACGCACCGGAAATAGCGGCCCAATCGGACGGGCGACAAATGTGACTTCGTGGCCCGCGCCTGACACGATTGAGGTCATGCGCGTCGACACGAAGCATCCTCTCGCCGAGCGGCTGTTGGCCGTCATGGATCAGAAGCATCACTGGGCCTACCCCTGGCTCACGAAGCCGGGCCTGTCTCGCTCGCAGCTCCTGATTCACTTCCAGCATGAGTATCTCGTCTACGTGCGCGACTTCCCCATTCTGCTGGGTCGCCTCTTGGGGGAGACGCCACCGCAAGGCGACGTGCGTCGCGCGCTCGCGGAGAACCTGTACGAAGAGCAGACCGGCGGTCTCTCGAAGAGCGCGCCGCACCCCGAGCTGTTCCTGCGCATGATGGAGGGCCTCGGCTTTTCGCGTGCCGACTTCGAAGAGTCCGCCGCAAGGAGCTTGCACCCCGCGGCGCAGTCGTATCGCGAGCTCCTCCGCGAAGGCTCTCGCGCTGCCCCATGGCAAGCGGGCGCGGCGCTGCTCACGATCTTCGTCGAGGGGAGCGTCAACGAGCGCGCGGAACTCGAGGGCCGCTTCATTCGCGCCAAAGGAGACGACGCGATCGCCAAGCACGCGCTCGTCGTGCACTACGGCTGTCCGCCGTCTGCGATGCAGCTCGTTCG
>JAYVYD010000385.1:0-7537 GCA_043784605.1 Myxococcales bacterium | reverse complement strand
GTTTCGGTCGGCGCGCGTGCCGGCGTTCACTGGCGCACCCGTCACCGTGGGCAAATCGTTCGACGTCCGGTAACGTCAAGCCTCTCGGATCCTCCCGTGTGGCGCGCATGCGCGACACCGTGGGGGACGCGCGCGCGAAAGGCTCACGCGGAGGCGGCGAATTGGGGGTGATCGAGAGACGCGAGTCGCCGCCGAGCCTGAGCACGAGCGGGTGGGGCCCCAAATCCACAAATGAGAGCACCGAGAACACGCAGTTCTGGGGGATCCTTCGTCGCTGCGCTCCTCGGAATGACAGCTACCGACGAACCAGAAACAAGATCAGCAGAGCGATCAGCAGCACACCTACCGCGCCGATCGAGAGGACGATGACGAGCGCAACGCCGCACCCCGAGGACGACTTCACGGGCTGTGATTGAGGCGCGAAGGACGGCGCGGCCATCGGGCCAGGAGGCGGCGTAGCGATCATGGCTGCGGGCCGCGAGCTCGCGTGCATCGTCTGCTCGTACCCCTGCGACTGCTGCTGGCTCACGCCCGCCGGCATCGAGAACGCCGGCGACGACACTGCGGCCATCGTTGCTTGCGCGTACCCACCCGTCGCGAGAATCGGCACGAGCGCCGCGAAGGCCTCCCGCGCCGTAGGAAATCTCGCCGCCGGATCGCGCACCACGCAGCGCGCGAACCATGCGTCGAAGCCGCTCGGAAGCGAGCGTCCCTTCTGCGCGGCGCGCAGCGAAGGCGGATCGAGCGGCTTCATCGAGATCTCTTGAAGCACCTCGGCGAGGCTCGGCGACGGGGAGTCCGCGCCACGCCAATACGGGAAGCCGGCCAACATCGTGAACGCGATCAAGCCGAGAGCCCACACGTCGCTCGCGGGGGACACGTGCCCCTGCAGCTGCTCGGGTGCGAGCCACATCGGCGTGCCGAGGGCGCCCGTGGTCTGGTTCGAGTTCTCGCTGACGATCTTTGCGACGCCGAAATCGAGGATCTTCACGTCGCGGTCGCCGCCGCCCACGCGGTGAGAACGCGCCATGAAAATGTTTTCGGGCTTCAGATCTCGGTGAACGATGTGCGCATCGTGCGCGGCTCCGAGCGCGTGACAGAGCTGCTCGAAGATCTGCGCGGTCTCTGGCGGCGTGAAGCTCGTGCGCCTGCGCATCGCAGCGTCGAGCGTTTCGCCCTCCAGCAGCTCCATCGCGAGCCACGGCATGCCCGACGCCGCGTCGATGCCGGCGCCGACCACCTCCACGACGTGCTCGCTCGCGATTAGCGCGCCGATCTTCGCCTCTTGCTCGAAGCGCGCGCGAAGCTGCGGATCCGCCACGAGCTGCGGCAACATCACTTTGAGCGCGCGCCGCTTCGCCGTCGAGAGCTGCTCGGCCTCGTAGACCGCGCCCATCCCGCCTTGGGCGATCTTGCGGACGACCCTGTAGTCGCTCGCGAAGGTCGTTCCTTGAACGAGGTCAGCCATGGCTCAATACCCCCAGGCGATCTCCACGCGGAGCAGCAGCTGCGAGTAAGTAGGGTAGTCGCTGATCTTGGAGAACGGAAAGTGCTGCCGAAATGCGATGCCCATCGCGAACGTGCGGTTGAACGCGTAGTCGAGGCCGAGCGCGATCGCGCCGCCAACGGCGATAGACGGCCCTTGCACGGTGCCGCCATTCGCGGAGTATCCCTCGAGCAGGACTCCCCCGTAGGGGATCCATCGCAGCACGTCGAGCACGTAGCTCACGCCCACGCCCGCGTTCGAGAAGCTCGTGGGTCGATTGCTCTGGATGCCCTTGGCGGGCAGCTCTTCGAGCGCCACCTGCATGAAGCACCCCTCGACCATCAAGTCGAACGCGTCGGTCATCCCATACGTGTAGTGGAGCCCACCGCCACCGCCGACCGAGAGGGAGTCCTTGCCGCCCACCTTCAACATCCCCACGCCGCCGTCGAGACCGAAATGGTGCTGCCGCTCGAACGCGCTAGCGCTGGACGCAGCAATCATTGATATGGCAACGATTGCGGATGAAGTGGCGTGTCTCAAGGTTTCTTTCCGACTTCGCTCAACGCCAGATCGATCGTACGCCTGAACTTGGCGTACGGCTGCGCCCCGCTGATCGCGTATCCGTTGATGACGAACGCCGGCGTGCCGGTGAAGCCGGCCGTCGTGGCCGCCGCGCTGTCCGCGTCCACCTCGGATGCGTAGGTGTGTTGATCGAGCGCGGCTTTGAACTTCGTCATGTCGACGCCAAGCTTAAAAGCCGCGCTCTCGAGCTCGGCGCGCTCTAGGCCAGCGCCGCCTTGGAGAGCGAAGACCGCCTCGTGGAACTTGAAGAACGCGTCCTTGCCCTTCAGCTTGAGCACCGCGCGCGAAGCCTCCGCGGCGAGGTGCGCATGCGGGTGGAAGGAAAGCGGGAGATCGTGCCACTCGACCTTCACCTTGTTGCCGTAGGTCTTCATGAGATCGGACAGCGTGGGCTCGACGCGCTTGCAGTATGGACACTCGAGGTCGCTGAACTCCACGATCGTGATCGGAGCGGCCGCGACGCCGCGCACGGGCCCTCCGGTGGGCAGCGTCGCCGCGATCTTCTGCGGAGACGGAGGCGCCTTGCCGTTCTTCATGATCTCGTCGTAGACGCTCGCGGGCGCCGTTCCCGCGGCAATCAGCGCTTGCGCGGTGTTCAGCTCGGCGTCGATCATGGCTTGGAATGCGAGGAGCGGCTGAGCGCCTGCGAGCCTGCGCCCGTTGATGAAGAAGTGAGGCGTGCCGTTCGCGTTCACGTCGTCGCCGAGGTCTCCGTCGGCGTCGAGCACCGATTGGTATTTCTTCTGCGAGATGGCGAGGCGCAGCTTGGTCGCGTCGAGGCCCATGCTGGCTCCGAGCGCGAACAGATCCGCGTCCGTCTGCTTGTCTTGCTGAGCGAAGAGTTTGTCGTGTGCGCTCCAGAAGCCGGCATCGCCCTTCTCCGCGCGCGCTTCGAGCGCGAGCATCGCCGCGGGCACTGCGTGATCGTGAAACGACAGCGGCTCGTTCTTCCACACGATGCGGAGCTTGTCTCCGTACTGCGCGCGGAGCTGCGCGAGCGTTGGCTCTACCTTCGAGCAGTAGGGGCACTGAAAGTCGCTGAACACCACGATTGTGACGAGCGCGGTGGCTGGCCCCTGCACGGGGCTGTTGCCGACAGGGACCCTCCACACGGCGGTGTCCGGTGCGGGCTGTTCGTCATCCGCTGTCGGCTTGAAGTTCGCCGCGCTCACTATCTTGTAGAGAGTCTCTCTCCGCGCGCCCTTCTCCATCGCGGCGCGCGCGCTCTTCTGGGCGTCGGCGATCACCTCGTGGAACTTCTCGATCGGCTGCGAGCCGGTCAGGCCGATGCCGTTGATGAAGAACGCCGGAGTGCCGTTCACGCTGAGCTTTTCGCCGGCTTTTTGATCGCGGCCGATGACGTCGGCGAAGCGACCCGAGATTGTCGCCTCGCGAAACGCTTGCAGGTTCACGCCAGACCGCTGCGCCCAGTCCTCGTACGCAGCGGGCGAGAGCTTCTCCTGGTTGTGGAACGCGATCGAATGGAACCGCCAGAACGCCTCGTCACCCCCGAGCGCGCGAATCGCTGCAGCGGCCTCGGCGGCGGGCTTCGCATTCGGGTGAAACGATAGGGGCTCGTGCTTGTAGACCACACGTAGTTGCTCTTTGCCGTACTCCGCCTTCAGCGCGTCGACCGTGAGCTCCGCCCTGCCACAGAACGGGCACTGAAAATCGCTGAACTCGACGATCGTGACGGGCGCGAGGCGTGAGCCCCATACGGCGTCGTCGTCCTCGATGGGTACCGTCGCGTCCGCCTCGGTGGGAGGCGGCGCATCGAGCATGTTCGTAGGGGCGATCGCGTTGCCGACCACGATGGGGCCAACGCTCTGTCCCGCGCTGTTCGCGGGAGGCGCGACTTCGCCACAACCAATAGCAACGACGAGAGCCACGAGAGCAAAACGCATGATTGTTCGTTACCTCAAATAAGCGCGCCCCCCAAGGATCTATTCCTCAGGGGGCGCACCAGTCTGTCTTCCGCAAACGTGCTCGTGCCCGCTCTTTGGAAGCTAACTACCTACTTCGCCTCGGCCAACGCCAACTCGATCACCTTGCGGAACTTCGAGTAGGGCTGCGCGCCGTTGATGAAGTAGCCGTTGATGAAGAACGCCGGGGTGCCGGTCACGCCAGCATCCTTGCCATCCTTCGTGTCCGCGTCGATCTCGGACTTGTGAGTCGAGCCGTCGAGCGCCGCCTTGAACTTGGCCATGTCGAGGCCGAGCTCTTGCGCATACTTCTCGATCTGCTCGCGCTTGATGCCGTCCTTCTCGCCCTGGTTCGCATAGAGCTTGCCATGCATCTTCCAGAAGCCTTCGTTGCCCTTCTGCTTGAAGGCCTCCATTGCGGCTTCCGACGCCAACGGCGCGTCCGCGTGGAACTCGAGCGGGAAGTTACGCCAGACGAACTTGACGCGATCGCCGTAGTTCTTCATGACCTCGTTCACGCTGTCTTCGACGCGCTTGCAGTACGGGCACTGAAAGTCGCTGTACTCGTAGATTACGACCTTCGCCTTGAGGTTGCCCTTCGCCGGCGCGTTGGGCGCGTCTGCGACGGTCTTCTTCTCGGGCGGAGGCGGCCCCTTCGCGTCCTTCATGATCGTGTCGTAGACCTTGTCCGCGGGGACACCCTTGTCGACGAGCGCTTGGGCCTTCTTCATCTCTTCGTCGATGATCGCGACGAACTTCTCGGTGGGCTGTGCGCCAACGAGGCGACGGCCATTGATGAAGAAGTGCGGGGTGCCGCTCGCCTGAACGTCATCGCCGAGGTCGGCGTCGGCGTCGATTAGCGACTTGTACTTCTCGGTCTTGATCGCGTTGTCGACCTTGCCGACATCCAATCCAAGCTGCTTGGCCGCGCCCTCGAGATCTGCGTCCTCGAGCTTGGGCTGCTGATCGTACAGGAGGTCGTGCGCGGCCCAGAAGCCGACGTCGCCCTTCTCCATGCGTGCTTCGATCGTGAGCTCCGCGGCAGGCTTCGCGCGCGGGTGGAACGGCAGCGGCTCGTTCTTCCACACGAGGCGAACCTTATCGCCGTACTTGGCGAACACGTCTTTGAGCGAGGGCTCGACGCGCTTGCAATACGGGCACTGGAAATCGCTGAACTCGACGATCGTGACGAGCGCAGTCGCGGGGCCCTTTACGGGGCTCTTCTCGACGGGCACCTTCCACACGGTCTTGTCGTCCGGCTCGGCGCCCTCTTCCTTGTCGGCCGCGGGCGCGTTCTTTTTGTTGTCCGTGGACATCGTGACGTAGATCTTGTCCTTGGGCGTGCCCTTGGCGATCTTGTCGTTCGCCTTCGAGAGCTCTTGGTCGATGACCGACTTGAACTTGTCGAAAGGCTGCGCGCCGCTGACCGAGACGCCGTTGATGAACGAAGCGGGAGTGCCGTTCACGCCAGCTTTTTGAGCGGCCGCGTGATCGTCGTCCACTTTCTTCGCCCACGTGTGCGCGGCGATTCCGGCCTTGAATTTGGCCATGTCGACGCCAGCGTCCTTCGCCCACTTCTCGTAGCTGTCCGGCGAGAGAGCGCTCTGGTTCTTGAACGCCGTGTCATGGAACTTCCAGAATGCCTCGCTACCTTTGAGCGCGAATACGCCAGCAGCCGCCTCGGCCGCGGGCTTCGCGTTCGGGTGGAACGGGAGCGGCTCGTTCTTCCAAACGATGCGGACCTTCTCTTGACCGTACGTGGTCTTGATCTGGTCCATGCTCGCTTCCACTTTGCTGCAGAAGGGGCACTGGAAATCCGAGTAGACGACGATCGTGACGGGAGCCGTGCGGCTGCCCCACATCGGGTCTTTGCTGGAGATCGGGTACGGCGAGTCGTCGTCCGCCCAGTTCGTCGGAGACGCATTGTCCGCGCCGATGTCACCACCGCCACCCGCGCGCATGCGCTTGGCGTCGTAGCCCCACATGAGAAGCGCGCCGGCGACGAAGCAGAGGAGAAAGCCGATGACGGCCACTCCCGTGTTCATCCCTGCAGGTTGTGCCGGAGGCGGCGGTTCGGCCGCGCTCTTCTTTTTCTTCTTGTTGTCTTCTTCAGCCATAGTCATCCACCTGTTGTTTGAAAAGAAAGCGACCAACGCTCTTCGGCGCCCCGCTTTGAAGCAAAGCAGACATGATCCTCGACGTTGTCGCGTCGCCGATCACCACGCGCTCTCGTTTCAAAAGAAACGAGAACAGGCACCAAGTTTTTGGGGTGCTCGCGGTTTCAGCGCGGCGGGCGGTCGAGACGGTCGCGGTCGGTGCTCGTGGGCGCGAGTAGCGCACCAGAGTCACAAGTGAGGAGCTCACCGGCGACGCCATCGATCGAGACGACCGAAGGGAGCATCGCGGGAGTGGTCTTGAACTCGAGGTCGATCGACCCCGTCTGGTTCTGCTCGTAGTTGTAGAGGATGTGCTCTTGCGACGCGCACTCGGTGTTCACCGGCGCGAGCGACGAGTTGGGCTCTTCGAGCTTGGGGTTTGGCGCGAACGTGATGGCGCCCCGCTCATCACACTGCGGAGCCGCGGCGAGCGCCGACGCGCTGACGAGCCACACACCGGTGGCCGCCGACAGGGCGATCAAGAACCGCAGCCAGTGCCGCATCGCAAGCACTGTGGATCGCGGACGCTGCGAGGCGCAAGCAGAATCAGATTCGCTGGAGGCCGTTGGAGTAAGCTCGTTCCAATGGTTGAGTCGTCACGCACTGCGCTGGTCGCCGGAGCTACCGGCCTCATCGGCGGCCATGCCCTCACGTTGCTGCTCGACAATCCGGCGTATTCGCGCGTTACGACGCTCGTCCGCCGCCCGACGGGAAGATCTCACGCCAAGCTCACCGAGCGCGTCATCGACTTCGATCAATTGACATCGTCCGGCGAACGTCAACGGCTCGGAGGAGGGCTTCGCCCGCCCCAACTGGTCGCCACCGACGCGTTCGCCGTGACCGACGTTTACGCGTGCTTGGGGACAACGATCAAAGTGGCTGGCTCCCAGGAGCGCTTTTACCAAGTCGACCACGACTACGCGGTGAACGTCGCCAAGCTGGCGAAGGAACACGGGGCGACCCGACTCGCATTGGTGTCGTCGATAGGCGCGAGCGCGAAGGCGGGCAGCTTCTACCTGCGCGTGAAGGGCGAGACGGAGGACGACATTCGCGCGATCGGCTTTCCGCGCTTGGTGATTGCCCAGCCGAGCATCTTGATGGGAGACCGCACCGAGTCGCGTCCAGGCGAGAAGTTCGGGATCGCGGTGATGCGCGGCTTGGACTTCGCGATGTTCGGCGGACTCCGCAAATACCGGGCGATCGACGCAAGCGCAGTGGCGCGCGGGATGATCCGCGCGATGCAGGACGGAGACGGCGAGCAGGTGCTCCGCTACGACGATTTCAGCGTTTGATGGCGTGAAGGTCTGCCGACGGCGAGTTGGAAGGGTCATTCACGTTCGACGAACTGCGCAGACTCCCACAGCTCGAAGTACTTCATGCGAACAGAGGCG
>JAYVYD010000384.1:0-11803 GCA_043784605.1 Myxococcales bacterium | reverse complement strand
GCCATGCTCCACCGGAAGCCACTGGCCACCTTCGCCTTCATCCACGGCGACAGGCTTTCGATCAAACTTGATTCGACCGTCGGGCGTTTTGCCGGCCTGCACGAATACGATGGTCTGCTCGCCCATGCGCAGCACCGCCGTCCGCGGCACGGCAAGCGCTTTGCGCTCTTCGACCGAGATCGTCGCCGTCGCATACATCTCCGGCTTGAGCGCGCGATCGGTGTTGTCGAACTCGCAGCGCACCTTGATGGTACGGGTGTCTTTGTCGAGCGTTCCGCTGATCCAGTCCAGCTTGCCCTCGAACTTCCGATCGGGATACGCCACGACCGAGACCGAGACCTTGCTGCCTAGCTTCACGCGGGCGAGATCCATCTCGTAAACGTCCGCGAGCATCCACACGCGATCGAGCTCGCCGACCGTGAAGAGCTCTACGGGGTTGCTTCCGCTGTACTGCCCCTGCACCTCGATGCCGGGAGAGACCGTGCGGGCGATGATCTCGCCTTCGATCGGCGAGGTAAGCGCGTAACCCTGATTGACGACTCCGCCGCTGGTGCCGTGCAAGAGACGCATCTTCTGCCGCGCGCGATCCATCTCCGCCTGGGCCTTGCGGTAGTTGTCTTCTGCTTGTTCGTAGTCCGCTTGCGAGCATGCGTGCTGCGCGAAGAGGTCCTTCTTGCGGTTGTAGTCGTGCTCGGCCGCGATCAAGTCCGCTTGGGCTTTGCCGACGTCCGCGGAGAACTGACCGAGCTCGGGCGAGTCGATGATCGACAACAAGTCGCCCTTCTTCACCCGCTGACCGAGCGCGGCGTCGATGTGCGTGACGCGCCCGTTGACCGGCGAGTAGATGTGCGCGACGCGAGTGTCGTCGAACGTGAAGCGCCCCGCCGTGAGGATGGTGTCGTTGACGTTTTGCTGGGTCAGCGGGTTGATCTCGATCTTGCCCTCCGTGACCTGCTTGTCCGTCAACCACGCCTGACCCGGCGGCGGATCATCTGCGGGCGCGGTCACCGCGTCGTGCTTGCACCCCGCGAGCGCGACGAGCACGTTGAACGACAAGAGCCCAAGGTGTTTGAAGGTTCGCACGGGGAGCCTCTGTCAAGTACTGCACCACGCGGCGGGCGCCAAGAAAACCCTTGCTGAATTCGACGCATTTCACGGTCGGCGACGCGTAACGCCCCACCGCGCTTCACGGACTGCGGCACCTTGCGCTAGTCGAGGCTAGAGCCGTAGCAATTCCGTTGGGCACGTGGCTCAATGCTCGTCTGGAGGCTTGTACTCATGAGACGAGTGTGGCTGGGCTTGGTCGGTTGCTTCGGCGCGCTCTCCATCGGCGCCTTGGCCTGCGGGAGCGACGCGATTATCCGTGTGACGCCTGACGCGCAGACCGGTGACGAGACCGCCGTCGACACGAGCGCGCCCGACTCGTCCGTTCCGCTCTGTACCGCGCAGGGCCTCACAGCGCTCGCCTTCAACGCAGGCCCGTACGGTACGCATCGAGGGGACGTCTCCGATGACTTCGCGCTTCCGCTGATGGACGGGACGTCGTGGTCGTTCAATGCCAACTTCACGGGGTGCGAGTCCTATGTCTTTCTCCCGGACAACTTGGCAATCTCGCAGATCGATCCCACGCCGCTCTGGAACAGCGACGCAGATCTCGCCGCGCTGGTGAAGCAGTCGCCGAAAAACGCGCACTACTTCTTCGTCTCGCTCCGCAAAGACCCGACCGCGGCCGCGGCGAATCTGGCGGCGATGCAAGATCGCATTACCAAGTTGAAGGCCACGCTCTCGGATGCCGATCAATCGCAATGGTCGACGCACCTGCACGTCGTCGCGACCCACGCCCAGGAACTCGCCGCGTGGATGGGCGCGCCGATGACCACATATCTCATTGGCGGTTTCGCGATCGATCGACTCCAGAAGATCCGCGGCGTCGGCAACCTCGCGGACGTGAAGCGCTACGACAAGAACCTGGCGAACCAGAACATGTGGCCGTGGAAGGGCAACCTCGCGATGACCGTCAACGAGGTCATCTACATGAACGCCGAGGCCGACGAGTCCGCGCGCCTGAGCGCCGAGACCGCCACGGTCGTCGAGCTCTTCAAGGGCGAGACGCTCAGTCAGTTCAAGGAGACCGACGTCCTGCTGCCGTCGGCGCAAGACATGGCGAAGTTCGACACGCTCGAGATCGAGATCACGCAGATGTGCCCGGACCCCAGCAAAGCCGAACAAGACAACAACTGCGGGGCCTGGGACTACATCGCCTCGTTGAGCCTCGCGCAGCCTCTATCGGACGGCGGCATGGTGGACGGCGGACCCGTGATGCAGAGCACGGAGGTCGCGCGCTTCATCACCTCCTATCATCGAGAGACGCACTGGGTGGTGGACGCGACCGAGACGCTCCCTCTCCTCAAAGCCGGCGGCATGCAGCACTTTCGGTGGGACTTCGCGCCGCCGTGGAACGTGCAGCCCACCGCGACGAAGCTGTCCTTGCGGTTCTCCAACCAGAAGAAAGGGCTCACGCCCGTCCAGGCCACTCCGCTGTTCGCCGGAGGCTCCTTCGACTCCAAGTACGATGTTCGTAGTCCGGTATCCGTCCCTATCGCCCAAGGCGCGAAGAAGGTGGAGCTCTGGGCCATCATCACGGGTCACGGCTCTGGCAACAACAACTGCGCAGAGTTCTGCAATCACCACCACGACTTCACCGTCAACGGCACGGTGTTCAGCAAGGAGTACCCGATGGCCGGCAACGACACGGGCTGCATCGTGGCGGAGAAGGGCGGAATGACGCCCAATCAAGGCGGTACGTGGTGGTTCGGCCGCGGCGGCTGGTGCCCCGGAGCGCCCGTGCAGCCGTGGGTCACCGACGTCACGAAGAGCGTGACTCCCGGTCAAACCGCGACTGTCACTTATCAGGGGTTGTTCGGAGGCACTCCCCCGAGCGACGGCACGGGCAACATCGATATGTCGAGTTGGCTAGTCGTCTATCAGTGACTAGGGACTAGCCAGATCCTCTAGTTCAGTGTCATTCGCAATCATACGCTAGTGTCATCCTGAGCGGCTTGGCGTGAAGGATCTCCTGAGATTCCATGGGGGATCCTTCGCTTCGCTCAGGATGACCGCGCTCGCCGCGCTCGCGCGGTCAATTCGGTGGGCGGTTCGTTCCGACGTTCGTCGCGCCGGCTTGCCACAACCAATTATCGATCAATACCGATGAGTCGTACGCCTGATCGCCAGTGTCCCAGACCATGAGCTCGATGGTGATGGTCTCGCCTGCTGCGACCGGTGCTTGCGTGGTCAACCAACCCGTCGCGCCTCCGCCGGAGTCGCTCTGGCCGCAGTTGTTGCCCGGTGCGTAGAAGCCGGTTCCTTGCAGTTCGGCGTTGCCGCCCGAGCACGCGGACGTCGTGGGAACGCCGAGGCAGCCGACCATCGCGTTTGCCGGCGAGCAGCGGTCGAAGAAGCCGTTGTTCACGCTTACCGGATTGTTCTTCGCGTCGAACGAGATGTTGTCCGCCGAGCCGCCGTTGAACGCGGTGGAGTGCAGGTAAGCGATGAATGCGTCGTTGTACGTCGTGCACACGTACTCGGGCCACTCTCCACTATAAAAGTCGAAGTCGAACGCGAGGCCCTTCGCGTTGTTCGGCACCTTGATCGTCAGCTTGACCGTGGCCACGTCATTGACCTTGTTGGACACCGCGCACTTGCCCGCGGGCTTCGGGTAACCCGGAGGCGCCGCGCCCGCGCCTGTCATCGGGCAGCCACCCTTGAAGGTGCCGCCGAATGCGTTGCAGGTGTCCTTCTCTTCGGCCATTCCGCTCGAGAGCACGCCGAGCGCGCTGCCTTGTCGCGGCTTGATGGCGCTGCCGAACTTCGGGAGGATCCCGTGCTGCGTCGGGTTGGGCGCGTCATTGCGATTGTAGCCTTGCGTGTAGGTCGCCGAGATGACTCCCCACTTGCTGCCGCTCGCGTGTTGGCAGAGGCCGATCGAATTGGCGAACGCGTAGCCGTCTCCGCCCTTCGCTAATCCGGTATCGCAGAGCGGCGCGTTGTCGGTCTTGCCGTCCCCGTCGTCATCGCAGTTGTTGCCGGGGATATCGAAGTTGCCTGGGTCCGGCACGCATCCGCCGCCGTTGGGTCCGCCTTCGCCACCCTTGAACCCCGCGTCCGTGTTGAAAGGATCGTTCGGGTTGTTGGGATCGCCGCCGTCGTTGCCGGCCGTGTCGAAGATGTTCGACGAGCTCGAGCTGCAGCCAAGAGCGAACACCAACGCGACAAGGGATGAACGGCGCATCCTTGCGTTGTACATCCAAATGACCTCTTGCGCCGCAACGAATTACGACGAAACGCCCTAAATCGTGCCGGATCGTGAAAGATCCAAACCGCACAGGTCGCGGGCGAGGAATTTTTCGCGGCTACTGGAGCCAATCCCGATCGCGGAGCTTCTTGGGCATATACTCGTCGGTGATGAAGGAGACACCTCGGCTGATGAAGCCGTCGAGTTCCATTTTGAACCCGTTCATCAAGATGCCGTCGATCTCACGCTGCCACTTCTTGTCCTTGAACCACGGGTACGCCTTCATCTGCTTGGCGCGCTCGATATCGTTATCCTTCAACTTGATCTCGACGGCCTTCGTCAGATTGAACTTCTTGTAGTCGTACGCGCTCATTCCGATGAAGCGGACTGCGGGCACCGCAAGCCGCATCGATTCGTAGGCGAGGCTGATGCTCCCCTGCTTGAGCACCGAGTAGATGTAGAGCCCCCAAGGATCGCTGTCGACGAGCACGTAGATGGGGATCTTCAGCTCGGTCGCTATCCGTTGGAGGAGCCGACGCGCACCACGTGTGGCCTGGCCCCCGCTCGACATCAAGATGCACTTCTGTTTGCGCCAGAACTTGTCTTCGGCAAAGCGTGTGAACATCGCGTCCTTCTCGACGAAGAGCGCGAATTCCGCCCGATTCTCGAGGAATCGAATCACGCTCGGCTCGCAGATGCTTGGAATGGACCACCCGCCAGATCCCAATCGCGACAGATCGATACGGTCGCCCGAGTCCTCGATCACGACGTCACCGATCATCGAGCCCTTGCGCGACGCGAAGAGGTGAAGTTCTTCGCGTAGCGCGTCAGCCGACACCTCGAGGTCTTCGATGATGGGATCGCTCTCGTCCTGATCTTCGAACGTGTTCTCGGACGTCCCCTCGACCGTGTGCTTCGAGAGGTAATACATCTGACGGATGCTGATGGTCTTGCCTTGCTTGATCAGGTCGCGGCTTTTATCGGCGACGAGGAAGGTCTGCATGAATTTGCGCGCCATCGCGACGTTGAAGAACTCGCGTGTCTGCGTCTTGTTGCCGAGCTCGATGATCCTTCGTTTCTCGTTGAAGGAGATATTCGAGAGAGCGCGAATGCGGATGTCGACGGCCGGGTTCTGTCCTGCCTTTACCGACTTCAGCGCGTTCTGCGCGAGCTTGGAGATCTTGGCGAGAGTCTCCTCATCCTTCTTCGCGGCGGCTGCCTTTGTCGCACTTGCGGAGGTCTTCTTAGCGGCCATGTCGGTTCCTCATATCAACGAGAGCTGCGAGGCTCTGCCCTTTTTCTTCGGCGTTTCTTTGATCTTGCCGGCGGACGGCTTCGAAGGAGTCCCGGCGGGCGGCGCTTCCGGCGGCGGCTCACCCCCACCCTTTGACTCGTCAATCGTCGTGAGTTTGACGAAATTTGTGAGTGTCCGGAGGAAGCTCTTCTCGATGGCGTCTTTGTCTCCGTCCAAGATGCTGGCGAGCGACGCGGCTACCTCTGGGATGTAGCGCTGAAAAATGCCCAGTCGCTTTTGCTCACTCGCCGCCTTGTCTCGCGCACGCAGGTGCGAACCCAGCTTGCGGCCGCACTCTTGGACGGCGAGACGCATCTCTTTCAGCAGGTCGTCGTAGTGCGCGACCGCCTCTTTGGCCTCGCTCGTGAACGGCACCCAGACCGAAGCCAAGTGCACGGCGATCGCCAGCGGGCCGATCGGCAATGAGCCCTTCGGTTGCTGTAGCTCGTACGCCTTCCAGTTGGTGTCGTAGATCGCCTCGCTGATCGCGCACGCCTTCGGCTGATATTGCAGCGGCACGCGGTTGGCGAAGCGCATGATGTCCGCGGGCTCGTCTTTGGGGAGATCCCCGCCATACGCCAAACCGACTTCCACCACGAATGGATTGCCGCGATAGACGCTCGGCGGTCGTGTGGTGGAGACCATGAACTCGGCATTGGGGAATCTTCGCCTGAGGCCCGCCTGCAGTAGCTCCTCGCCTATGGGCACGACGCTCGACGTCGGCGGCGCCATGACCTTCACCTCGCCGAGCGCCTTGTGCAAACGCTCGACGTCCTCGCCGTGCATCGTGCCGGCCTTCGCCTTGGGGCTGACTTTGGCCTTCCTGCAGACTTCTTCGGCGACGTGCGGAGTGACGCGGGAGAATGACGTGACGAGCACCTGCTTGACGGTCTCGTCCTCCATGTCGTGCAGCATGTTGAGGAACATGCCGAGCTCGACGCCGTGCGGGTGCGGCTTGATCTCTTGAGGCTCGCGCGGCAGCTCGTTCGAGACGCGCGGATACTTGGTAATCTCGCCTTTGGGATTTTTGTACGTGAGCCCCAAGTGCGGATTGGCAACTACCGTTTGCTCGAGATACGAGTCCACGCCGGTTCGCCCGCCGCGATACGCCGCCACGAGCTCCAGCTCGACGCGCGTTCCGTGCTCCACGTCCCAGTCGTTGAGGAAGTCGTCCTTCACGATGTCGGGTTGGTTGCGCTTCGTGTCGATGCGCAGCTCGATGCGGTGCGCGGGCTTGCCCTTGCCGATCTTGCTGACGATGAGCACGGGCTTGCCGGTGGTGAGCTGCGCGTAGAGGCCCGCCGCGCTAATGCCGATGCCTTGCTGGCCGCGAGACTGTCGCAGGCGGTGAAATTTCGAGCCGTAGAGGAGCTTGGCGAAGATCTTCGGGATCTGCGCCTTGATGATGCCGGGGCCGTTGTCTTCGACGGCGACGCGGAAGCGGCCCTCGGCCACCTCGGTGATCTCGACCTTGAGCTCGGGGAGGATGCCCGCCTCTTCGCAAGCGTCCAGAGAGTTGTCCACGGCCTCCTTCACGGTCGTGAGCAGAGCCTTGGCGGGATTGTCGAAGCCGAGCAGGTGGCGGTTCTTGGTGAAGAACTCGCTCACGGAGATGTCGCGCTGTTTGGCGCCCATCGTCTCTGCGCTCGCGCGCCGCGCCGGTTTCTTTTGGGAAGACTCCGTCTCGACGGCCTCGGGCTCCGGCTTCTTCGCGACCACCGGCTCCGCTGGAGACGCAGACTTTACAGGTGCCCCTTTACTTGCCGCAGGGACAGGCTTTTTCTTGGGCGGTTTCGCTGACGACTTCGCCATGAAGCCCACGCCTAAACCCTATGGTGAACGGATGTCAAGCCTCTCTCTCGTTGCGTGGGCCTTTTGGCTTCGGTTGGAACGAAGTGAGAGTTCACAAGAAGACGGGGAGGCGGGAACGATTGTACGGTCGCTGAGTGATTCGGCGTCCGGCGTTCATCCTCGCGCTCCTCACCGGGTTGAACTTCTTGAACTACGTCGACCGCACCGTGCTCGCTGCGGTGCTGAAGCGCGTGCAGGAGGATCCGGAGCTCCACCTCTCGGACTTCGAGGGCGGACTGCTCGCCACCGCGTTCCTCGTCGGGTACTTCACGATGAGCCCGGTCTTCGGATTTCTCGGTGACCGCGCCTCCGATCAGTCGGACGCTTCGTGGAAGCTTTGGCAGACGCGGCGTGGACTGATGACGATCGGCGTCTTGATTTGGAGCGCGGCGACCTACAGCTCCGGGCACGCGCACTCGTTCTGGCAGATGATGGCCGCTCGGGCCGTGGTCGGCGTCGGCGAGGCGAGCTACGCCGCGGTAGCGCCTACGATCATCGACGACCTTGCTCCTGCCGACAAAAAGGGCAAGTGGCTCAGCGTCTTTTATCTCGCCATTCCCGTGGGCTCGGCGCTCGGATACTTGCTCGGCGGCTTCATCGAGAAGCGCTTGGGGTGGCGCTTCGCGTTTTATGCAGCGGGCGGTCCTGGGGCGGCTTTGGCGCTGCTCTGTCTGTTCATCAAGGAGCCGCCACGCGCTCTCTCGAAACGAAAAAAAGAGAGCCTGCTCGAGATGCTCAAGCCACTCGGCAAGGAGCGCCTCTACGTGCGCGCCGTGATGGGGTACTGCCTGTTCACGTTCGCGCTCGGAGGCTTTGCGCACTGGGCGCCCAAGTACATCAGCACGCATTACGGCACTCCGCTCGATCAGGCGAACTACAGCTTCGGTCTCATTCTAGTCGCGGCAGGCGCGCTCGGAACCGGCGTCGGCGGCTGGTGGGGAGACCGCGCGGCGAAGAGGGCGGCGGCGAACGCTTCGCTTGAAACGAAGGAGCGAGCTGGGGTGACCGGCCACATACGCGTCTGCGCGATCGCGAGCATCTTGGGTGCACCGTTCGCCCTTGCATGT
Source organism: Myxococcales bacterium (assembly GCA_043784605.1). Lineage (GTDB taxonomy): Bacteria > Myxococcota_A > Polyangia > Polyangiales > Polyangiaceae > JANYHY01. The sequence goes on along the minus strand of JAYVYD010000384.1, from coordinate 3,297 downwards.
TTGCTCGCACCCACGGCGCTTGGCTTCTTCGTGATGATCTTCTTCTGCGAGGCCGCGCTTTTCCTCTCGACGTCGCCGATCAACGCGGCGCTGCTCGGCTCGGTGCCGACTCATCTACGAACGAGCGCGATGGCCGTCAGCATCTTCGCGATTCACCTGCTCGGTGACCTCTGGAGCCCGCCGCTCGTGGGCGCCGTCGCCCGTCAATCCACGATGCAGCACGCGATGCTCCTCTTGCCTCTCGCCATCGCGCTCTCTGCGGTCGCTTGGTGGGTGCGACCCATCGCCCCGCCCGCCGCGGCGCAGGAATAATCGCGAGCGCCGGCGCGTCTCGGTGTGCTGCATCGCGGATCCTGCGGAATTTCCGGGCTCGCGCGCGCCAATCGACGTTGACCCAGCCGCCAATCGTGCGCTACGAGGCTCTCTCCTCTCGCGCTCCGTGCGCCGCCCGATGCCCCTTCCTTCCTCGCTCGCCACACTGCTGCGCGCACGCTTCGGCGGAAGGGTCCTCGCGTGGCTGATCGCCGTGATGACGTTCGCGTTCGCGGGACATGCTCTCGCGCAAGACGCAGACGCGGGCCCCGACGCTCAGTCGACGGTCGCGCAGGCAATCGTCGCAGAGGCGGTGGATGGCGGCGCGGACGCCACGCTCACACAGCAACCCGCGGACAATCAGCCCGTCATTCGCCTACTGCCAAACGACGCCGAGAAGGCAGAGGGCTTGCCCATCGTCGCGATCGAGGTCGAGGGCAACCGCCGCGTCTCTCAGGACGACGTCGGCAGTTATCTCCGCGTGAAGGTCGGTCACCTCTTCAAGGTGGACAACCTCGCGAGCGACGTGCGCGCGCTCTGGGACTCTGGCTTCTTCAACGAGATCCAGGTCGACCTGACGACCACCGATCGAGGCGTGCGACTGCGCTTCAAGGTCGAAGAGCGCCCGAACATCAAGTCGATCGATTTCGAGGGCAACGTCGAGATCGACGCCGAGAAGCTCAACGAAGCGATCGAGATCAAGCCGAACACCATCCTCTCGCGCCCGGCCGTTCGCCGCTCCGCGCAGAAGATCAAGGACGCGTACGCGGAGAAGGGCTACTTCCTCGCCGAGGTCGTGCCCGTCATCGAGGACCAGCGTGACAACGAGGTCGTCGTTCGCTTCGAGGTCGTCGAGCACTCGCAGGTGAGCGTCCGCCGCATCACGTTCATCGGCAACGAGCACATCCCCGACGACGAGCTGCGTGAGGTGATGCAGACCGGACAGACGAGCATCCTCTCGTTCGGCTCGGGCGGTCCGTTCCGCCAGGACATCTTCGAGCGCGATGTGCTCTTGGTGAGCGCGCTGTATTACGACAAGGGCTACATGAACGTGCAGATCGGCACGCCGCGGGTGATGCTCACGCCCGATCGCGGCGGCATCGAGATCACGGTCGTGATCCACGAGGGCCCTCGCTTCAAGATTCGCCAGCTCAAGATCTACGAGAAGCCGCCGGACGGCGGGTCTTCCACGGTCACGGAGGTCGAGCCGCTCGGCGGTCGTCGCGCGCTACGCCAGATGATCAGGGCGCACTCGGGCGATTACTTCAACCGCGCCGAGGTCATCAAGGACCTCGATGGCGTGCGCACGCTCTACAAGGACGCGGGCTTTTACACGGTGGAGGCAGAGCCCGAGACGGAGGTGGACCCCATCACCGCGCAGGTCGACCTCATCATCCCGATCAAGCGGGGCCCGCCCGTGCGCATCGAGCGCATCGAAGTGAAGGGCAACACGAAGACGCGCGACAAGGTCATCCGGCGCGAGCTCGAGATCCAAGAAGGCCAGCTCTACTCGGAGAGCGGCAAGGAACAGTCGCGCAGGCGCGTGATGGCGCTCGGCTACTTCGAGCGCGTGGACGTATCCGTCGAGCAAGGCAGCTCGCCCGACAAGGTCATCATCTACTTCGAGGTCGGCGAGCGACCCACGGGCACGTTCCAGGTTGGTGCGGGCTTCTCGTCCGTCGAGAACTTCATTGCGACCGCACAGGTTCAACAAGCGAACCTCTTCGGCAATGGGCAGTCGCTCGCGTTCCAGGCTCAAATCTCGGGTCTCCGGCAGATCTTGAGCGTGCGCTTCTTCGAGCCGTACTTCTTGGACTCGGACTGGAGCGCCTCCACCGAGCTGTACGATCAGCTGTACGTCTACACGGACTTTGCGCGCCGCTCGATCGGTGGCTCGCTCACGTTCGGGTACGCGCTCGTGCAGCCGTGGTTGCGCCTATCGCTCACGGGCACCGCGCAATACGACAAGGTGGACAACAGCTCGACGCTGTTCGGCAACTCGACCTCGTCGTTCTCGGGCCTGTTCCAGCGCCTCCCGCTGTCCAACTTGTTCAACAGCGGGCGATCGATCTCGCTGCGCCCCGCGCTCGTCTACGACACGCGTGACAATCGCCTCTTCCCTTCGAGCGGCATCTACCTGCAGCTCTCCACGGAGCTCGCGAGTAGCGCGTTCGGCAGCGAGATCGAGTATCTGCGCCACCGCTGGACGGGGCGGTTCTATTACAACTTGGGCGGCGGCACTGGGCAGCCCGGCACCGGCTTCATCCTGAAGCTCAACACCGAGGTCGGCTTCATCACGAGCCCGAGCAATGACGGCGTGCCGATCTTCCAGCGCTTCTTCTTGGGTGGCATCCTCGACGTGCGCGGCTACCGCCTCCGTACGATCGGCGCGCGCTTGCCGCTCACGCAAGGGCTCGATCCGAACTCGCCGCCGATCGCAAACGGCGCGAACATCGGCGGCAACCTGCAGGCGTACGAGAACCTCGAGCTCGAGTTCCCGATCATCGACAAGGTCGGCATCCGCGGCGTCCTCTTCTTCGACGCGGGCAACGCGTGGAACACCGAGGACAAATGGTGCAAGACCACGCCGGCGCCACAGTTCTCCAAGGTGGTCTCGACGTGCTTCGATGCGTCGAGCCTGGGCTATCTGCGCACCTCGACCGGCTTCGGAATTCGTTGGTTCTCTCCGCTCGGTCCGCTCCGCTTCGAGTGGGGTTTCCCGCTTCAGCCGCTGCCGTACGAAGAGAGCTACGTGTTCGAGTTCACGATCGGCAATTTCTTCTAGTACCTCGGCGCAGTGGTTGTGACCGTGATCACGAGGCGGCGGGGGTCGCTGGCTTGGGGCGGACGGACAGGTACGCCCTGCCGAGCTTCTCGCGCGCGCGGTCGAGCGTGAATAGCCACTTGATCCGGGCTCCGGTGCTGTTCCGTGCACTCTCCCAGGCTCTGACTTCTCGGATGAGCATCGCCTTCGTCGGGATACGG
>JAYVYD010000383.1:0-11113 GCA_043784605.1 Myxococcales bacterium | reverse complement strand
GAGCGCTCTACGGTCCCGCAGCAAGCGGCGCGCTCTCGACCTTTTCCAGGGAGGGCTCGCAGACCAAGATCGCGGGCCTGTTTCTCGCGGGCGGGAGCGTTCACCCGGGGCCGGGCGTGCCGATGGCGTCGCTGAGCGGGCAGCTCGCCGCACGCAGCGCGAGCGCCGACCTAGCTTCGATCGCGACATCGCGCCGGGCGGCTACGAGTGGTTCTACCTCGACGGCGTGAGCGACGATGGCGCGTGGGGCATCGTGCTCATCGCGATGCTCGGCAACCCGTTCTCGCCGGCTTACGCAAAGGCGCGGCGCGCCGGCGGTCCCGTCAATCCGCTCGCGTACTCGGCGCTCAACGTGGGCGTGTACAACCGTGACTGCGGTGCGTGGGCACTCACCGAGCGGACTGTGGACGCGGCGGACCGAACCGCGTCATCGCTGCAAATCGGTCAGAGCTCGATGCGGTGGGAGGGCGATCGACTCGTCGTAGACGTGCGAGAGCGCGCCCCGTGGACACGGCGACCGATCACCGGACGCGTCGTGTTCACCCCTGATTTCACGACCGATCAACGTCTTTCACTCGATCTTGCGGGGCGTCACTCGTGGTGGCCGGTCGCGCCGAGTGGACGCTTGGATGTTCGACTCACCGAGCCGAACGTAAGCTTCAGCGCGCGCGGCTATCACGACAGCAACGCGGGCGACGAGTCGCTCTCGGCGGGCTTTCGCGAGTGGACTTGGTCACGAGCCCACGTCGGCGATCGTTCATTCATCACGTACGACGTGGAGCTCGCGGCGTGCGGCACCCGGCATCAGCGCGCGATGTCGATCGGTCGCGACGGACTGCGCGACGAGGAGAATCTCGTCACGGTTCCGATGAGCCGCACCCGTTGGGGCATCCCGCGTTCGGCGCGCAGCGAGAGCGGCCATCAGCCGCGCGTGGTGATGCGTCTCGAGGACACCCCGTTTTACTCGCGCGACGTGATCACGACGAAGATGGGCGGACAGACCGTCCGCGCGATGCACGAGACCTTCTCCGGAACGCGCCTCGCGATGAAGCCCGTCGAGTTTCTCTTGCCGTTCCGGATGCGCAGAGTCTGATCACGAGAACATGGAGCGCGCAACGCCGAGGCTCCATTTGCCTGCGGCACGCACACCGAGACCGCGCGCGACCTTGCCCCAAACGCGCGGGTGGAGCGCCGCCGTCTTACGCAAGAACTCGACGAAGCGCGCGGGTCGCATCTCGTCTCGCAAGAGGCTCGCGTAGGCGTCGGGACCCATACGATGGAGCGTGGCGAACGCCGCGTCGAGCAGGTCGTTGAGCTCGTCGCCCGAGAAACCGCGGGCCGACATCATGTGCGCGAGCGCGCCAGTGAGCGAGTGGATCGCCTCGTGATCCGCCAGATCCACGCGTGAGTGGCCGCGCTCCACGGCGTTCGCGATCGCTCGCGCGGTACCCTCGAACGAACGCAACGTCGCGCCGAAGCCGCAGTACGTGAGCGGTGAGTGCCGCGCGGCAGCGTCTCCGACGAGCACGATACGCGGAGGCGCAGCCGGCATCGCCGAGAGACGAGACCACCCGGGGATGAAGCCGAACGTCGGTCGGACGAGCTTTGCGTCCCCGCGCTTGTACGTGGAGAGCGTGTCGAAGAAGCGCCCGTAGAGCTCGACGAGCGACACGCGCTCTTCCGCGCGTGCGTAGTAGAAGACGTACGTGGTCAGCTCGCCGTGACGACCTGGGAAGCCCTCCCACACGTGCTGTCTTCGCGTCGCCGGGTCGATCGGGTCGACGGTCACCAAGATTTCGCCGGCACGCGGGTCGACCTCGAGCGGACCGTCTCCTTCGTCGAGGCCGGAGATCACTCCGCCGACGGTCGGGCACACGAGGTCCGCTGAGGCGTAGGGGCTCGCAGCTCCGCGAGCGTCCACCATCCAACGCGCGACGAGCTCGACACGATCGGTACCATTTTTAGCCCGGATTGCGATCGCCGTGCGACCCGCTGCCTCCGAGACGATCTCGTGGTGATCGAAGAACGTAACGCCACGCGCCTCGGCGATGCTTCGGACCTTGGAGAGCAACGGGCCCGCGTCGACTGCGTGGTCGAGGACGTTCGGGACGTCGTAGGTGCCGCCGTTATGAAAGCGACAGAAGCCGCGGTCGTACCGCGCGACAATGAGCTCGTTCAGCTCGTCTCGGCGGAAGAGACCGCTTCGAACGAGCGTCTCGAGCTCCGGACCGCTCGCGTTCCACTCGCGATGAGCGCTGCCCGCGCGCGCCCGATCGAGCACGGCCACCTTGAGTCCGCGCGACGCGAGCAGTGGCGCGATCACGAGCCACAAGCCACCGCCCGCCAGCACCACATCGAAGTCTACGGCCGTGTCGCGATCGGGCGCGCGTGGTGCCTCTGGAGCGCTGGCGGAGCGCAGGCGCGTGCCATCGAGGTGCAGCAGCCGCTCTACCAGCTCCTCGCTCGCGACCTCCCGAACGCGAGCGACGGCGCTCCCCGCCGACTTCACTGACAGGCCTCGACGAGGAAGCGCGTTGGCTCGAGTGGTGGCGTGCGGAGGACACCGCGCTCGGTGCGCGCCAGGTACGAGCCGAACACCAGCGCGAGCTTGCGCCACGTGGAGACGACCGCACGCCGACTCACCGAGTCGTGATCTCTCTTTCGGATCACCCGCCCGATGTCCGAGTAGATGCGACGCGCGGCGCGGATGGAAACCCTGCAATCCTTGGGCAATCGTGCGATCCCGGCGTCACTGCGTAGATACAGGATGTCGGCTTCGTCCAGCAAACGCGCGGTGAGCTTGCGCAGCTGCGGGGTGGGTTGTGGATCCTTCAACCAAGCTTCGACGTCGACGTTTTCGTCGCGCAGCCACTCGAGCGGCAGATAGACGCGGCCTCTACGCGCATCTTCGCCGATGTCTCGCGCGACGTTGGTGAGCTGCATCGCGACGCCAAGGTCGCACGCGCGGGCTAGGACGTCGGGGTCTCGCTCTCCCATCACCACGGTCATCATCGCGCCCACCGTGCCGGCGACGCGCGCCGCATACGCATGCAGCTCGTCGAGCGTCTGGTAGCGCTTGCCTCGTGCGTCCCACGCAAGGCCCTCGAGCAACGCGCGCGGCAGTGCGATCGGCACGCGCTCACGCGAAACGACGACCGCGAGTGAGCGATCGATCGGGTCGTCGTCGGGCGAGCCCGAGTAGATGCGATCGAGCCTGGAGGACAGCTTCTCGACGCTCGCATCGGTCACGGTCGGGTCGAGATCGATGATGTCGTCGGCCACGCGGCAGAACGAATACAAGACCGTCGCCGAGGCGCGCACGCGCTTGGGCAGGAGCTTCGAGGCGGCCGCGAAGCTCTTCGAGCCCGCGCTCAAGATGCGCACGCACGCCTCTAAATCACTGGGAGAGAGCTCGCTCATGCTGCATCCGGCACCAGACCATCTAGCACGCGCGCCGAAGACAGCACTCCAGGGACGCCCGCGCCGGGATGCGTTCCGGCGCCGACCAAAAACAGTCCCTTGATGTCCTCGCTCTTATTGTGCGGCCTGAAATAGGCGCTCTGCGTGAGCACGGGCTCGAGACCGAACGCCGCGCCGCGCTCGCTCAGTAGCTCCTCGCGGAAATGGATCGGCGTCATCGTCTTGGAAGCGATGACGTGCTTGCTCAACCCAGGCAGGATCGTGTTCTCGAGGTGCGCCTCGACCATGCGGCGGTACGGCTCGGCGCGCTCGTTCCAGTCGACGTCTGCGTCGAGGTGGGGCACGGGCGACAGAACGTAGAAGCCGTCGCATCCGTCCGGCGCGAGCTTCGGATCCGTGGCGGTGGGCCTGTGTAGATAGAGGCTGAAATCGGGCGCGAGGACGTGCCTCTTGAAGATGTCCGTTAGCAACTCTTTGTAGCGCGGGCCGAGCATGATCGTGTGGTGCGCGACGTCCTCGTATTTGCGATCGGTGCCGAAGTACCAGACGAAGAGGCTCATCGAGTACTTCGAGCGTTCGATCTTCTTGTCCGTCCACGTCTTGCGATGCTCTGGCGCGATCATGCGGCGGTAGGTCCACGCCGAGTCCGCGTTGGACACGACGACCTCCGCCTCGAGCTTCTCGCCACCCTCGAGCATCACGCCGCGCACGCTACCGTTCTCCACCAAGATCTGATCGACCGTCGCGTTCAAGCGGAGCCGGTTTCCCTGGCCTTTTATGAGATCGACCAGACCATTGACGAGAGCGCCCGTGCCGCCGATCGGGAAATGTACGCCCCACTTGCGCTCGAGGTACAGGATCAGCGTGTAGATCGAGGTCGTCGAGAACGGGTTGCCGCCGACGAGCAGCGGATGGAAGCTGAGCACCTGACGGAGGCGCTCGTCCTTGATGTACTTGGACACGAGCCCGTACACGGTCCGGTAGCTCTGGAGGCGCATCATCGCGGGGACGACGCGCGCCATGTCCTTCCACTCCGAGAATGGGACGTGCGCGAGCTTCTCGAAGCCCACGGCGAAGATGTCTTGGCTCATCGCCACGAAGCGCTCGTAACCTTCGACATCGCCCGGTGAGAGCTTGTTCACCTCCTCGCGCATCGCCATCGCGTCGCCGGTGTATTCGAAGAGCGTCCCGTCGTCGAAGCGGATCCGATAGAACGGGGTCACGGGACGAAGGTCGACGTAGTCGCTCAGCTTCTTGCCCGCGAGCGCCCAGAGGTCCTCGAACATGAACGGCGCCGTAATCACGGTGGGTCCGCCGTCGAACGTGAAGCCGTTTTGCCGGAAGACGCGCGCCCGGCCGCCGGGCTGGTCGTGCCGCTCGAGCACCGTGACGTCCCAGCCACGCGCCCCCAAGCGAACGGCGGCCGCGAGGCCTCCGAAGCCGCTGCCGATGACGATTGCCTTGCGCCTTGTCGTTTCCATCCTTGACCTCGTTGTATATGCTTCATATAGAGTTTGTATAAACTCTGTCAACGGCCGGGCTTGAGTTAGTTCGCCGATAGAGACAAAAGTTCTACACCCGTTCGAGGACATCGCATGAGACCCCTTCCGACCAACGCGAGCGGCGCCCTGCTCACGGGCAGGCTGCGAATCGCTGCCGTTGCTGAGCTCACCGGGATCCCCGAGCCGACGCTGCGTGCATGGGAGCGTCGCTACGGTGTACCGCTCCCCGAACGAACGCTCTCCGGCTATCGGTATTACGGCCCGGTCGAGGTTCAGCAGATCCGCAACATGCAGAGGCTGTGCGAGTCCGGGGTGCCCGCCGCCGAGGCCGCCCGCGTCGTCGCGGCGTCCGCGCCTCCCGCACTGGCCGCCCCCCTTGGCGCCACGCGGAGCGAGGCGACCTTCGATCAGCCGTATCAGCGGATGGTCGACACGATGGTGGACGCGGTCGAGCGCTTCGACCTCGACACACTCGACGAACAACTGCGATCGGTCATGTTCTTGGGGTCTGCGACGGCCATCATTGACGAAGTGTTGACGCCCGCGATGCGCGCGATCGGTGACAAATGGCACGCGGGTGAGATCTCCGTCGCGCAAGAGCACGCCGCCTCGCAGAGGATCGGGCAGTCGATCCGTGATCTGATCAGGCTCGTGTCTCCGCGAGATCACCACGGACGCGTGGTGCTCGGCGCTTTCGCCGACGACGAGCACGAGCTCGGTGTGCTGACCGCGGCCGCCCGCGTGTCGACGTGGGGGTTTCGTGCCGTGGTGCTCGGTGCGCGCACGCCACCTGGCGCGATCCGCGACGCCGTAGAGGCGCTGAAGCCCAAGCTCGTCGCTCTCAGCGTGACCATCCCGCCCAACGGAGCGCGCCTCCGTGAGCTCGTCGACGACTACGCGAACGCGTGCGCGGGCGTCCCTTGGATCGTGGGCGGCTCCGGCGCCAGCGTCATCGCCGAGCGGGTTCGCGCGGCGGGCGGCTTGATCGGCTCGGACGATCCCGTCGCGCTCGAGGCCATGGTAAGAGAAGCCGTTGCGGCGCAAGACGCTCCGCACAAAAAGAGGCGGAAGCAGCAATGACCATTCGCGCACTCGCAATCACGGTCGCCTCTGTCGGAGTCGCGGCTAGTGCGCAAGCCTCACCCAAGGTCGGAGTCGCGCGGCCGAACATCGTCGTCAGCGACGCGTGGGAGCGGACGTTCGACCTCTCGACGGTCGGATCGCGGCCGCTGCTGGTGCTCTACGAAGACAAGGACTCCGCCACCCAAAACAAGGCGTTGAAGGACGACCTAGCGCTGGTCGCCAAGGGTGACGCGTACAAGGACAAGGCCGTGCTGCTTGCCTTCGCCGACGTTACAGGTTGGAACTACTGGCCCGCGCGCGGCTACGTGAAGGACGCGATCAAAGAAGAGTCTCGCAAGGCGAACACGCCCATTTTTTGCGACTGGGACGGCTCGGTGCAGCGGAGCCTCGCGGTCAAGCGCGGAATGAGCAACGTGTTCTTGTACTCCCGCGAGGGCAAGGTGATCTTCTCCTACGAGGGCGCAATGCCCGAGGCGTCACGCAAGGAGCTCTTGGAACTACTGCGTCAACAATTGTCATCGCCTTGAACGGCAACCCGTAACGCGAAGAACGACGACTATCGCCGCCTTCGGCGAACAACTAAGAGGATTGGCTTCGCCATCAACAAATGACCATCGCGCTCGCGGCGCTCGCTCTTTTGATCGTTGCCGGCTGGTTTCTCGGGCCGGTGGCACTGAAGTCGCTCATCCGCCGTCGACTGGGCGGTTACGGACGTGACGCGAATCGCGTCGATCTCTCGCTACCGCTAAAGCTCGAACGGCCCCGCAAGGTCGCTGTCGTCGGCGCTGGCGTCGCGGGCCTCACAGCCGCCGTCACGCTCGCCCGGCGAGGCTTCGCGGTGACGTTGATCGAGTCGAACGCGTACCTCGGCGGCAAGCTCGGGAGCTGGCGCGTGCAGCTCGGTCCGAACGAGCACGCCTGGGTGAGCCACGGGTTTCACGCCTTCTTTTCGCACTATCACAACCTCCACACGTTCCTGAAGTCCGTGGGCTCGTGGAACGCGTGGCCGAACATCGGCGACTACGTGATCATGGGCAACGACGGAGACGTCGTTCGCTTCGGCGCTCTCGAACGCACTCCGGTGCTCAATCTGGTCGCGCTCGCGCGTGCCGGCGTCTTCAAGATGCGTGAGGCGCTCGCCGCACCCGGCCGAGATCTCTACGGAGTGTTCATGGAGTACGAGCACGACGAAACGATCTCTCGCTACGATCACCTTTCGTTCGCGCGCTTCGCCGAAGTGGCAAAGGTACCGCCGCGATTGAAGCTCGCGTTCGACACGTTCGCGCGCGCGTTCTTCGCGGACGAAGACAAGCTCTCGATGGGTGAGCTGTTGAAGAGCTTCCACTTCTACTACCTCGGTCACGACGGCGGCCTCGACTACGACTACCCGAACCACGACTACGAGCCGTGCATACTCGCGCCCATCCGGGACGAGCTTCAGGCCCACGGCGCGACGATCAGGCTGAATGCAGCCGTGACGTTGCTTGCCAAGTCAACCGATGGCTTCACGGTGGACGGCGAGGCGTTCGATTCTGTGGTCGTCGCGACACACTCCGCGGCGGCGAACACGATCATCACCGGCGCGGACGGCGTGCCCGAGCCTCTCAAGCAGACGTTCCGAAAGCTCGTCCCCGGTCAGCGGTACGCGGTGCTGCGGTTGTGGATCGACAAGGTCCTGCGCAAGGACATGCCCGTGTTCGTCATCACCGATCGCGTGCGCGTGCTCGACGCGTTCGCCATCTACGATCGCTTCGAAGCGGAGAGCGCCGAGTGGGTAGTGCGGCACGGCGGCTCTGTGGTGGAGCTCCACTGCTACGCGGTGCCCGACGAGATGAACGAAGACGATCTCAAGCGCGTGATGACCGAGGAGATGACTCACTTCTTTCCCGAGCTCTTGGGCTACTCGGCCACCCACGAGGCGTGGCAGTGCAAGCGGGACTTCACAGCGTTCCACGTCGGCATGCACGCCGACCGCCCCGTGACCGAGAGCGGCGTTTTGGGCCTCGTCTTCGCGGGCGATTGGGTGAAGCTGCCGTTCCCCGCGATGTTGCTCGAAGCCGCCTGTTCGAGTGGCCTCTGGGCGGCAAACGCTCTGTTGCGCGAGCAGGGTCTACGCGAAGAGCCCGTGCGATCCGTTCCGTTGAGAGGACTGATGGCGGGCATGCCCCAACCGAAGGCGCGAGACGTGTTGACCAAAGCGTGAAGCTCGTCGGGACGCGCAGCCGCACGCAGGCCCGGAGTTTCAGACCAACTTGGGCGAGGTGTTCTTCCTTCGCGCTGGGGTCGGCGTGGGCGTCCAGATGATCGCGATCGGCGCCCCGAGAGCGTCCTCGTGGCTCGCGCAGCCGCGTGTGTCGATCGATCTCGAGAGTCCGCACGGAGCGTCCAGCTTCTCTCTATCTCTGTTCGTGACCGCGAACCTGGGAGCGACAACGTCCGTGTTCTTCGGGATCGGTCCGAACCTGAACGTGCTCTAGAGCGCGGTCAACCGAACGAGCGTTTGAGCTCGGAGATCAGCCAGTCTCCGCACGCGCGCGTTCCGAGCGTGCCGCCCACGTCGTTGGTGCACTGCTCCTCGTTTATCGCCTTGGTGCACGCCCGCTCGATGCGTCCCTCTTCCTCGGGCCACCCGAGGTGCGCGAGCATCATTCCGACCGTGAGAAAGCTCGCGATGGGGTTCGCGAGATCTTTTCCCGCGAGCGGAGGCGCAGAGCCGTGCACGGGCTCGAACATCGCGACGCGCTTCGGATCGCTCGCGTGCACGTTCGCGCTGCCGGCCATGCCGAGGCCGCCCTGAAACGCGGCGCCGAGATCCGTGATGATGTCGCCGAACAAGTTGCACGTGACGATCACCTCGAACGGAGACGGGTCTTGCACCAAGTACAAACACAGCGCGTCCACGTAGACATGCTTGGCCGCGATGCCGGGGTACTCCTTGGCGACCTCGAAGAACACGCGGTACCAGAGCTCGTGCGCGTGGCGCATCGCGTTCGACTTGTCAGCCATGTGAACGGTCTTGTTGCCGTGCCTCTTGGCGTGCTCGAAACCGGCGCGGATCAGCCTCTCCACGCCCTTGCGCGTGTTGAGGTCCTCGTTGATGGCGACCTCGTCGGGCGTGCCGCGTTTGAACTGGCCGCCCATGCCGACGTAGATGCCTTCTGTGTTCTCTCGGAACACGACGAAGTTCACGTCCTTTGCGGTGCGATTCTTGAGCGGCACCAAGCGATCGGCGAGCGCCTTCACGGGGCGGATGTTCGCGTAGAGGTCGAGGCCGAAGCGCATGCCGAACAAGATGTCCTTGGCGTGCTCGAGGCCGGGCACGCGCGGATCACCGAGCGCACCGAGGAGAACGGCGCGCGCTTCGTTGGCGACGCGGTCGGCGATCTCCTTCGGGTAGGTGGTGCCGTCCTTCAGGTATCGATCGGCGCCGAGGTCGAGGTGCCAGAGGTCGAGCGGAAAGCCGCGCTCGTCGCGATAGAGCTCCAACAAGCGTGTCGCTTGAGCGATGACTTCGGGTCCGATTCCGTCACCAGGGAGCACGGCGATGAGTTGTTTGGACAATGGGGGCCTCTAGGATGACAAAAGAGCTGTAGCGACCTCGACCGCGCCAGGAACGCGCGGAACATCGAGAAACAAGCCTTCGTAATGCTTGTAGGGATCAATCAACGCGACGCGCATCTTTGCAGCGCGACCTCCCACGATGTCGGTCGCGACCGTGTCGCCGAGGTGGAGCGCAACGTCGGCGCGCTTGCCCGTTCGCTCGCACGCGATCTCGAAGATGCGCGCGCCGGGCTTCTCGTGGCCCACCTTGCCGCTGTCGACGAGCGCGTCGAAGCAGTCGTGGATGCCGAGCTTCTCGAACAGTCGATCGAGCATGCCCTCCGAGTTGCTGACGATCGCCGTCTTGATCCCGCGCGCGCGGATGGCGGCCATCGCCTGCTTGAAGCCGTCGGGGACGACGGACCACAGGTTGAACTCGACGTGATGCTTCCACACGACGGACATGAGCTCGGACAGCGAACCTTCGTCGACGCCCGCCAGCGCGAGCATGGTCGCGACCATCCGACCCCAACCTGCCGCGCCGGGCTCGCCTCGCTCGCGCCACTGGGGATCGATCAAGCGTGACGGTTGATCAAGCAAGCGCTTGGTCTCGCCCTCCGTGACGACCAGTCGATCGCGAGAAACGTTGCTAAAACCGGCCTCGTTCGCGATCGAGGCGAGCCTCGCGTGATCGAGGAAGATGACCGTGTTGCCGGCGTCGAGGCTGAGTAGCTCGACGCCGGCGATCAACGAACGGTCGATCATGTCGGTCCGATCAGCCGAACGCCTTCTCGATGGGGACGTACTCGAGCTTGTGTGCGGCGGCGACGCCTTCGCACGTGACCTTGCCCGCGTACGTGTTGATGCCGAGCGCGAGCGCGCGGTCCGTCTTGGCAGCCTTCACGATGCCGCTCTCGGCGATCTTCACGGCATAGCCGACGGTCGTGTTGGTGAGCGCCCACGTGCTCGTCTGCGAGACCGCGCCCGGCATGTTGGCGACGCAATAGTGGACGACGCCGTGCACTTCGTACGTGGGGTTGTCGTGCGTGGTGGGCCGGCACGTCTCGATGCAGCCGCCTTGATCGACGGCGACGTCCACGACGACGCTGCCCTTCTCCATCTTCTTGATGAGATCTTCGGTGACGAGCTTCGGGGCGCGCGCGCCGGCGAGCAAGACACCGCCGATCACGAGGTCTGCGCGAACGACGCTTGCTTCGATGTTCGTGGGGTTCGAGTACAGCGTCTCGATCGCGCCGCCGAATACGTCCTCGAGGTAGGCCATCGTCTCCGCGCGCACGTCGAGCACGGTGACCTGCGCGCCCATGCCGATCGCGATCGTCGCCGCGTTGCGTCCGACGACGCCCCCGCCAAGGATCACGACGCGACCGCGACGCGTACCCGGCACACCGCCGAGGAGCACGCCTTTGCCGCCCTTCCACTTCTCGAGGCACGTGGCACCGACCTGGACGGCCATGCGTCCCGCGACCTCGCTCATTGGACGCAGGAGCGGGAGCGTGCCGTCCGCGTTTTCGATCGTCTCGTACGCGACGCCGATCACCTTCTTCGCG
>JAYVYD010000382.1:0-7212 GCA_043784605.1 Myxococcales bacterium | reverse complement strand
CCTCGTCGCCATGGCCGAGGTGAGCCTCGGAGTCGGCCGCGTTCGCCGAGGTTTCACGGGCACGTCTTGAGCTCGGCGTCTTCGAGCGCGAGGTTGGCGCCCGACGCCGTGAAGCGCGCATGCACGTCGTTCTCGCACGCGTGCGATTTGTCGCGCACGAGTAGCTCTTGATAGATGGCGTGTGCGTCCGAGATCTTGTTCGTGCTGCGGTACGTCGAGGCGAGCTGGTCGAGCATCACTAACGCTCTCGCGTCTTCGCCGGCGAGGACACGAAAGAAGAGATAGGCGCGCGCGGCCTTGCCGTACTGCGGGAATGACATCACGCAACGCCTCTCTCCGCAGCTCCGCAGCCCCTGGAGCGCACGATACCCGCAACATCCACTCCATCACCTTCTTGAATGCGTCGAGTGCGCGTTCGCCGCGGTTGTCGTTCAGGAACACGTACACGAGCTTGTAGAAAGCGAAGCCGTAGCCGAGGTTGCCCGGAGCCGGGGAGCGCACCACCTGCAGATACTCTTGCTCGGCGGACTTCATGTCCGCGTGGGCGAAAGAGATCTCCGCGAGCGCGAGCCAAGCGTCTGGGACGAAGCGAGAGTCTGGCGATTTCTTGATGAGGTCGACGAGGATCAGTCGCGCTTTGGCGTCGTCGCCGCGATCGCGCCCCAGCTGCGCGGCTTCGAGCAACTCTGCGTCCGTCCTGGGGCTCGTCGCGGTCGGACGATCGGCGCGCGGTGGAGTCACTACGCTCTGCGTCCCCCGCTGCGCCTTCTTTCGCCGCAGGCGAGACGCCGCTCGCGCACGCGCAAATCAGGACCCACAACACGACGCCGCGCATACCTAGAGTATACGCGGCGCCGCCAGTGGAGGGTCCCGGTTCAGATGCTCGCGAACGCCGCGTCGCTGATCTCGAGCGCGCTCTTGTCCTCGTCGTTCATCTGCTTGCCCTTCAGCTCCGCGCCCACGAGCACGTTCTTGGCGAAGTAGTTCGCGGCGGCGAGCTTGCCCTCGTAGAACGCTTTGTCCGGGTGACCCGCAGCGACCGTCTTCAGCTTGCCGTCCGCGATCACCGCGCCTGCGAGCAACATCCAGCCCACCGCGACCTCGCTCATCATCTCGAGGAAGCGCGTCGCGTAGAGCGGCACCATCGGCATGTTGCCCGTCTGGAACCACATCAAGAACTTCAACGCGCTGCCGCCAAGCGCCTCTTGGGCCTGCCCCAAGATCTTCACAGAAGCGGCGAGCTTCGCGTGGTCCTTGTTCGCCGCCACGAACTTGCCGATGTCCCCAAGGAACGCCTGGAGGTTCGCGCCGCCCGCTTGCCCGAGCTTACGACCCACGAGATCCATCGACTGGATGTGATTGGTGCCTTCGTAGATGCTGAAGATCTTCGCGTCGCGGCAGTACTGCTCCACCGGGTAGTCGCGCGTGTAGCCCGCGCCGCCGTACGTCTGGATCGCCGTCTCGCAAACGCGAAACGCCTGATCGGAGCCATAAGCCTTCACGAGCGGCACGAGCAGATCCACCTGGCCCTGGTGATAGGTGATCGCGGCTTCGTCTTTGCTCAGGCGGATCTCGTCGAGGTGGCTCGTGAGCTTGATGACGAGCGCGCGGATGCCTTCGACGCGCGACTTCATGTCGAGCAGCATTCGACGCACGTCCGCGTGCTCGATGATCGAAACGCGCGGGGCAGTCGCGTCTTTCCAGTGCGTGATGGAGGCGCCCTGCTTGCGGTCACGCGTGTACTCGAGCGCGTTCAAGAAGGCGCTGGACGCGACCCCGATGCCTTGGACGCCGACGGCGATGCGCGCGCCGTTCATCATCTTGAACATCTGCGGCATGCCCTTGTTGATCTCGCTGTCGCCGCCGACGGGAACACCGATGCAGCTGTCCGCGTCGCCGAAATTCAACACACAGGTCGCGGAGCCATTGATGCCCATTTTGTGCTCGATCGCCGCTACCGTGACGTCGTTGTCCTTGCCGAGCGTGCCATCCGCGTTGGTGCGGACCTTGGGCACGATGAAGAGCGTGAGCCCTTTGGTGCCGGCCGGCGCGCCGTCCACGCGCGCGAGTACGAGGTGGATGATGTTCTCGGCGAGATCGTGATCACCGCCCGAGATGTAGATCTTCGTTCCCTTGATTGCGTACGTGCCGTCCGCGTTCTTCTTCGCGGAGGTCTTCGCCGAACCGACATCGCTGCCCGCGTGAGGCTCGGTGAGGCACATCGTGCCGCCCCATTGCCCGCCGAACATGCGTGTACAGTGCAAGTGTTTCTGCTCCGTCGTCCCGAACGACGCAATGACCTCCGCGGCCCCGAACGCGAGCCCCGGGTACATGTTGAACGCGGTGTTCGCGCCGCTCAGCATCTCTTCGACGAGGATCTGCACCGAGACGGGCGCGCCGGCGCCGCCGTGTTCGGTGTCGACGCCGATCGACTTCCAACCGGCCTCGTACAGGCTCTTCCACGCCTCTTTGAAGCCCTTCGGCGTGATCACTCTGCCGTCCTCGACGCGACAGCCCTCGGCGTCCGCGGGGGCGTTGAGGGGCCCCGTGACCTCGCGCGTCCAGCGGTAGCACTCGGCGAGCGAGGTCTTCACCTCCTCCTCACCCCAAGCCTCGAACGGACCCTTGCCGAGCAGATTGCCCAAACCGAACTGCTCGAAGAGCAAGAAGTGGTACTCGCGCAGGTCGGCTTTGTAGCGGTTGATGGCTTGGATGGGCTTGCTCATAAACTCAGATCTTGAGGTCGCCAGCGCGCCGCGTCAAGAATGAATGACCATTCAGTCAGTCATATTTCGGCATAAAAACTCGCCGAATTTAGAGACCGGCGATCGCGGCGCTCGGGGTACTCTGGTCGATCATGTCAGAGTCGTTTCATGTGCCGACGCTGCCTCAGCCTGTGACTCTGCTGCTGGCTTCGGGGGATGAAGAGGAAGTCACGGTCTACCTCGCGGACTCCTCGGCGAAGCACGGCGGGCCCGAGTCGCTCGAGGAGTTCTTGAACTCCGAGCGGCGCTTCTTTCCCATCAAGCGAAAGAGCGGCCACAGCGCGCTGATTCGGCGCCGCGCTGTCGTTCACGTGCGCGTGGCGGCTGACACGTTCGTGCAGTCACGACGCGAGTCCGCGACGATGCCCGCGATCGACCTCGTGCGCGTACGCATGGACAACGGCAGCGAGCTCGATGGCGTGCTCCTTCACGTGGATCGCGTCGGCCATGAGCGGCTCAGCGACACCTTCAACGAGCCCGCAGACTTCTTCGCGATCGAGGTCGCCAATGGCGTCGTCTACGTGAACAAGCACCACGTCGTCTCACTCTCGCTCTAGTCCAGAACCCACACGGAGGAATGACTTGTCCAGGCTCGACCCTCTCATCGAAGCGCTACGCAAGACCGACAGCGACGAGCTGCGAATCGTGGTCGGCGAGCGCATCTACGTGAACCGCGGCGGCCGTCGTCAAGACATCGGCCGCGAGCCGGTGCAGCCCCCTAGCGTGCAGGCGCTCGCGGCCGAGTTGTTGAAGCCCGACGAGATCCTCGCCGTGCGGCAGTCGCCCAAGACGGTGCGTCTCGATCGGTCCGGCGAGGCGATCGAGATCACGTTCTCCATCGTGAACGCGCAGCTGGCGATCATCATGAGGCGCGCGGCGAGCGTCCCAGCGGCGCAGCCAGAAGAGCGAGGCGCGTTCGCGAGCGTGCCGCCGCCTGCTCCCGTCGTGGTTAGCGCTCCGCGGAACCCGACGCAGGGCGGTCACCCCATCGATGGTCTCCTCGCCGACATGATCTCGCGCCAGGCGTCCGACCTTCACCTCTCGGCGGGTTCGGTGCCCGTGATGCGCATCCACGGTGAGGTCCACTTCCTGCGCGACCGCGCAGTATTGTCGAGCGATGACATCCTCGCCCTCTTGCGCCCGATCTTCAGCGAGAAGGCCGCCGCAGAGTTCCCCGCGAAAAACGACGCCGACTTCGCCTACGAGGTGCCCGGGCTCGCGCGCTTCCGCATCAACGCGTTCCGCGATCGGAACGGCGTGGGTACGGTCATGCGACAGATCCCGATCGAGATCATCCCCGCAGAGAAGCTCGGCCTCCCGCAGGCGGTGCTGGACCTCTGCTGGCTCAGCAAAGGCCTCGTCGTCGTCACGGGCCCCACGGGGTCGGGCAAGAGCACCACGCTCGCGGGCATGGTCGACTTCATCAACAAGAACAGAAGCGATCACATCATCACGATCGAGGACCCGGTCGAGTTCACGCACAAGAACATCAAGTGCCTCGTCAACCAGCGCGAGATCGGCCAGCACACGCAGAGCTTCAAGAACGCGCTGCGCGCCGCGCTCCGAGAGGACCCGGACATCGTGCTCGTCGGAGAGATGCGCGATCTCGAGACCGTCGCCATCGCCATCGAGACCGCAGAAACGGGCCACTTGGTGTTCGGTACGCTCCACACGACCACGGCGATCTCCACGGTGGATCGCATCATCGATCAGTTCCCCACGGATCAGCAGGAGCAGATCCGCGTGATGCTCTCGGAGTCGCTCAAGGGAGTCGTCGCGCAGGTGCTCTGCAAGAAGATCGGCGGCGGTCGCGTCGCGGCGATGGAGATCCTGCTCGCGAACAACGCCGTGGCCTCACTCATCCGCGAGGGCAAGACGTTTCAAATCCCGAGCATCATGCAGACGTCACGCGGCAGCGGCATGGTGACGATGAACGACTCGCTCTTGCAGCTCGTGCAGAAGAAGCTCGTCGAGCCCAAGGAGGCGTACATCAAAGCCACCGACAAGAACGGATTCATGTTGATGCTGAAGAACGCCGGGATACCCTCGCCGATATGATCCTCTGCGACGCGTGCAAGCGACACCTCAAGGGCGACGACCTACTTGGGGGCCACTCGTGCGTGTTCTGTGGAGCGCACGCGATGTCGGCGGTGCCCGCGCCAAGTCGATTGCCGCTCCGCTTCGGCGTCGTCGTGCTGGGCGCGTTGGCGGTCGCGACCGCGAGCGCGTGCGGGCCGAAGCCCATGATGTCGATGTACGGCGCCCGCCGATCGACATGCCAGATGCGGGTGCCGAGCCTGACGACGCGGGTCCACCAACACCCATCGTCGGCAAGTCGTGAGCGCGTTCGTCGTCTGCCATCGTTGCGCAAGGCACGCCAAGCGCGACGCATCGGAGTGCCAATTTTGTGGGGCGAACCTGCGTGTCGCTCCCGCGCACCGAGAACGCTGGGGACACGAACGCGGCTCGGCGTGTTGTTCGCGGGGGTAGTGGCGATGGGCGGAGTTCGCCCATCGTGTGGCGGCGCACCAGTGTATGGCGGCCCACCGGTCGCCTTCGACGCTGGCGTGAGGGTCCCAGCACCCGTCTACGGAGGTCCGCCGCCGAGGCCAGACGCGTCGCCTCCCGGTCGAGCTCGACGGTGGCGCAGCGCTTGATGCATCAAGCAAAGACGCGAGCGCCGCAAAATCCAAGCCGGATGCCAGCAAGCCCACCGAGCGCATGATGGCACCCGCGTACGGCATCGCGCCGCTCCGCAGTGATCCGAACAGCCCGTTCAAGAAGTAGTCATCGCGGGAACTTCGCTGAGCGCTTCTCGAGGAACGCGCGCGCTCCTTCGGCCATGTCGGCGCCGCCGAGCACGGTCATCCCCGCGGCCGCCTCGATGCGCAGACCCTCGGCGAGCGGAGTTCCCCAGCCGAGCATCGCGGCCTTCTTGTCGGCTCGCATCGCGCCCTGGGGCAACGCACACAGCGTCTTGGCGAGCTCGTGCGCACGTGCGAGAGCGGCGCCTTTGCCGACGACCTCGTTGGCGAGCCCGATCGCCTTCGCTTCGGCCGCATCGATGAATCGGCCCGTGAGGATCAGCTCCATCGCGCGGCCCATGCCCACGATGCGCGGGAGGCGCTGCGTCCCGCCGTCCACGAGCGGCACGTCCCAACGCCTGCACGCGACCCCCATCTCCGCGTGCTCTTCGACCACGCGAATGTCTCCCATGCACATCAGCTCGAGCCCGCCGGCGAGCGCGAACCCGTTGACCGCGCAAACGATCGGTTTGTAGACGTCCGTCTGTCGCGTGTAGCCGAGGAATCCCGGGCCACTCTGGACGAACGCATCGCGTTGTTGGGTCGTCGTGCCCACGGCCGCGGAGAGTCCGCCGAGGTCCGAGAGATCCGCGCCCGCCGAGAACGCTTGATCGCCCGACCCCGTGAGGATCGCGACCCAGAGCGCGTCGTCGTCGCGAAAACGAATCCACGCGTCGTGTAGCAATCGCGCGGTCTCGCCGTCGACACAGTTGCGCTTCTCGGGGCGGTTGATCGTAATCACGAGCGTGCGCAGGACGACGGAGGTGAGGACCTTGCTCATTGGCGAGCCGAGCTTACTCGCGTTATAGCCACATGCATGCGCGCCTCGGTGTTCGTCATGTTCATCCTCACGCTCGGTTGCAACAAAGCCGAGACCAAGCCGGGCACCATCGCGATCACGGCTGATCAGAAGGGTTTCACGCCCTCGTCCGTCAGCGTGGACAAAGGCAAACCCGTGACGCTCGCGTTCACGCGCACGAGCGAGGACACGTGTGCGACCGCCGTGGTCTTCCCGGAGATCAGCCTGAAGAAGGACCTCCCGATGAACACGACCGTCTACGTAGACGTGCCCACGGACAGCGCGCGCACGCTCAAGTTCACTTGTGGCATGGGGATGTACGAGTCCAGCGTCGTCATCAAGTAACGGCGCGGACGCTGTCTTCGAGGATCTGCAGGAGCTCCGTGAGCACTGAGTCCTCGATCACGAGCGGCGGGCACACGTAGACCGTGTCTCCGAGCGGCCGTAGGTAAGCGCCTCGCTTCTTGGCCTCTTCGTACACGCGCCAGCCGAGGCCGCCCTCGTAGCCGGCCTCGCCGAGGTCCGCGGCTCCGATCATCCCGATCGATCGAACGCGCGCGACGCCCGGAATCTGCGCGATTCGCGCGAATGCTTGCGAAATCAAGCGTTGCTTGCGTGCCACCTGGTCTGCGATCTTCTCGTCGCGGAAGATGGCGAGCACCTCTCGTGCGATGGCTGCGCCCAGCGGGTTACCGCAGAACGTGTGCCCGTAGTAGAACGCGCGCGTCGCGTCTCCGCGGAACGCGTCGAACACTCGCTCGGTCGCGAGCACCGCGGCCATCGGGAGCACGCCACCCGCGAATGCCTTGCCGATGCACATGAGATCGGGCGACACCCCCGCGTG
>JAYVYD010000381.1:0-8589 GCA_043784605.1 Myxococcales bacterium | reverse complement strand
CACGGCGTATACGGCTGGGGCTACATGCCCGAGTTCGTGGACCTCGTCACGGGCGACAAGTTCCGCTTCCTGCACTTGTTGCCGCAGCACCAGCTCGCGACCAACGACGGCCAGGTTTACCAAGCGGGCTACGTCGTCGGCTACTCGGGCGGCGACACGAAGGACACGGGGCTCGGCTCGTACTCGACTGGGCAACACCTCTGCGTGCAGACGATCGCCACGTACCGCTCGGCGTTCCCGTCGGGCCACGACGCTTGTCATTGAGAGTCGAGCGCTCGTCTCGCTCGCAAAGATGGCTGCGTTTGTCTGGTGAGCTTGACAATGCGCGTCGGTTGAGAGAGTTTGCGCGGGCTTTTTGCGGTTCGCCGTGAAGCTGTTGCCCAGATAGCTCAGTTGGTAGAGCAGGGGATTGAAAATCCCCGTGTCGGCGGTTCGATTCCGTCTCTGGGCACCAATTTATAGCCTGCTTCGTGATTTTCGGTGTCCACCAAGTGCGCCGTTTTCCACCTCTCGGGGTAGAGCCTGGGTAGAGGTCTTGTGATCGCCTCCCTTCCATGTTCGCCTTCGATACCATTCAACGAGTCTCTTCGAGCCCGCCCGTGAGAAGTAGTTCGGACGGTTCCGCGAACGGTCGAGCGCCCGCCACGCCTCGACAACCCGCGTTCAAATCGCTTACGCTCCGATCACCGACCCTATCGGTCACGTTGCTCCGATCCGAGCGGTCACGTTGACCGGAATGCGCCGCAATGGGGTGGTAGCGGCCAACGGTCCTTACAGCTTCAAAGTCTAGCCGCCGTCCGTTGGACATCCCCCTGGCGGAGGGTGAAGCGTGCCACACGCCTTTGGAGTGATGCAGCCCTCTCCGTCACCGCAGCAAACTGTGGCAGCGGGGCACCCTCCATGAAGCGACGCTGATGGGCAATAACACTCCGGCCCGCTTGCGTCCGGGAACAGCACACACGCTCCGGCGCAAATGCCGCCATTGCAGCAGGTCCACAGGGTTGCATCGTGACACGCGGTCACGACCGGCAATCCACACTCCGTACCTCCGTCCACGAGTATTGGAGCAGGCGGTTGCCAGGCATCAGGCAGGACAATCGCACCATCGTCTAAGGCGTCGGCACCACCCTCTCCGGCGGACGCATCAAGAGGCCTCGCGTCTGCTCCGCAGCCAAGAACGCACGCGAGGAGCGCCGTGGTGAGAAATCTGCAGCCCATTATTTTACCTACACGCTTCTGGCGCAACACACGCCTGATTGCAACACACGGTCGGCCAGACGCAGCCTGCGGCAATCCCTGTGCAAATGCATGCTTGACCTCCGTCCTTGGCATTGAGGCACGACCCCGCACAGTACGAACTCCCGCAGCACGTCGCCGTACCCGGATACTTCCCAACGTCATCGCAGGTGAGCGGCCCGGCCTCGGGCCAGTGAGTGGGCGTGGAATCAGTCGCTACATCGCCGGTCGTGCGATCGATGCCGTTGGACGCATCGACAGCACCGCGATCTTCAAGGCCTCCACATCGAACGGCGATCATCGCGACACCGATGCAGAGCACCCAATCACCAGCGCGAAGCGGCGACATGCTGTGGGCCTGGTCCAACGCAAGGCGGTGCTGGTCTCGAACTCGTAAAAGCCGACACATTCCACCAGGATCCGTTCAGGTCGCGCACCTGGGTGACGCCAAAGTAGTCACCCCAATACCCACCATCGAGACATGCGTACCAGTCGGTCGGCGCAAGCGGCGTAAACCCGATTTCTCTTGGAAATTGAGAGTTGGAGTTGCGGACAACGCGTCCGCCCGCGGGGTAAATGTATTGATCGAACTCGTCTTTGACTTGGGCGGTCGTCAGGTAGACCAAAGACCAATACGGTTCGACGCCACGCTTTGCGTAATTCAGCGAGGGCATGAACTGCGTCCCAAGCTCACCAAAAGTGGTCGAAATCGACGACGGCCCTGTCGTCGCCGATGTCGAACATGCCGATAGGTTCAAGGGGTACTGGGCGACTTGAATCAGGTGACGAGTCGTGTTCTCCGGGTCGGTCTGTTCAAACGCGATCCGCATAACCTCGGTTCCAACACCGCCCACGGTGGCCGCGTCATCGAGACCGAAATCAAAATCGTAGGGATGCGCGTTGCGCATCGCACTAAATCCGAATCTGGGAAATGTATCGCGGTCTACCTTCTTCCCACAATTCAGCGCTACATCCCTAAAGTTGACCCACATCGACTTCTTGATGTCGAATTCCTGGAGCCACACCGACCCGTCGCCGTCTGCCGACGGAACGCCTTGGGCACCAATCCACACATTCCCTTCTAGATCGCGACGCAAAACGGGATCGTAGACATTGGCCACTGGTGGCGGCATCTCTACGAATGCAGTGGGGTCGCTCGGTAGTACGCTCCTAAACACTGCCACCTTGCCGAAGCTCGCCTTGTTGCCGCCAGGTGGCGTGCGAATGCTGGAGGCCCAGATGAAGCCGTTCCCATCGACGGTCAGTGATGTCCGGTCGGCCACACCTGTAGCTCCGAGGCGAATACAACCAGCCGACGTAAACGAAATCCCACCGTCACTCGATTTGGCCACGCAGAGGCTGTCGCTGAGTTCGATCGGCGAGGTCGCGGTGAATCCGTTCACCGAGATCCCGTTGGCGCCGAAGACGATCGTATTGGTTCCCCCGCTCGCTTGGTTCCAAGCCTGATCGCTCACACCCATGCTCGCCAGATAGACCACTGACGTGGTGTGTGGGTCGACGGCCGCGCTCGGGTCCCCCGTTAGAGCAGACGCCCCGCTATTGTTGGTGCCACCGTTAACGAGAAACGGCGATACTTGACCGCGATAATCCCACGTAACCCCGGAATCAGCGCTCGTCGACCAACCAAGTTCGGTCCAACCACGCTGGTAGGTCCCCGTCGTGTAGTCCGCAGTTGGATTCTTGACCGCCAGACTGCTATCGTTGTACGCGACCACAAGAAGGGGAAAGAGGAAACTTGACGTCGTGACGATGGTAGTTTCGGACTGTCGATGGTTGTTGTCATACGGAAACGGCGTGGCTTGAGGCACGCCGAAGCTTACAGGTGCGTCCTGCACGTTCGCCTCGCAGGCGTTGGCAGCTACGACCACCGCAAGCGCGCCAAGTGAGCGCCGTACGACGGCAATCTGCCGACGGACGCCGACGACGGAGCGAAATCTTCGCATGAAGTCCCCTTTTGTTTGGTTGCCGACGATCGTGGGGTAACGTGGCTATCGTCGCAACCGAAATGGACTGCGGACGCGCATTCTTGGCGGATGTTGTATGCATGTGGCGGTCGAGAAAGCCGTTGTTCGGGCGAAGCGCGATTACTTTGCTTCACACGTTCCGCCGACGTACCCGATACGTCGAGAGACTCACGACGGGGAACAAGCCGCTCGACGCCACCGATTGCCTAAGAGCGAGTGGTCCAGGGTTCCGATGGCGCCGGTGTTTCTGGATGGTGGATATGTCAACGGTCAAGACGGCGAGCCCGTGTTTCGGCCACTCGCGCAGTAGACCGCGAAGCGCGACTAGCCTCGCGCTTTTTCGCCAGTCGACGCTGTGTGAGTCTTCTACGAGCGCGACGAGCTTCATGCGGCCCTCGCACTTGGGGCACTTCTCCACATCGATCGCGAAACTCCGCGCCATCAGCTGTGCCCATGGCCAATACCGTGACCCTTTGCGTTTGGTCTTGTCGTCCGACTCCACGTCGTTGGCAGGCTGTTGGGATGGTTTTGGTGTGGGTCCGTCCGTGCTTCGTTGAGAGGCCAGTCCCTTCCCGCTTGATTCGTCGGCTATCGAGCTAGAAGCGCGTACGCGGGCCAAAGGCGCCGCGAGGCGCCGCGAACATCGGTGGCGCCTCAGCTGTTGCAGTTGAGGAGATCGGAGTTGCGGCAGATTCGTTCACGATCGAGCGGCGCGATCTTATTGCCGGTATCGCTTGCCAGGGCCCATTAACCGTTATCGTCCCGTGGAGACCTTGTCGCTCCTTCGCCCCCTGGACACTGAACAAAGTGTGTAATTCTTGTGTACATGCATGAAATGATTGTATAATATTGCACTAACTTTGTCTGATGCTAACTTCTCTATAACGAACGAACGCATCCACGAGCGATCACCAATGGACTTCGTCTGCCTCATCTGCCTCGCCCGTTACCCAGCACACACCTCATGGTGTCTTGCGTGCTTCGAGGCGGGCTATGTCGTCATGCGTCCGACGCGGGCTGTCGCCGCGATTGACAGCATCCCGGAGATCACCGACGCGCGCGCGCTCTCGGCTTCGTCTTGGGGGCGGGTGGACGTCGCAGCGTTCCCCGACCTCCAGTTAGGTCCTGGCGCGCTCGTCGTGGTCCATGGCGCACCGGGAGCTGGCAAGAGCACCTGGACGGCCCGAGCACTCGACACCATGAGCGGCGCAGTTTTGCTCTCCTCCCAAGAGGAGCCGCCTGGTCCAACGCTCGCCTCGCGGCTTTCCAGAGCAGCAGTGAAGCGCTCCGATTTCGTTGTCATTGGGCGCTCGACGATCGATCAAATCGCCCAGATCGCTCAGGCTCGCAAAGTGGTTGGCATGGCAATCGATAGCGTGCAGGTGGGCCTGTTCTCGCCACGTGATCTGCGGCACCTGCTGGCGATCCTGCCTGATTTGCAAGTGCTCATTGGCATTGCTCAGGAGAACAAACTCGGCACAGTAGCTGGCAAAAATGAGTTGCTTCATGAGGCGGATGTCGTGATCGATGTCGCCGACGGACAGTGGAGGCTCGAAAAATCCCGCTACCAAGAGGCGAGCGAGAAAACTTTTTCAGTCCTCAACAAACGGGAGATGGATCATGTCGCAGTCGCTGGCTGAGCCTCGCGCGTGCTGGTGTTGTCTTGCGCCAGAAGGCATGCGCCTCCGGCTCGATCGTCGAGGTAAGCCATTTTTGTGTTGTGAGGTTTGTGGCACTTTTATTTTCATGAGAACGCCGTCGGCGACGCGCGGATTGGCGCTCGTGACTTCCGTCGTCGAAGAGTACGCGCGGATCCTCATGAATCCGTCGCATCCAGATTACACAGACACACAGGCTCGCATCCAAGCGGGTCGTACGAAGCTGATGAAGGGACTCCTGCTGCCTTCGGAGCGCGCGGCAGCGGACATGAAAAGCGGCACGCTCAGTCCCGAACTCGCGGAATTTGTCGCTACGAAACAGACCGGGTGATCAGCATGCAGGATAACAACATTACGCGCCTTCCGTCTGCGGTGACTACGCCCGCTGACGTGTCAGCGTCATCGTCCGACGATGCACGTGGCGCGTCCGCTGATCGGCACGTACTGGATATCATGCAGTCGGCTCGAAGGACGGAAGCGGAGCGGACTACCAGCAAGACTGATGACTATTTGGGCGCGCGACGGTTTGAAGAAGAAGCGCGCGATGCGCTGCCAGTGGCAGCCTTCAAGGCCCGCGCGGAAGCGACCGCGAAGTGGCAGCGGGGGCTCTTCAAAGGGTCTCTCGCGGCCGTGGCCACCGCGATCGTGATCGCCCTGATCATGAAGGTGGCCAAATGAACCTGGCAAGCCTGCTCTCAGTCGGCAACGCAACCTCGATCACTCGGGCGCTCGCACCTACTTCACCGTCATCGTCATCATCGAATGCGAATCCGTGGCTGCCGCAAGGACCGTCGCTCCGGCAACTAAGTGCAGAGCATGATCTCGCCCAGGCGTGGAGCGAACGCGCCGAAGAGACCGGCTTTTGGACCGGCTATGGCGTTATCGCGCTCGTGGTTGGTGGAGCCTTTGTCCTTCATCAATTTCGCTCGACCAGTCCTCGCGCATAGTCGCCAACACGAACCAGGAGTAGCGCGGTCGTGACTCACCTCACCCAAGCCCAAATGGGCAACGGCGTGAGACCTCTTTCCGGGAGGGAGTTCACGCCGTTACGAGCAGATGACCAAAACTACCGCACCGCAAACCTCGGGGCAAGCTCTGGATGACGCTCTGCGAGACACGAGGAGGTCCGCTCGCTCAACGCTGGAGGAGCTAACTCCGTCGATCGCTCGGGCGCGAGCAATAACCAAGGAGTATCCAATCAGGGCCACGTTGGCGCGGTTGGCGCCGTCGATCGCTCGGGCGCGGGCAATGGTTCAGCGCCTGCGTGCTCAGCGCCTCCGTGTGACACCCCTGAGCAGTGAGAGCGCGACGAGAAGCGTTGTCCGACCATGTCCGCGACGAGGGGGCCGTCGTGCTCCGCGGCGTGCGACGAGATCAAGCTCGTCGTTGTCATCGCTATCGGAAGCGCCACCTCCACAACCACCACCAACGAGTAGGTATCTCTCGGCTGTGGATGTCGCCGAGGAACTGGGTATCTCTCGGTCGCGCGCTTACGAGATCATCCAGCAATGTCCCCGCCTGATCGCTGGTCGCACTGTGCGCGTCCGTCGTAGCGACCTAGAGCGGTGGATCCGCCAGCACGAGCAGAACCCCATCACGTTCGCGCCGCGCATCCACGCAGCACGGACGGTGGACCGAGCGCCGACGCGATCAACGTCCACGCCTCCCGATGCGGCCAACCGCGTGAACCCATTTCGCACGCCCATCAGACCCCGAACTACGCCGAGGTCGAGCTAATGGCGTCCGACGACAAGCCTCTCGCGCCTGATCAGCAGGCGATCTACGATCGTGTAGGGGACGCGATTGCGCGCGGGCGCGACGCGCGCAACGCGCAACACGAGCAGACCCTTGCTCGGGTCGAGCGAGCCCGCGCAGCGGTCGACCGCAGTCGACGGCCGCGCAGCGACGAGAACACGCTGATCGAGATCACCGAGTTCGCTGCGTATGAGAATCGATTTGGGCGGCGGCTGCGACGATCCTTCGGCGCAGTCGAGACCGCGCTCTCGCGACCAATGGTCACGCGACCCGGATCTCCCGAGGAGGAGGCAAAGCCCGAATTTCGCGCGGAAAAGAAGCGTCTCGCGGGTGCCTGGACACCTGAAATTTATCTCGACAACCGCAAGAGCCAAGCCCTCGTGCTCGCGGTCAGCGCGGTCGTCGTCGAGCACGAGGCGCACGGCGCAGACAATCGCGACATCGAGACTGGTATTGCAGTCCTCGATGGGGTCCGACGCTTCGCCCACTCATCGTTCAATCACCGTCATCCGGCGATCGATCACGAGCACAGGTGGCGCCTGGTCATCGAGACAAATCGTTCGATGCACCCGACACGTGAGTATCCGCTCGTGGTCGCTCACGTCATGGATCTGCATCGACAGGCAGGGGTGGTCCTCGCGAAGGAGAGCGGCGAGCTAGGGCGCTATTGGTACAAATCGCTCGTCCGCGCGGGCTCGGATTTCTCGTTCGCATCGCGGCAGGGCGTCGCGCTCGATGTGGATAACATTCTCGCGAGAGAGCGCGAGAAACGCACGCGACCTGGTGAGGTACTCGTCGACGTCGTAGATGGCTCGGTCCTCCGAGCTAGCGATTCGCAGCGCGCCAAGGCGCCGCACGCACAGCGCGCGAATGCTCAAAGCGACGACATGGACATGGGCCAGAACGGAACCTCGCCCGCGTGGGTGCTCCGTTTCGCGACGAGGTACATCGCGAAGGTAGAGTCCGGGGTTCGCGGTGCAAACGGTCGCATCCAACTTTTTCGCGCCGCGAGGCATCTCGCGTCCATCGTTGATGATCCTCGCTATCCGCTCACGATGGCCGACGCGTGGACCCTACTTGCGGCGTTCAATGAACGCTGCGTGCCGCCCGAAAGCGACAAGCAGAAGTTGAGGGATCACTTCGATCGCGCGTTTCGTGGATTGAAACAGCCGACCAAAATCGGGAGCCGTCGCCGATGATCACCGACGCCGCGATCATTGTGCCACTGGGGTGGTACGCGACCGACGCTCCTGCACGCGAGTACCTCATTTACGATTCGCGGACAGAATTGGCGCCCACCGGCATCATTCCACGGGGCGAGGTGATGATTTTGAGCGCCGAGGGTGGGTGCGGCAAGACGACGCTGGCGATCGATCTCGGCCTCGCGGTCGCTTGCGGTGGCCAACTGTACGACGCACTGACGGTGCGCTCACGCGGGCGCGTGCTCATCGTCATTGGCGAAGAGGACGCCGACGAGGCACATCGCCGACTCTACAAGGCCGCGAGCGACCGCGGCCAACCCCCGCCCGAAAGCGTCGTCGTGATGCCGATGAAAGGGATCGTGTGCGCCATGCTCGACAAAGACGACAATGAGCTGCCGTTCCTCGTCGAGCTACGTGAGTATCTCCGCGCCACTGGCCCGTACGATCTCGTTGTCATCGATCCAATTAGCCGATTTTGTGGGCCGAAGGCCGAGACGGACAACGCGGCCGGAACGCGTTTCATACAGGCGCTCGAAAGCCTCATCCCTTCGAGCGGTGGCGCGACGATTCTAGGTTCGTCGCACACGAACAAAGACGCTCGCGCGTTGGACGCCAAAGGCGCGAAGGTCAAGGTCGGCACGGCCTCCAATCGGGGATCGACCGCCATCACCGATGGGGCTAGGTGCGTCGTGACGCTCACTGAGCAGCCGAATGGTTTGACGGTGCGTTTTACCAAGGCGAACTACAGCAAGA
>JAYVYD010000380.1:0-3841 GCA_043784605.1 Myxococcales bacterium | reverse complement strand
GCGCTCGCCACGATGCGAAGGGTGCCCTGTGCGACATCACTGCGAGGCTCGCGCTCGTGGGCTCCAAGAGCGACTACCGATCGTGAAGCGCAAGGCGCCGCCGGTGGTCTGGAAGCGCGTTGCGCTCGTCGCCGTCTCTGGTGCGCGAGTGCTCTTGGGTCGGCGCGCAGGAGGCGCGCTCATGGAAGGAATGTGGGAGCCGCCCATGGCGGACGCGAGCGACGAAGGCGCAGAGACGATCGCGACAGGCCTCGCGCGCGCCCTGGATTTGGCTCTCACCAGCGTTCACGTCGTCAGAGACGTGGTGCACGTGCTCACGCACAGGCGCACGATCGTCACGGTCGTCCGCGCAGAGCTTTCCACACGCGCGCGCGTCTCCGTCAACACGCGCAAGCTCGTCCCTTACGACGCGTTCGCGCTGGCCGACGAGGGCGCGCGAAACAATCTCGCATGCACGACGCTGACGAAAAAACTGATCGTGGCAGCGTTGTGAGTGGAGCTGTCGTCTCGGGGTTGTGCGCTTCACCGTCGAGGGCCCGTGACGACCGTTTCACGGGGCGGCACGCGGAGGTCGAATGACGCGCCGTCGGTGCAAGGAGCGCTCGGTCGAATCCGAGTGCTCGTCGCGCAAGACGAGCACTCGCAGCGTAGGAGCCTCGCGAGGCTCGTCTCCGCGAAGGGCATCGTTGTCACGACCGCCGATGATGGACACGCGGCGCTCGACGAGCTCGCGAGCTCCCCGCCGGACGTGTTGCTCGTCGACATGATGCTGCCCCGCTTGACGGGCCTCGAGCTGCTCTGCGAGACGAAGACGCGGTGGCCTTCGATCGAGGTCATCATGCTGACAGCCTCCGCCGACGTGGAAGCAGCCGTGCAGGCGGCTGCCGTACGCCGAAGCCAAGCGTCGCGCGCTCGTGTCGTTCGACGAAGCCTATGTGAAGGAAGCGATGCGCCGTTCGGTGGGGAACATCTCCGTGGCCGCGCGCATGGCGGGCCTCGACCGCTCCAATTTCAGGCGGATCGTGCGCAAGTTCGATCCTCCCACGAATGGGTCGTCGCCCCCATCCGAGGACGACTGACCGCTTGCGCGTCTCGCTCGCGTTGGTAGTGTCCGCCCTCGATGTCGCGCCGCCGCCTCGCCGTGCTCTGCGCCGCCCCGCTGCTCTGGGCCGGCGTCGCGCGTGCAGGCGACTTCGACTTGGACGACGACGCGCCGTCCACACCGAACGCAACACCCGTTGCGGTACAGGCGCCTCGTCGAACGTTCACGCTCCGTGAGTGTCTCGAGCTCGCAGATCGCAACCACCCGAATTTGTGGGCCGCGCGCGCTCGGGTCGCTTTTGCACACGGTCAACTCGACGAGGCGAAGTATGTCCCGTTCTGGCAGTGGTCCGCGCAGGCGGGCGCCGGAATCGCGCCGATCATCGGAGGCACCGTGGGCTACACGAGCGCGCCGGCGACAGCGCTCAACCCGACCGCCTCCACCTACGAGCCGTTCTTCACGTTCTCGATCTCCGGCACCGTGCCGCTCTACACGTTCGGCAAGATCACGGCGGCGAGAGAGGCCGGTGAGGCCAACGTGCGCGTGCAAGAGTGGGATATGGAGAAGGTGCGCGACACCGTCCGCATGGACGTTCGGCGCGCGTACTTTGGCACCATGTTCGCGCGCGACGCTCGCTACCTCGCCAAGGACATCCTCGGGAAGCTCCAGGCGGCGATCGACGGCGTCAACAAGAAGCTAGAGAAGGGTGACAAATCGGTCGACGAGATCGACGAGACACGTCTCTTGATCTATCGCGATCAGCTCCTCGCGCGCTCGGGCGATCCGGACAAGGGCGAGACCTTCGCAATGGCGGCGCTCCGCTTTTTCACCGGCGTCGAGACGGATTTCGACATCCCGGACAAGCCGCTCACGCGCCCGCAGACCGCACTCGGCCCGCTCGTTCAATACCTGGCGGCAGCGCGTCTTTACCGGCCCGAGGTCAACCAGGCCCGCGCGGGCGTCGTCGCGCGTCGTGCTCTGCTCTCGTTGCAGCGCGCGCGCTTCTTCCCTGATCTCGGCGTTCTTCTCTCCGCCAACTACAACAGCTTTCCCTCCATCGTCACTCAGAACAACTTTTGGGCGGCCAACAGCGGGCTTAACTCGTTCGGCTTCGGCTTCGGCGTCGGCGCACGGTGGAGCCTCGATCTGCTGCCGAACGCGGCGCGCGTCGAGCAAGTGGAGTCGCAGCTCGAAGAGGCGCGGTCGCTCGAGCGTTACGCTCTCGGCGGCATCGCGGTGGAAGTGGAGAGCGCCTACGCGTCCGCGCTCGAGGCTCGCAAGCGCGAGGAGCAGTGGGCGCGCCTCGAGCACCGCACGCGCGAGTGGATCGTGAGCACACAAGACGCCATCGAACTCGGAACCAAGCAAGAAACGGCCTTGCTAGAGCCGCTGCGTACGTACATCGACGCCCGCGTCAATCACATCGTCTCGCTGATGGACGTCAACGTGACGATGAGCGAGCTCGCGCGCGTGACCGGGTGGGATGCTGCCGCACCGATCGGCGACTAGTTGCAGGCGGTGACGGTCCACTCGAAGATGACGGGGTTGCTCGTCTGGCCCAGCGAGTTGGTGCAGTAGAGATCGTAGAGGCGGATCTGCGTCGTAGTGACGGGGGAAGTGAAGGTGTAGTCCCAATCGTCGAGGAGGTTCACCTTGCCGTCCGTGACCCACTTCGCGCCGTCCCACCACTGGACGAACGTGACGCCGCCGAGCGTGCGCCCGAGGCCGCCGCAGGTGTTGGTCACCGTCGCGCTTAGGGTGTCCATGTGCATCTTGGTAATGGTGTGCGGCGCCTGCCACGTGTACTGCGCCCACTCGTTGCCGCCGGGCACGTTGTTCGCCGAGATCCAACCCCACACGTTGCAGTTGTTGATCTCGAGCACGCCGTCGTTCCAGTTGGAGGGACCGTACTGCCCTGAGCCACCGCTAGACGCCGTGGGAGACCCGAGCGACGCGATGTTGATGTTCGTGCACGCCGTACACTTGCTACCCGCGCAGAAGAGTCCGCCGCCGCACGGTTGCCCGCACTTGCCGCAGTTGTCGCGATCGGAGGTGAGGTCGATGCATTGCTTGCCGCACTGTGCGAGACCCTGGCTGCACTGCAGCTGGCACTTGCCGTTGACGCAGATCTCGCCATTGCTGTCTTTGCAGACGCTGCCACACGCGCCGCAGTTGGCCTGATCCGTGTCCGTCTTCGCGCAGTAGCCGATGCCGCCGTCACCGCCCGGGCAGAGCGTCTCGCTCAATCCGCAGTTGCCACTGCACTTGCCGCCCACGCACGTTTGGCCCGCGCTGCAGACGTTGCCGCACGTGCCGCAGTTCTTGTTGTCCGTCTGCACGGCCGAGCAATACGGCGCGTTGTTCATGCCCTTGCAGAGCTGTTCGTTGACCCCGCAAGTGTCGCCGCATTTGCCTGCAGAGCACACCTTGCCCGGGTCGCACGCGGCGCCGCAGCCACCGCAGTTCTTCGCGTCCGTTGTGGGGCTGATGCAGCTGATGGCGCCGCCGTCGCCCACGCAGAGCGTCTGTTGTGCCGGACACTGAGCGGCGCACTTTCCGGCCGCGCAGACCTCACCCGCACTGCAGCTCTTGCCGCAGCCGCCGCAGTTCTTCGCGTCTACGTTGGTGTCGAAGCAAGACGCTCCGCACTGCGTGGAACCCGCACCGCACGTGAGCGCGCACGCGCCGGCACCGCACACCTCACCGGGTTTGCACGCCGTCGCGCACGCGCCGCAGTTGGCGGGATCTGCCACGGTGTCGATGCACTCTTTTCCGCAAAGCGTCTCACCGGCGCCACAC
>JAYVYD010000379.1:0-9477 GCA_043784605.1 Myxococcales bacterium | reverse complement strand
CCGCGCGAGAAGCCCGCGAAGATCGAGCTGAGCAAGCTCGTCGACGAAGCCACGCACAAGTCGATCGTGTACGTGCAGTCCAACGCGATCGAGCTCGTGAAATTCGGCGGCAACCTCGTCGCCTCGGCCGCGCGCGCGATCTTCATCTTCGGGATCACCTTGATGCTCGCCGCGTACATGATGCTCACGCGTGAGAAGATCGTCGGCTTCATGTCGTCCTTGTTGGTGCCAAGGAGCCGCGACAGCTTCGCCTCGCTATTGCGCCGGATCGACGAGGGCCTCTCTGGAGTCGTGCGCGGTCAGCTCGTCATTTGCCTCATCAACGGCGTGCTCAGCGCGATCGGCTTCGCGCTCGTCGGCCTCAAGTACTGGCCCGTCCTGGCGCTCGTCGCGACCATCCTCTCGCTCATCCCGATCTTCGGCTCGATCATCAGCGCGATCCCCGCCGTCGCGCTAGGCCTCACGCAGTCCTTCGGTACTGCGCTCTTCGTGCTCGCGTGGATCGTAGGTATTCACCAGCTCGAGGCGAACTTTCTCAACCCGAAGATCATGGGAGACGCAGCGAAGATTCACCCCGTGTTGGTGATCTTCTCGCTGATCGTAGGAGAGCACTTCTTCCACGTAGTAGGCGCGCTGCTCGCGGTGCCGTGCATGTCGATCGCACAAAGCGTTTTTTTGCACCTGCGAGACGTGTGGCGCGTGAGCGAAGAAGACGTCGCCTCTACGACCGCCAGCTAGTCCGTGCCCGAACCCATCACATCTTCTGGCGGATCATCTTGCGAGGCACCACGCCAGAACGCGCGATCATCTGCTTTGCTGCGCGATCCAAGAGCGGGTGAATCTTCTTCCCCACGAACATCGCGAGCAGATGCGGGTGCGTCTCTCCGAGCTTTCTCAGCGCCCGCTCCGCGCCCTTCATGTCCTGATTCGCCGCGCAAGCGAACGCCCGCGCGCGGTACATCTGGATGCGCATCTCGCCCATCGACGTGTCCTCGGGATCGAAGAGCTCAAGCGTATCCAGCGCCTTCTTCGCCGCGCCCGTCCGCGCCCACGTCTCGGCCGCGACCGTCGCGAGCATCGCGCGCACCTTCGGTTCTTGCTGCTTGCCGAGCTCGAGCGCGTCCACGAGAGGCCGTGCGGCTTGCGGGTCGTTCATCGTCAGGTGGATGTTGGCCCGCATCGCGCGGACCTGATCGGCCATGCCGGGTAGGTTGATCTTGTCGAGATTGATCGACTCGAGCGTCTCGAGGCCCTTCTTCGGGTCATCTTGCATCTCGAGCTGCGCGCGCGCGATGGTCGCCTGCACGTCGTCCTTCTTGAAGTCGCTCTTCAAACGAACGAGCGCATCCTTGCGGCCCTCGTCCGTGTTGGCGTTCCGCAGGATTTCGCCGAGTGCTTCCGTCTTTTGAAGATAACGCCGCAGCCAAATCGCCGCGCCGATCACGACCGCCGTGACGACGCCCGCCACATAGACCGGCCACACCGTCTTCTGCCAGGAGTACACCGCGATCGCGAGGACCCAACCCACGAGCACGGCTCCACCGACGCGAAGGTACAGCTGCTTCAGGTCGGACGCCGGCCGCTCTCCGGTCGGCTTGGTCAGCTCGTGGAGCTCGGCCCGAACCTCCGCGGCGCTCTTGTTCTTCTTCTTCTTCTGCTTCGGATTGTTCAGCGACGTCTCGACCACGCAACGGCGTTTACCCTGGAAGGGAGGTGGCGTCGAGCGGCGCCGTAGGCTCTTCGACGGCTTGGTTCGTATCGAGCAGGGCCATCAGCAGAAAAAACGCGGCCAGTCCTGCCATGACGCCGATGAGGATCTTCGCGATGAGTCGCGGCGTCCTGTCCGCTCGGCGAACGCGCGCGGCCTCACCGGCGTCTCGCAGCTCGCGCAGACAGACGACGCAGCGCCCGTCTGCTCCTAGCGCCAGGTCATGACGCGTGCAGCGCTTCGACTGTAGCTCCGTGCTCTCGGTTGGCTCGTTCACGGGTCACAACACGAGGGTCTCTTGGTGCTCTCCCCACGTCGCGCGGAGCACGTTGGAGATTTCGCCTACGGTCGCGCCCGCCTTCACCGCAGCGAGCACGAGCGGCACCAAGTTGTCGCTCGCCTTGCTCGCGCGCTCGATCGCGACGAGGCAAGACGCGAGCGCCGGCTGGTCGCGCCCCGCTCTGTGCACGCGGAGGCGCTCCACTTGCTCGGCCTCGATCTTGGGATCGATCTTCATCACGGGCACCGCCGCGGAGTCTTGCGTGTAGGCGTTCAATCCTACGATGAGCCGCTGCTTTCGCTCTACTTCGAGCTGGTACTGGTACGCGGTGTTTTGGATCTCGCGCTGCGGGTAGCCTTGCTCGATCGCCGAGACCATCCCACCTAGCTCGTCGATCCGCGCGAGGTACTTGTTGGCCTCGAGCTCGATGCGATGCGTGAGCGCCTCCACGGCGTAGCTCCCGCCGAGCGCGTCGACGAAGTCTGCCACGCCGGACTCTTGCGCCACGAGCTGCTGGGTTCGGAGCGCGATCGTCGCGGCCTCGCTCGTCGGCAAGCCGAGCGCCTCGTCGTAGCTGTTCGTGTGCAGCGACTGGCATCCGCCGAGCACTGCAGCGAGTGTCTGTACGGTCACCCGCGCGATGTTGTTGAGCGGCTGCTGTGCCGTGAGCGTCATGCCCGCCGTCTGGCAGTGAAAGCGCAGCGCCCTCGCGCGCTCCGTCTTGGCGCCGAAGCGCTCCTGCATGATGCGACTCCACATCCTTCGCGCAGCGCGGAACTTGGCGACCTCCTCGATGAGGTTGTTGTGCACGTTGAAGAAGAACGAGAGCTGTGCGCCGAAGGTGTCGACGTCGAGGCCAACCTCCATCGCCGCCTGCACGTAGGCAATGCCGTCTGCGAGCGTGAACGCGACCTCTTGCACGGCATCGCAGCCGGCCTCGCGGATGTGATAGCCGCTGATCGAGATCGTGTTCCACTTCGGCACTTCTTTTGAAGCGAACGCGAAGATGTCATTGATTAGACGGATGGATGGGCGCGGCGGGTAGATATACGTGCCGCGCGCCATGTACTCTTTGAGAATGTCGTTCTGAATCGTGCCGCGCAGCTTATTTCTAGGCACTCCGTTCTCTTCGGCCACGGCGATGTACATGCACAACAAGATCGAAGCGGTCGCGTTGATGGTCATCGACGTGGAGACGGTCTCCAGCGGAAGTCCTCTCAAAAGAATTCGCATGTCGGCGATCGAGTCGATGGCAACGCCAACGCGCCCGACCTCGCCGAGCGCCTTGGGGTCGTCGGAGTCGCGTCCCATCTGCGTCGGCAGGTCGAACGCCACGGACAGGCCCGTCTGCCCCTGCTTCAGGAGGTATTGATAGCGTTCGTTCGATTCGGCTGCGGTGCCGAAGCCGGCGTACTGCCGCATCGTCCAGAGGCGACCGCGGTACATGTTGGGTTGTACTCCGCGCGTGAACGGCGGCTGTCCGGGGAAGCCAAGGTCGCGCTCGGGATCGAACCCAGTGGCCTCAAGGTCGTCCGGCCCGTACAGCGGCGCGGCGTCGGTGCCTCCTGCGAGGATGCCGATGCGAGTGCGAGGGGCCTCCTTGGTCTCGAGCTTTCCGAGCGATCCGTCGAGCCACTTCTTCTTTTCGAGCGAATAATCAGACATGCCTATCTCTTGTCCGAACGATGCGCGCGAGGGCCTCTCCGGCCGCGCGCGCGAGTTCTTCCATCTGCCGTGTCGAGAGTGCAGGGTCGCCGAGGTCGTCCGCGTACACCAAGAGCGTGGGCCGCGCGCCGATCTTCACGGGCGTGATGGCGACATCGCGCGACGCCCGCCCGACGGCCCGCAGCAACGGCGCATGTGCCTCGCTCGAGTGCACCGAGCCGAGGTACGTTCCCTCGGCCGAGGCCGTGGCAAGCACGCTCGGGTAGCCCGTGGAGATCTGCACTGCGGCCCATGTTTCAGGCGCGCACAGCTCGGGGCTGCACGACCAACCGACGAACGCGTCGCGCTTGACGACGAGCAGTCCCACCCGCGCGGCCACGGCGCGCACGCCCACGAGCAGCTCGCGCATCACATCGTCGCGCGTCTTGCACGCTCGCATTGCCAGCAGCACCGGTGTGGGGTCTGCGAACGGCGGTATGGGGGCCTGCGATAGGGCCGCCGGCGGTGGAGAGGGACGCGCGGACACGAGCGGGACGGGGACGTCGGAGGCGCGGCGTGGTCGCTCGAGCGCGTAGATCGGATTTTCTACTGGAGCGAAACCCGGCTGGGTGCGGCGCACGGTGAGCGGAATCGGCTCGTAGCGTTGGGACACGGGTTCGTCATCGGTGACTGCGGCAGTCCCCCACGCGGGTGTCGACTTCGAAGGGCCGAGCCCAGAAAGCGTGCCTGGGCCTGCGGGCGGCTGGCTTGCCTTCGTCGGCGCTTGCGTCGGTCGCCGCGCGCGTCCTTCGAGGACCTCCGAGATGGCCGCAACGGGAGCTCGTACGGCGCGCACCTGACATTGAAGCGCGAACCCGATCTCGTTGAGGACGTGTGCGTCCTCGGGATCGACCACGGCAACGTCTACGGCGCCGGTCTGCGGATCGCGTCGGATCGGGATCGCGAAGAGTCGCGACGCCATTCCGTCCGGGAGGGCGGCCATGAGCTCCTCTTTGGCGACCACGTGCACTACTGCGGGCCCGTCCCACGCCGCCGAGGCGACCTCCACACGCGCCGGATCCGTGCCGACGCCGACGATCGCGGAGACGAAAGAGGCCTCGCCATGCACGTAACTTCGCAGCGCTCTCGCGAGGGCGCTGCGGTCCAACGCCTCCGAGAGCAGGAGGGTCCGAGCAAGCTGCAGACTCACGCGTCGAGAGTCTACTGGGCTTTGCCGAACTGAAAGACGATTTCGCTCTTTCGGATCAGGCCTAACTCGTCGCGGGCGATCTTCTCGACCGCCTTCGGATCGTCGCGCAGGCCCTGCACCTCGGCGCGGAGGCCGTCGACTTCGCGCGTGAGCTGGGCGTTCTCTTCGTGCGCTTG
This sequence comes from Myxococcales bacterium, assembly GCA_043784605.1. Lineage (GTDB taxonomy): Bacteria > Myxococcota_A > Polyangia > Polyangiales > Polyangiaceae > JANYHY01. The sequence goes on along the minus strand of JAYVYD010000379.1, from coordinate 4,459 downwards.
GTCGAGCTCGCGCTGCAGGCTGCGCATGCGCGCGAGGCCTTCGGGTCGGAGGATCATGACGGGCACGCTGGTCGCGGCCACCGTCAGAATCGCGATCGGCAGCGCGCGCTCGGCGAACCTCGAGAGTCGGCGAAGGTTCGACACCGTTCGAGTTGTACCGCGCGTGCCCTCGAAGAGGCCAGTTTCTGCTACACCCACCGGCATGTCTCGCTACGAGCCCGTCATCGGCCTCGAGGTGCACGCGCAGCTCCTCACGAACACCAAGGCCTTCTGTTCTTGCTCCACGTCCTTCGGCGGCGAGCCGAACACGCAGGTGTGCCCGACGTGCCTCGGGTTGCCAGGTGCGCTCCCCGTGTTGAACGCGCGTGCGGTACAGCTAGCGGTTCGCGCGGCGCTGGCGCTCGGCTGCAAGCTGCGCCCGCACAGCCGGTTCGCCCGGAAAAACTACTTCTACCCGGACTTGCCCAAGGGATATCAAATCAGTCAGTTCGACGAGCCTTTTAGCGAAGGCGGCGAACTCATGATCGAGCTCGAAACAGAGCAGATGAAGCGTGTGCGCATCACCCGCGTTCACATGGAAGAAGACGCAGGAAAGAGCTTCCACGACCGTGGCGACGACTCGATCGTCGATTTGAATCGCTCCGGTGTTGCTCTGATTGAGATCGTCGGAGAGCCCGATTTGAGGAGCGGCGTCGAAGCCGCCGAATATTTGCGGACGCTGCGCGAGATCTTGATCTTCATCGGGGTCAACGACGGCAACCTGGAAGAGGGCTCGTTCCGCTGCGACGCCAACGTATCCATCCGTCCCAGCGGCGAGGAGACGCTCGGCACGCGCGTCGAGATCAAGAACATCAATTCGTTCAAGTTCGTCCAGAAGGCCATCGAGCACGAGGTCCTGCGCCAAGAGGCAGTCTTGGAGAGCGGCGGACGGATCGTCCACGAGACGCGGGGCTGGGACGACAAGGCGGGGACGACGTTTCCGCTGCGCAGCAAAGAGAGCGCTCAGGACTATCGTTACTTCCCCGAGCCGGATCTTCCGCCGCTCGTGCTGGACGAGGCCTTCATCGCGCAGGTCTCGGCGAGCATGCCGGAGCTGCCGAGAGACAAGCGTACGCGTTTCGTTTCAGAATACGCAATCACCTCCTACGCGGCGCAGGTCCTCACGCAGCACCCGCGCGTCGCGGCTTTTTTCGAGGAGACGACGACGCTTCACGGCGACGGCGTGAAGGTCGCGAACTTCGTTCAAAGCGAAGTCTTGCGCGACGTCGAGACCAAGGGCCTCACGGCGACGATCCCGATCGCTCCCAAGCAGCTCACCGAGCTGCTGAACCTCGTCGACGGCGGCAAGATCAGCGGCAAGCAGGCCAAGGAGATCTACGCGAAGGTGAAGGGCACGACCAGGTTGCCCTCGGAGATCGTCAAGGAGCTCGGCATGGAGCAGGTCTCCGACGTCGGCGCGATCGAGGCGGTCGTTCAGAGGATCGTGGACGCGAACCCGAAGCAAGCCGAGTCGCTCAAGGGCGGCAAGATCGGGCTCATGGGCTTCTTCGTCGGTCAGACGATGAAGGAGATGGGCGGCGCCGCGAACCCCGCGGTGGTGAATGCGGCGATCAAAAAGGTCCTCGGGCTTTAGGAGCGATCAATGACGCGACCGGCGCAGGGGCGCGTGCTGATCGTCGACGACAACGCGGATCTCGCGAGTGCGCTACGCGACGTGCTGGGCGCGGCGCGAGAGGGGCGCGAGCCGTACGACGTGCGCACCGCGACGACCGGAGGCGAGGCGCTCATGATGGCGAAGGCCGAGCCGTTCGACGTCGCGATCGTGGACGTCAAGCTGCCCGACGCGAGCGGCGTGGACTTGATCCGCCCGCTGCGAGAGGCGGCGCACGACGCGGAGGTCGTCCTCATCACGGGCTTCGCGAGCATGGACGCGGCGATTGCGGCCCTGAAATCAGGGGCGTTTGCGATGATCTTGAAGAGCTTCCGCCCCGAGGAGCTCATCGCCACGGTCGAGCAGGCGATCACCAAGGTGCGCTTGCAGCGCGAGCGCGGCGAGCTCGAGCGCCGCTATCGGTCGGTCGTCGAGCTGACCGACGTGCTCGTGGTGGCGCTCGACGCTGCGGGGCGAGTCGTTCTCTTCAATAGAAAAGCAGCGGACATGGCGAACGTGAGCGCGGAGGAAGCGCGTGGCCGAGACTTCGCCTCCAACTGGATAGCGGACGAGGACCGCAGCCAGCTTCGTGACGCTCTCGCCGCGGCCGTCCTCAGCGACAAGACTCGCGAGGTGGAGACGGCGTTCGGCGCGCGCAAGGCGGGAGAGCTTGCACCCCACCGCGTGCGCTGGCACCTCTCGCGCGTGCGAGACGTCGCGTGGGAGACGCCCGAGGCCGGGCTCGTCTACGGCATCGGCATCGACACCACCGAGCGTCGTGCGCTCGAGAAGCGTGCGGCCGATGCCGAGGCCCTGAGCGCGATGGGTACGCTCGCGATGGGCCTGGCGCACGAGGTGCGAAACCCGCTGAACGCAGCCAATTTGCAGCTCCATTTGCTGAGCCGAAAGGTCGACAAATTGAGCGACTCGCAGGAGACGCGCGACGGAATGCACAAGCGTATCGAGATCGTGCGAGACGAGATCGGCCGGCTGGGGAGACTGCTCACGGAGTTCCTCGAGCTCGCGCGCCCGCGTACAATCGCGCGCACCCCAGTCGATCTCGGCCAGCTGGTGCGGGGCGTCCTCGTACTTCAGCGCGGCGCCGCAGAGGAGCGCGGCGTGCGAATCGACAAGGCGCTAGGAGAGGGCGTCGCCGTCGGTGATCCGGAGAAGCTCAAGCAAGTCGTCCTCAACCTCGTGGTCAACGCGCTGGAGGCCATGAAGGACGGCGGTGCACTCACCGCGCATATCCATTCAAAAGAAAACGACATCGTCCTCGAGATCGCCGACACCGGACCGGGCATCGATCCCGAGGTGGCCGCACAGGTGTTCGATCCCTTCTTCACCACCAAAGAGGGCGGCACGGGCCTCGGCCTGTCGATCGTCCGCAAGATCATCGACCAGCACGGAGGTCACATCAGAATCGAGAGCGAACGCGGCAAAGGAGCCTGCGTCATCGTCCGCCTCCCCCGAGCCAAGCCCTAGGAAACTTTCACAGGCGGGCGGGAAGACGGAAAGATTTTAGGGGCTCGACTCGAACGCCCAAAATTCTCCCTCGCTCCTCGTTTTCCTGTGAACGCTCTTCTCAGCGGCCGGGGGGACGCAGCGGAAGCGACGAGGTGGATGCGGGGGGCGGCGGGATCTTCTGGCCATCGAGCTTGAGGCCCGATGAACTCGCTTCCGGTACGGCCTCTAGCGCCATGAGACCGTTGATGCAGCGGTCCATGCCGAACTCGAGGGCGGCTTCCTTCACGAAGACCTGCGAGATGCGGATCAAGCGCAGCGAGACGGTCTTGCCGAGATCGATCTCGCGGTCGAGGAAGGCGTCGAACGTGCCAAACCCCTTGGCCTCGTACAGCTTGCGCACCTGGATGTCGCGGAGGATGACCCCGATGTCAAAGAACGTCTTATGGAGCCCCTTTCGGAGCCCCTTGATCTGCACGAGCGTGTTGTGGAGCGCGCCGATCTTCTGCTTGATGTCTTCGGCGCCGCTGGGCGTGCGGATCGTGGCGCGCGCGCTGCCAGGGAGCGGCGGCTGGGCCGCGCGGGCACGTGCCTCGGCGGCGTGCTTGGCTGCGTGACGCGCGGCCCACGGCGCGGCGCCGCGGAGGCCGAGCTTTCGCTTGCCGTCTTTGCCGTCTTTGCTGACGGCCTCTTTGCCCTTGGCCCCCGCTTTGGCGATCTTGGCGGGCTTCGATGCCTTCGCAGCTTTTGCGGCCGGCTTGGCTTTGCTCTTTTTGGTCGACATGATTTGATTTCGCGCTCTCGTGGGAGGCAAAGGAAGCAACCCCAAGCCGCGCAATACCAGAGGTATGGGGGCGTCGTCCACAAGCCGTTTGCGATAGTGGACGAATCCAGCGTTAGGATGCGACGTCCATGGCCACGCACACCAAGCCGACGGATGACGAAATTGGGCGTTGGCTCGCCGGGTACGGGTCATCGCCGCTCGTCGCTGTACGCGGGATCCCGCAGGGGAGCGTCAACTCGAACTTCGCGGTGGCGACGCGCGATCGACGCTATTTTCTGCGGATCTACGAGGAGCAGGACCTAGCGGGCGCTACGGCGGATGCGGCCTTGACGATCGCCCTGGCTCGCCGCGGCGTACCCACCCCGCAGCCGATCGCGCGGACCGACGGGTCCACTATTGCGTCTTTGGCCGGCAAGCCCGCCGCCCTGCTCCCCTGGGTCGAGGGAGAGATGATTTGTCAACGAGGCGTGACGCCCGAGGTCGCCGAGCGAGTCGGCGCAGCGCTGGCGCGGGTTCACGTGGCTGGCGTGGACGAGCTCGCGGGCGCGTCGCGGTTCGGT
>JAYVYD010000378.1:0-14125 GCA_043784605.1 Myxococcales bacterium | reverse complement strand
TCGTCGGCGGCACCACGGCTGGCATGTTCGAGGACGAGCTACGCGTCGCACGCATGCTCATGGGTGACGAGCCGCGCGTGCCCACGCAAGAGATGAGGTGCCACCCGCTCTCGTCCACGCTCGACGCGCTTCACGCGGGGATCGGGCCATTTTGCAGGGCCCGAACGGTCGCCAGTGCGTGCTCCAGTGGAACGTCCGCTCTCTGGCTCGCGCTCGCGTGGCTCCAGGCGGACGACAGCATCGACGCCGTGCTCGCGGGCGGAACGGACGGACTGTGTCGGCTCACGGTCACCGGGTTCAACGCGCTCGCCGCGATGGACCCAGAGCCGTGTCGGCCGTTCGATCGCGGGCGTCGCGGTATGAACCTCGGCGAAGGCGCGGGCTTCTTGGTGGTCGAGCGCGCGTCTCACGCGAGCAAGCGCGGGGCCTCGCCGATCGCCGAGCTCGCGTCGGTCGTCGTCGGCGCCGAGGCGCACCACATCACCAACCCGGAGCCCACCGGAGAGCGCGCGGGCAGACTCATCTCACGTGCGCTGGAACGCGCACGCGTGACGCCCGACATGGTCGACTACGTCAACGCGCACGGGACGGCGACTCCACTCAACGACGCGATGGAGAGCAAGGCGCTCGCGTTCGCGTTGGGCTCCGAGATCTCTCGCGTTCCCGTGTCGAGCAGCAAGGCGCAGCTCGGTCACACGCTCGGAGCGGCCGGCGCGATCGAGGCCGTGATTTCAGCCCTCGTATTGCGATCCGGCGATTTGCCGCCCACCGCCGGTCTCGTAGACGTGGACCCGGAGTGCGCCAACCTCCAGCACCTATTCAAGTCCAAGCACGTCGAGCGCGTGCGTGCGGTCGTCTCGACCTCCTTCGGCTTCGGCGGGATGGATGGCGCGGTGGTGTTGACGCAGCCGGAGCTCGTCGCAGAGCCGTCGTCCAGAGTGCTCTCACGTGTCGTCGTGACGGGCGGAGCCGCGATCGGTCCGCGCGGCCTCGTGACGTCACGGGAGGCTCCCTCGCTCACGCGAGGCGAGGCGAGCAAGGGACGAATCGCGGACGTCTCCACGACGCTCGATCCCGCACGCGCGCGCAGGCTCGATCGCGCAGGAAGGCTCGCAACGATCGTGGCGCAGGCCGCGCTCGGGGAAGCGAACGCGCCCGCGGCGAGCTTCGGCATCGTCATGGGCAGCGGATACAGCGCGGTGGATGACTGCGGCGCTTTCATGCGGCGCATCGTCGAGAAGGGGCCACGCCTCGCGAGCCCGGCCGAGTTCCCGAACCTCGTGCCGAGCTCACCGATCGGCCACGCGTCGATCTACCTCGGCATGTTGGGTCCGCCGATGGCGACCGCCGAGCTGCAAGCGAGCGGCGAGAGCGCGATCGCCACGGCTATCGAAGCGATCACGGCGGGCGAGGCGACCTCTCTCGTCGCGGGCGCGTGTCCGGTGGGCGCAGACCTGATCGACGAGTTGTTCGTGCCGCTCTTCGCCGACGGCACCGAAGAGGGAGAGCGCGCGGAGGGAAGCGCGGCAATCGTCTTCGAGTCCGCAGACTCCGCGAGCGAGCGATCCGCACGCGTGCTCTGCACGGTGTCCTCGCTCGTTCACGATCCGGCGCAGATCTCGGCTCCCGCCGACAAAACGCGCGCACGAGTCGTCTCGCGCAGCACGGCGTTGTGCGCGCTCACGGGCTCGTGGAGCGACGTGCAGGCAGCAAGCATCTCGAGAGGCGCCGGCGATTCCGATGCGTCGGGCGCGATGGCGGTCGTCGCAGCGGTCGGCATGATCGCGACGGGAGAGATCGACGAAGCGATGGTCGTCGGCCAACGGCCTGGTCCAGGCACCACACCGTCCCGCTACTACTTGCACCTCGTTCGAGGCACGTCGTGAGGTCGCTCGGAGCGCTCGTCGTGATCGCGGCGCTCGCATCGCTCTCTGCGTGCTCGTCGCGTGCGCCCGAGACTCCAGTGTCGCAATCGGATTGGGACCACGCGCGCGCCGCGCTCGCGAACGTTCGCGCAAGGACGCCCCACGCCTCGTACGTCGAGCGCATCCGTGTCGCCTTCAAAGAGCCGCGAACGGGGAAGGTGTTTGCCGGGCGCGGCGCGATCGCGGTCGACCCTCACAACGCGCTCCGCATGATCCTGCTCGGACCTGCCGGCACGACTGCGCTCGACGTTTGGGCCACCAACGATCATTGGCGCTTCGCCATCCCTCCGGCGAACGTCATGCGACGAGGCGGCGCTGAGTCTCCCGCCGAGCTGCCGGTGGGCTTCTTTCGCAGCTGGTTCTTGCGCCCTTACGAGGGAGAGCTGCTGACCATCACGCACGACGATCTCGTGCTCCGCGATCGTGCCGCGGTGCTGCGGATCCAAGGCGTGCTCGTTCCAGGTGTCGCGCCACTGCGCGTGACGCGGCGAGAGGGCGAGTCGGTGGAGTGGCTCGAGGTGCAGGATCGCGGCGCGCACCCGCCGGTGGGCGAGCGCGTTCGATACCGCGCGATGTCGACGGGGTTGGAGGTCGAGGTGCTGGTCGAGTCGCTCTCGCCAGACCCCGCGGATCCGGCCGCGTTCCTCGACCCCGACGTTGAGGAGGTCTCGCTATGAGCGCGGCGATCGTCGCGTTCGGGGCGGTCTCCGGACTCGGACGCGGGGCGCGCGCGGTAAGTGCAGGCGAGCTTGGCGAGAGCGCTCGCGTGGCCACTGCGTTCGACGCGCAGCTCGAAGACGCCGGTCTCACGCGCCCGTTCTGCGCCCGCGTCAGCGGCTTGGACGACGACGGCGATCGCGCCACGCAGCTGCTCGCCTACGCGATGAGAGAGTGCCGACTCATGCTCGATGACGCCGTGCCGGACTGGACGAACCTGCGCGTCGGTCTCGCCCTCGGCACCTCCAGCGGCGGCATGATCGAGGCCGAGAGGTTGTTCCGCACGATAGCGAATCACGAGATCGTGTCTCCCGAGCAAGCGCGCCGATCGGCCTATTTTTCGCCGATGTCGGAGGTCGTCGCCCGGCAAGCCCTCACGTTCTCTCCGCACGCGTTGGTGCTCACGGCGTGCGCCGCGTCGACGATCGCGATCGGTCTCGGAATGCGCTGGCTGGCGCGCGGAGCGTGCGACGTGGCGTTGGTCGGCGGGTTCGACGCCGTCAGCGTCTTCGTGGCCTCGGGCTTCGAAGCGCTTCGTGCGACGACCGCGCGCCTTCCCTCGAGACCTTTTTGCAAGGATCGCGACGGCATGGTGCTCGGAGAAGGCGCGGCCGTGATCGCGCTGGTGCGGCCCAGCTCGAGAACACGCTCGCTCGCGTTCGTCACGGGCTTCGGCGCCTCCGGAGATGGCGTTCACATCACCGCGCCCGATCGCACCGGCGCTGGGCTCGCACGCGCGGCGACGGCGGCGTTGGAAGAGGCGATGCGCCCGGAGATCGATCTCGTCAGCGCGCACGGCACCGCGACGCCGTTCAATGATGCGGCCGAGTCGCTCGCGATCCGATTGGCGCTACGTCGCGAAGACGTCGTCGTGCATCCGTTCAAGGCGCAGATCGGCCACACGCTCGGCGCGGCGGGCGTGCTCGAGTCACTCTTGTGCGTGGACGCCATCCGTCGTGATGTCGTGCCCGCGTCGGTGGTCGACGGCGAGCGTGATCCGGGAGCGCGAGCGCGCTTGCTCGGGCAGACCACACAGATGGGCGTCGCGCACGCGCTCAAGCTCTCGGCCGCCTTCGGAGGCGCCAACGCCGCGCTCGTGATCGAGAAAATGGTGCCGACCGAGCAGCCCGCGCGCGCTCAAAGGCGCGTGTATGCTTCGATCGGAGAGCACGTCTCGACCATCCCCGACCTCGCGGAGCTCGCATCGTTGACGGGTCAAACACCGGACCGCCTCGCCAAGACGTGCAACCTCTCGAGGCTCGCGCTTTCCGCGGTGACCAAGCTTGCCGGCAGGGTCGGCGAGCTGAAAGGCGCCGGGATCGTCGTCGGGCACGCCTACGCCACGCTCGACGTGAACGAGCAGTACAACCGCCGGATCCTCGAGAGGGGTGCGCGCTTCGCCGAGCCGCGCAAGTTCCCGTACACCTCGCCGAACGCATGCGCGGGGGAGTGCAGCGTCGCGTTCGGTCTCACCGGCCCGAACCTCGCGGTGGGCTCCGGCCTCCATGGCGGGCTCGAGGCGCTCGCGGTCGCACGCGAGCTCATCGCGCACGGAGACGTCGATCGAACCGTCGTCGTCGCAGTGGACGCTCCAGAGATCGCCGCACGCGCCCTCGCCGAGGCGGCGGGGTGGCCGCTCCCTCCTACCGGCGCGGTCGCCGTGCTCTTGTCGTCTGAGCCCTTCGACGGTGGATGGCTCCTCGCTCCCCTCCATACCGCGTCGCGCGGCGGTCCGAGCCCCATCGCACCGGGCCATGTCGCATTGCTGCCGCTCTGCGGACAAGAGCGAACCGCGGAGCTGCGCAGCTCGTCCATCGGAGGGGCTTTCGCCGAAGGATCGTTGGAGCGAAGTTGACCGCGAAATTCACGCTCGCTAGCGTCCGCGGGAAGATGCAAGTCCACCGCCTTGTTCTGTGTCCGATGCGCGCAATCGCCCTCATGCTCATGCTCGGTGCCGCCGCGACCGGTTGCACCAAGACGATGATCCCGAACACGGAGGTCGAGGACACCTCCGACACTCGCAAGGTGATCAGCTTCTGCGAGGAGTACCGGCACGCGATGGAGGACCGAAACGTCGGCAAGCTCGTCGCGATGGTGAGCCCGCAGTACCACTCGCGGCAGGTCGGCGGGCACGACTACGTCGACTACGACCGTATGAAGCTATCGCTCACCGACGAGCTCACGAAGACGAACGCGATCCGCTACGAGATCAAGTATCAGAAGGTGATCTTCAGCGAGGACAACCACGTCCGCGTGAACTACCGCTACTCCGCGAGCTGGAAGGCCAAGCGCGCCGACGGCACCGAAGACTGGGAGCACCGCGTGAACGACAACCAGCTCGATCTCATACCCGAGGGCGAGGGCTACAAGATCATCGCGGGCATGTAGTTGTCTCGGCCGCTCACGATCGCGCACGTCTCGGACCTTCACGTCTCGACGTTCGGAGACACGTTCCACGACCGCGCGCGCATCGTGAAGCGGTCGGCGCGCGTCGCCGACACAAGCGCGGCGCGTCTAGAAGTCGTCTGGTCCGAGGCCGGCTGGAGAGTCCTGCGCGAGCGAGAGACCCACGGAAAGAAGCTGCACATCGTCGACCCCGACGGCTACTCGCATCCGCTCCCCCGCAAATCGCAGAGCACGCTCATCGACCCGATCGAGCGCGCCGCAGAGAAGGCGTGCAGGCTCGAGGCTCGTCGCGCCAAAACCCTCGCCACGGCGGATTTGAGCCTCGGCGCACTCGTGACGCTCGCGGAGACCACGCCCAAGAACTCGAACGTGCGCCTCTTACGCGCCGTGCGTCAGGTGGAGGCGTGCAACGTGGATTTCGTGGCGATCACCGGAGATCTCACGGACGACGGAGACGGCTACGAGCTCATAGAGGGAGCGTTCGGTCGGTGGAAGAGCGCGGGGAAGCTGCTCGCCATTCCCGGCAACCACGACCTCTATTTGTTTCCGCTCTCGGGGAGCGGGCGCCCGCGTCCGTCACACGAGAGCAAGCGCGCCGCGTGGCTCGCGTTCGCGGCGCGCATCGGGCTCGACGTGAATGCATGTGGTGCTTGGGTGCGTGAGTTGCCGGAGTCCGACACGGTGATCGTCGGTCTCGATACGTGCGTGCGACCGCAGCGGCGCTTCTTCCGCCACAACGGTGGGGTGGGCGAGGGGCAGCTAGCGTGGCTGAAGGCTTACGGAGGCGGCGACGTGTGGAGGTCCGCGCGCCATCGCGTCGTCATGCTGCATCACCACGTCGTACCGCTTCCGCATGGAGTCGGGCGTCGCGCGCCGAGCGAGATCGGGATGCGCCTCGATGATGCGAAGAGCGCAGCAGAGCTCTTCGATGAGATCGGCGTGACGCTCGTGATGCACGGGCATCGTCACATCAGCGAGGAGCGACAGCCCGCGGGCTGCAAGTTTCGACTGCTCGCCGCGCCGTCCCTCACGCTCGGCTGCCGGAGCGGCGATGGGCCGAGTTTCTGGAGCGTGAAGCTCGACGAGCATGTGCACAGTACGCGCGTGTACATCGACCTCGAGTCCGTCGACGAGGACGAGGACCCCGGTGTGAGCACCGAGCAACTGCCAGAGGCCGCCGACGACTCGGGCTGAAATTAGCCCTTTTTGAGCTCTTGCACGAGCGCGGGGACCGCGACGAACAGGTCCGCGACGAGACCGTAGTCCGCGACCTGAAAGATGGGCGCGTCGGGATCTTTGTTGATCGCGACGATGGTCTTGCTGCTCTTCATGCCGGCGAGATGTTGGATCGCGCCGGAGATGCCGATGGCGACGTAGAGCTGCGGCGCAACGACTCGCCCGGTTTGTCCGACTTGGAGCTCCGGCGGAGCGAAGCCCGCGTCGCACGCCGCACGGCTCGCGCCTAGCGCAGCGCCGAGCAAGTTCGCGAGCGGGTCGAGCACCTCGGCGAACTTCTCCTTGAGCGCGCGGCCACCGGAGACGATGACGCGTGCCTCCCCGAGGTCGGGCCGCTCGTTCTTGGCGGCCTCGAGGCTCACGAACTCCACGCGCGCCGCGGCCGCGTCGATCGGCGCTGCGGCGACGCTCTCGACCGGGGAGGATCCGCCGCTCGGCTCGGCGGCGGTGAACTCGCTCTGGCGAACCGTGACGACCTGCTTGCCCGTCGTGATGGAGCACCAACCGTACGCGTTGCCGGCGAACATCGGCCGCTTGAACGAGAGCTTGTCGCCCTCGAGCTTCACGGACGCGACATCGGACGCGTACCCTGCGCCGATCTTCGCGGCGACTCGCGGCGCGAGATCTTTGCCGAACGAGCTCGCCGTGGTGACGACCAAGTCGAAGTCCTTCGCGACCGCCGCGACCGTCGGAGCGAAGCGCTCTGCGAGCACGTGAGCGAGCGACGCGTCGTCGGCGACCAACACCTTCGCGGCGCCGAACCCCGCGACCTCAGGTGCCGCCGACTTGCTGCCCGCGCCTATGACGAGGACGCTGAACGTGCCGCCCGCCTGCCTCGCGAAGTTGATCGCGCTGTGCGTGCTCTTGCGGATCTTGCCGTCCGCGATCTCTGCGATGACGAGTGTGTTCATCGAAATGTTCCTTTCAGAGAACCTTGGCTTCGGTCTTGAGCTTTGCGACGAGCTCTTCGACGGTCTTCACTTTCACGCCCGCCTTGCGACCGGCGGGAGCCTCGAAGCTCGTGTATTGGACCTTGAGCGAGGCGTCGGTGACGAGGTCGGTGAGCTTGAACTCCGTCAGCGGCTTCTTCTTTGCCGCCATGATCGCGGCGAGCGCCGCGAAGCGAACGCCATCGGAGTACGCGTGGCCCTCTTTGGTGTGCATGCTCTGGACGCTCTTCGCCGCGACGATGCGGAGATCGACCGAGACGATCGCGGGCAATGTGACGCGCACGTTCATCGTGCCGCCGTCGATCTCGCGAGCGACGAGCAGCGTTTTGTCGCCCTCGCTTTTGATGGCGCCCGCGAATGTCGCTTGCGGCCAACCCAAGTACTCCGCGAGGAGCTGCGCCACTTGGTTCGCGTCACCCTCGACCTCTTGTTTTCCGAGCAGCACGAGATCGGGAGCGTCGCGTTTGACGATCTCCGCAAGCGCGCGTGCGACGAGATCTCCGTCGAGCGCGTCGTCGGTGGAGTCGACGCGAATCGCCTTGTCGGCGCCGGTCGCGAGAGCTGCGCGTAGGGTCGTCTCGGCCTCTTTCGGTCCGAACGTGACGACCGTGACCTCACCCAAGCGAACCTTGTTGCTCGCCGCGTTCTCCGTCAACCTGAGCGCCGTCTCGACGGCGTATTCGTCGAACGGATTCGGCTTGAACTGAAGACCCGTGGTGTCGATCTTCTGCGGGCTGACTTTGATCTTGTTCGCGTTGTCGGGGTCGGCGACGCGCTTGAGAGGGACGAGGATTTTCACCGTGAACTCCCTGAACTTATGAATGGCGATTCAGTGCATCGGCTCATAAGGGCTGCGCCCCGCCGTGTCAATCGAACGCGTCAGCGCGCGTGAGCATCAATCGGGCGTTGTACGGGCACGGGACGATCGAGCTATGGTTCGCCGCATGCGGATTTCCAAGACGCTCGGACTCCTTCTTTTCGCAGGCGCCGTCTCCGCGCCGACCTTGGCCCACTCCGGGGAGCAGATCGAGCTGCACCCCGTCACCAACCTCGGCGCGCGCCCTGTAGCGTCGACGACCCCGAGCGCGACGCCCAGCGCGGCCCCAGACGCAGGGAGGCCGGCGAGCACCGCTGACGCTTCGACCGCGACCACCAACGATGCGGGCGCCAGCGACGAGACCGCGGACCAACACGCGCGTCGCAAGGTCTACGTCGACAAGACCGCCGCGAAGATCCGCGAGCTCGTCCACGCGAACGGCAAGCACGTCGACGAAGAGGAGCGTGAGGCAATTCGCCGTCATTGGCGCCACACAATGCGGCTCTGGCGCATCCGCAACCTCGCCGAGACGGACAACGACAAGGGCATCGCCGCGCGCGCGGACGGTCTGCTCGACAAGGCCGACAAGCATTTGTTCGATCGATTGAAAGCGCTCAACGCGAAGGCTCCGGTCATCGCCGCAATGCACGATGAAAAAGCTCCCATGCAGCATGAAAAGGACCTGAATACGCACGACAAGGGCCACGACTCCAAGGCAGGACACTGAGATGAGTCTCCGCCTCTCGATCCTCGTGCTCGGCTTGTTTTTCGTCGCCGGCTGCCCCAAGAAATCGGAAGCCGTGTCTGATGCTGCGCCGGTCGCAGCCACTGCCAGCGCGGCACCTTCCGCAGTCGTGGAAGAAGACGCCGCGCCCGCGACGACCGCCAAGGTCGATACGGAGTGGCTGCCGTCGCACACGGACGACGACACCAAGGCGAAGAAAGAAATTACCAAGGCCAACTACAAGCAAGAGCTCGACACTCTCGACAAAGAGATCAGCTCAGAGAAATAGGCAGATGGCGACGACGTGTGACTTCTTAGTTCTCGGCAGCGGCATCGCGGGTCTCTCGTTCGCCCTCGAGGCGGCCAAGTTCGGTGACGTGCTGCTCGTGACCAAGCGTTCGGCAGACGAGTCGAACACGAAGTACGCGCAGGGTGGCATCGCCGCGGTGCTGGACCCCGCAGACACCTTCGAGGCGCACGTCAAGGACACGCTCGTGGCGGGCGCAGGCCTCTGTCACGAGCGCGTCGTCGAGATCTGCGTGAAGGACGGTCCGGCGCGGATCGAACTGCTCAAGGCCGTCGGCGCGCGTTTCGACAAGGACCACGAAGGTAGCGGCGGTCTCGATCTACACCTCGAAGGCGGACACTCCGCGCGTCGCGTCGCGCACGTGGGAGACATGACCGGCCGCGAGCTCGAGCGTGCGCTCTTGGACGCAGTTCAGCGCGAGCCTCGCGTGCGGATCCTCGAGGACCACATGGCGATCGACCTCATCACTCTCGCGAAGTACGGCGGGCCAGAGGTCTGCGCGGGCGCGTACGTTCTCGACACCGTGGGCGGCAAGATCACGACGGTGTTCGCGCGCGCGACGATTCTCGCGACCGGCGGGGCAGGGAAGGTCTACCTCTACACGACCAACCCCGACGTCGCGACCGGCGACGGCGTCGCGATGGCGTACCGCGCGGGCGCCGAGATCGCGAACATGGAGTTCTACCAATTCCACCCGACGTGCCTCTATCACCCGCAGGCCAAGACCTTCCTCATCACCGAAGCGCTGCGCGGCGAGGGAGCAATCCTACGAGACGCGCAAAACCGTCCATTCATGCGCGACCATCACCCGAGCGCCGAGCTCGCCCCGCGTGATGTCGTCGCTCGCGCCATCGACTACGAGATGAAGAAGACCGGCGCGGATCACGTCTGGCTCGACATCACCGACAAGAAGCCGGCGTTCGTTCGCGAGCGTTTCCCCGGCATCTACTCCGAGTGCCTCAAGTTCGGCATCGACATCACGACGCAGCCCATCCCGGTGGTGCCCGCGGCTCACTACATGTGCGGGGGCGTGACGACCGACCTCGAGGGCCGCACGAGTATCCCTGGTTTGTGGGCGATCGGCGAGTGTGCCGCCACCGGTTTGCACGGCGCGAACCGCCTCGCGTCGAACTCGTTGCTCGAGGGTCTCGTGTTCGCACACCGCGCGGCGCAGGCGCTCTCGACTTCGCTCGATCGCAGCAAGGCGCATCCGAGCGTGCCCGATTGGGACGTCGGGCGTGCGGGCACGAGCGACGAGGCCGTCGTGATCACGCAGAACTGGGACGAGGTCCGCCGCTTGATGTGGAACTACGTCGGCATCGTGCGATCGAACAAACGGCTCAAGCGGGCGGCGAGCCGGATCTCGCTCCTTCAAGACGAGATCCAAGAGTACTACTGGACCTACTTCGTGACGCGGGACTTGCTCGAGCTGCGCAATATCGCCACCGTCGCGCAGCTCATCATCGATTGTGCATCGTTCCGTCGCGAGAGCCGCGGGCTGCACTACACGATCGATTTTCCGGACACGGACGAGAAGCTCGCGCGCGACACGGTGGAGAAGCGTGGCGTAAATCCGCATCTTCGCGCCTGACGATGGGCGAGCGTCGTCCCTTCGCGTTCCTGCTCGCCGCTGGGTACACGGTGGCGCTCGTCTTGACGATGGGCCTCGCGCTCGCGCTCACGCAGGCGATACGGCCGGCGTCGGATCGTGATCTCGTGACGATCGCCGGGTGCTACACGCTCGCGCATTTTGCGGTGCTCTTCGTCGCGATCCGCGTGCACGAGCCGGAGTCGTCCTTGCGTAGCGTGATGGGCCTTCGGAAAGTGAGCGTCATTCCAGCGCTCGCGGCCGTCGCGCTCGGCGCGGGTTCTTATCCGGCGCTCGCTCGCGTCGATGACTTCTTCTCGTCGCGCTTTCCGACCGATGACAAAAGTGAGGAAGTGCTGAACGCCCTCATGGCGACGCCCACGATCGGCGCGCGCGTCGTGCTCGTCTTGGTCTTTTGCGTCGCGCTGCCCGCGAGCGGCGAGGTCTTCTTTCGAGGATTCGTTTATGGCTCGCTCCGACGCGGTCGCGACGCGGGTCTCGCGGCGGCGGCGACCACGGCGTTCTTCGTGCTCTCGCGTTTCGACTTTCGCGCGATGGGTTCGCTGTTGGCGCTCGGCGCGGCGCTCGCGTTCGTTCGGACGCGCACGGGCTCGGCCCTCGCGTCGTTCCTCACGTACGCCGCGTTCTACGCCATTCCTCTGCGTCCGCTCGCGCGCGGCGGACGCGTGACGGACGACGGCGCGTACACGCTCCAAGAGGTCTCCGCGGGCTTGGTTGTGGCGGTGTTGGCGTTGCTCGCACTACAGCTCACGAGCACCCGCAGCGGGCGGTCGGTCGCGGCGCTCGCGATGGACGAAGCGTGAACGCGCGACTACTGGCGCGGCTCGATGAGCGCGAAGGTGAGTGTCGGCGCGATTCGATAGCGCGTCTTGCCTCGCTCCCCGGCCTCACGCATTCGGTCGACTGAGCTCACGCCTCCGAGGAGATCGCGCACGCGCGAGACGAGCACTCGCACCCGGTGCTCCGCGTCCGCCGAGTTCGGGCCTGGGCCTCCCGCGGCCTTGAGGATCTCTGCCGCCGAGAGGCCCTCGGACGCGCGGCGCAGCAGCTGGGCGAGCAGCGGCTCGAGCGCGCGACGTCGCTCCAATGATGTCTTGCCGCCGCTTGCTCGCAGCTCGTGCGTGAGCGTGTCGACGACGACTCCACAGCCGACGCACGCCTGCGCGACGTCCGCGTAGGGGACGCGAGTGACTCCGCCGCGCGTCGTGACGTAGACGAGGTTGCTCGGTGGCGCCGAGGCCTCGACGCGCGTGCCGAGCCCCGCGAGGATCCTCTCGGCGTAGCGTACGACGCGGCTGTCGCCCGACGAAAGCGCCTCGCGAAACAGGGCCGCGCTCGCCGCGCGCTCTGGGAAGATCCAGCCGTGCGCGTCGCCGTTCAACGCGGCGCGCTCCACGCAAGCGCGTGCGAGCTTGCGGTCACCTCGCGCTAGAGCGGCGCGACCTACGACGAGGTTCAGGCTCCCCGTCACGAACGCATCGGGCAACCTCGCGAGGTGCGGGGTACCCGCCTCGATGGCCTTGTCCAGTTGCTCGGCGGCCTCGAACGTGCGCGCTCGCGTCGCCACCAAGTCTTGCTCGTCGATCGCGTCGACTGCGCCGAGTTCGGCCCGCAGCTTCTCCGCGCGAGCGAGAGCCTGCTTGGCCGCTGGAGCGCTCCCGAGCATCGCGAGCGCGAGCGCCCTGTGCTCTGCGATTTGGTAGCGCAGCGTCGGCTGCTCCGTGTCCCCCAGCACGCTCGTCGCTTCGTCGATTGCCGCGAGCGCGAGATCGGGTCGATCGTTCGCGATCTCGACGATCGCCAAGACGTCGTGCGCGTCTGCGTGTCGCCATCCCGCTCGCGCGGTCGCCGCGATGCGGATCGCTTGGCGCGCATGTTCGCGACCCTCGTCGCAGCGGCCGATCGCGCCGAGCGCCAGCGCCGCGTTGCCATGGGCAGTCATCGCCGCATTCCCGTGTGCCGGTGAGCGCTCGAGCGCGCTGGCGTAGTGCCTCGCGGCGCTCTCGGGCTCACCGAGCCGCATCGCGAGCTGCCCAAGAGTCATCTCCACGGGCGCGCGCCACGCTCCGTCCTCCAGCAGGGAGGCCACGTGCTCTGCCAACCGCAGTGCGGCTTGCGCGGCCTCGACGCGATTGTGTTTGAGCTCGAGCTGAGCGACGACGAGATTGCGATCGAGCTGCTCGCGTTGGCCCGCTCCAGACGGCGCGTTCGCTAGAGCGCGAGCCGCGAGCTTGAGCTCTGCCTCTGCGTTCGGGAGGCGACCATCCATCGCCGCGAGCGCGCCGCGTTCGATCGCGAGGCGCGCTTGATCGACCGCACCCCAACCCGCAGGGGCTCCTGCGGGCAACGACGCGGCCAGATCGCGAGCGCGATCGAGTCTCCCCGTGTCGCGGTACGCGCGGAGCAGTCGCACGGCCAGCGCGGGTTCCAACTTGCCGCGCGCTGCGCGCTGCGCCTCGACCCACGCGACCACGAACGCACCTTCGTCCGCGAGCGCGAGCCGATCGAGCAGCGTCGTCGCGGCCGAGAGGCTCACGGTCTCTTGCGAGATCAGTGGCAATCGGTCCGTGCTCGACGGCGGGGGAAGCGGCACGGACCTCGGCGCCGACGCAGGCGGCGACACGGTAGGCGCTGATCCGCGGCGAGCCATCGGTCGAAAGCTTATCGAAGATCGCGCGCGGCCAATCAGGCTTTCAGTAACGCTCTGCGTCGGACCACCTCTGCAGTGTCCGTGGCCGGCGTCCTCGGAAGTTCGTCTGTAGAGGACACTAGTGAGCGGACGCCCACTTCGAGTATCGTGCGCGCACTTTCCAATGGCCCAACCCATCCCTAGCAGCGCCTCCGCGTCGGCGAGCCACACACCTTCGCTCGACGTCGAGGAGAGCGACGTGATCCGCGTCCTACGCGACGACGGCTCGCTGGACCCCGCGACCGACCCCAACGAAGACCCCGCGCGCGTCGTCTCGATCTACCAGCACATGGTGTTCGTCCGCATGCTGGATGAGCGCCTCGTCACGCTGCAGCGACAGGGCCGTATCGGCTTCCACATCGGCTCGCTCGGCGAAGAGGCAGCGATCCTCGGTTCCGCCGCGGTGCTCCGCAAGCAAGACTGGATTTTCCCGTGTTACCGCGAGTTCGGCGCGGCTCTCTGGCGCGGCATGGAGCTCCAAGCGTACATGGACAACATGTTCGGCAACGCGGAGGACCCCGTCAAGGGCCGCCAGATGCCGGACCACTACACGTGCCGCGCCGCGAAGTTCGGCAGTGTCAGCTCGCCGATCGGCACGCAGATCACGCAAGCCGTCGGCTTCTCGTGGGCAGCCAAGATCAAGAAGGACGAGCTCGTGGCGCTCGTCTACTTCGGTGAGGGCGCAACGAGCTCCAACGAGTTCCACAACGGGATGAACTTCGCCGGCGTGTTCAAGACGCCCACG
>JAYVYD010000377.1:0-11622 GCA_043784605.1 Myxococcales bacterium | reverse complement strand
TCCGCGCAGACTTCGTGACCTGCGCGGTGCGCACCGGCGGCGAAGGTCACGGCGGCATCTCGATGCTCGTGATCGAGCGCGGCACTCCCGGCTTTTTGGTGTCCAAGAAGTTGAAGAAGATGGGCTGGTGGGCGAGCGACACAGCGGAGCTCTCGTTCGAGTCGTGCAGAGTCCCCGTCCAGAACTTGATCGGCGAAGAGGGCGCGGGCTTCTACGCGATCGTCGCGAACTTCGTCACGGAGAGGCTGTTTTTAGCCGGACAATGCGTCGCGATCGCAGAGCTCGCGTACCGGGAATCGATCGCTTACGCGAAGGCGCGCAACGCGTTCGGCAAGCCGCTCACGGGCTTCCAAGTCACGCGACACAAGCTCGCCGACATGGCGTCGCGCCTCGCAGCCGCACGCGCGCTCACGGCGGAGGTCGCCGCGAGGTACGTACGCGGAGAAGAGAGCCCTGCGCTCGCCGCGATGGCGAAGAACACGGCAACGGACATGTGCTCGTTCGTCGTGGACCAAGCCGTGCAAATCCACGGCGGCTACGGCTACATGCGAGAGTACGTGGTGGAGCGACTGTTCCGCGACGCGCGCCTCTACCCCATCGGCGGAGGCACCCGAGAGATCATGAACGAGATCATTTCCAAGGCCGAGGGCTACTGAGCCCAAATCGCCTCTCGAACTTCTGACCTTTTTGTTCACTCATCTGCGCGGGTCGTGGCCGGTTTACGCAACGTGAGTCGTCTAGTCGCGTCGCTAGACACGTGGCGGCTGGACGAATAGTCTCCTGGGTTGCGCAATTTCGAGTGTGAGCCCAATGACGACGTCGGTAGAACTTCCCGTAGAGGTCGGACAAGTCCTGAGCGGCAAGTTCCGCGTCGAGCGTCTGCTTGGCGTCGGTGGGATGGGCGTCGTACTCGAGGCGACGCATTTGCAGCTCCACGAGCGCGTCGCGTTGAAGTTCTTGCTGGCGCACGCGGTCAAGGACGAGGGCGCAGTCGCGCGCTTCGAACGCGAGGCGCGCGCGGCGGTGAAGCTGAAGAACGAGCACGTCGTGCGGGTCATGGATGTCGGCGTGCTCGACAGTGGCGCGCCCTACATGGTGATGGAGCTCTTGCAGGGCAAAGACCTCGCGAACGTGATCAAGGAGCTCGGCCGACTGCCGATTCCCGTCGCGATGGAGTACTTCGCGCAAGTCTGCGACGCGGTCGGCGAGGCCCACAGCCTGGGAATCGTTCATCGCGATCTCAAGCCCGAGAATATCTTCGTCACGAAGAAGGCCGATGGGCGTCCAGTGCTCAAGGTGCTCGATTTCGGGATCTCGAAGATGGACGGCGAGCAGCTGTCTCTCACGAAGACGACCCAGGTGATGGGGTCGCCCTATTACATGTCACCGGAGCAGCTGCGCGCCTCGAAGGACGTGGACCAGCGCTCGGACATCTGGTCGCTCGGCGCGATTTTGTACGAGATGCTCACCGGCAAGGTGCCCTTCGAGGCGGACACGCTGATGGGCCTATGCACGCAGGTGTTGGAGTCCAAGCCGCAGTCGATGGCGATCGTTCGCCCGGAGATTCCGCCGGAAATCGTGCGCGTGGTCGAGGGCTGCCTCGAGAAGGATCGCGAGCGCCGTTATCGCTCGGTCGCGCACGTGATGCAGAGCTTCGAGCCGACCATGGCGATGGCCGGACCCGCGGGAACCGGTCAGTTCAAAGCCATTTTGTCGTCGCCGCAGGCGAGCAACGCCGATGTGCCAACATCAGCGCCGAGCGTGCGCGGAATGACCGGCGGTACCAGCACCACTTGGGACAGAGGCGATGAGTCCAACTTCTCGAGCGCTCGCAGAAAGCAGCTGATCATCGGGGGCGTCGTCGGCTCGAGCGCGCTCGTGCTGTTGGGTGTCGTGCTCGCGAACGTGCTCGGCCACCACGACAAGGAGCCCGCGACGGCAGACGGGATCGCCGTCCACGCGGCGGCCACCGCGCCGAGCACCACGGCCTCGGCGCCTCCGCTCCCTACGCTCGGCGGTACAGTGACGACGACGCTCGCACCGAGCGCGACGGCGACCGCGGACAAGCCCAAGGCGAAGCCCGACGCAGGCCCCTCGACGTTCGTGACCACGAAGCCGACGACCACACCTACGTCCAAGCCCAAGCCCAAGCCAAGCGACGACGATATTCCGACCGTGAGGAGATGAGCTTGCGAACCAGACACGTCGTGCTCGCCCCATTCGCGATCGCGAGTCTGCTGATGGCGCAGGCGTCGTACGCACAGCCGGCCGCACCGAGCGCCAATGATCAGGCCGCGGCGCAGGCCCTCTTCGACAACGCTCGCAAGGCGATGGACTCGGGCGACTTCGCGCACGCCTGCCCGATGTTCGAGAGTAGTCAGAAGCTCGATCCGCAGCCTGGCACGCAGTTCAATCTCGCGGCTTGCTACGACAAGGGCGGCAAGGCCGCGAGCGCGTGGATCACCTATCAAGAAGCGGCGAGCGCTTCTGCAGCGGCGGGCAGACCCGAGTGGGCCGAGAAGGCCAAGGAGAAGGCCGCTACAATCGAGCCACGCGTCGCGAAGATCGCGATCTTGCCGGTCACGCAGTACGCAGGCTTCGAGGTGCGGCGCGACGGCGTCGTCGTGGAGGCGGGCGCGTTCAACGTCGCACTCCCCATCGACGGTGGCGACCACGTTATCGAGGCGACCGCCCCGCACAAGAACAAGTGGCGAACCAAGCTCAAGGTCGTGGACGGCCAGACCGCCAAGGTGAAAATCCCTGCGCTGACCGACGAGGCCGACACCTCGGCGGTGCAGACCGAAGTCGACGACAGCGTGCCTCCGCCGTTGCCCCCCGACACGACGCCAGTCTCGGATGACAAGCTGCCGCGAATTCTCGCGTACACGAGCTTCGGATTGGCGGGCGCGACCGCCATCGTCGGTGGGGTGTTCGGCGTGCTGGCGATGAGCAAGAAGAGCGACGCGGACCCACTCTGCAGCACGGCCACGATGTGCTCTTCCGCCGGTGCGTCGCTCATCTCGAGCGCACAAACGTTCGCGACGCTCTCCACGATTTTCTTCGTCGCCGCGGGAGTCTCCGTGCTCGAGGGGATCACGCTCCTGTTGACGGCGCCCCGCGCGGCGGCGCCAGCACCGACGCAGAGCGTGCGGCTGGAGCTCGGCGCGCCGCGAGCAGACGCCGGTGTCTCGCTGCGAGGTGCGTGGTGAGGGCGCGCGACAAGGCGCTCTTCGCCCTCTCGATGTCCACCTTCGCCATGGGATGCAGCGCGATCCTCGGACTGAAAGACGTCGGCGTGGACGACTCACCCGTGGACGCGAGAGTGCCGGACGTCGCGAAACAAGACGGCTCGATCAAAGACACGTTCGTGCCGCCTTCAGACGCGACCGACACGCACGACGCCTGCGCCGCTGACACGAAATTCGATCCGCAGAACTGCGGATATTGCGGACATGATTGCCTCGGAGGAGCTTGCAACGACAGCAAGTGCCAACCCTCGCTGCTCGCCGGCAGCGACTACCCGGGCGCGCTCACGATCGACGACAACTACGTCTATTTCGGCGGCACCGATAACCTCAACCGTATGAACAAGGACGGAACGGGGCAGGTGTCGCTCACCAACGGCTACGACCCATACCTGTTCTTACTCGACGACGCGATCGTCACCGGCTCATACATTTACATGACCGTCAGCGGCTACCAGAACAGCCCTGGCAAGTTCGTGCGTTGTCCACTGAGCGGCTGCGGCGTCAACAACGCGAGTCGCGTCGTCTACTACGTCGGAGGCTCCCCTGATGCGATGGCGCTCGTCGGGTCGAGCCTCTTCTTCACGGACGTCACCAACCAGTCGCTCTACAAGTGCACCGCGCCGGACTGTACGGGCCTCGCAAAGCAGGCAGTCAACTTCGCTGTCTCGTCGATGGTGTCGGACGGCACTACGCTCTTCATCGCCGATCGCTCCAACAATGCGATCAAGTCGTGTCCCGTTGGCAACTGCGGTACGCCAACCACCTTGACGTCGGTGTCCGTGCCGTTTCGCGTCATGTCGCTCGACGCGCAGAACGTGTATGTGCCGTCGTACGGAAGCGGCGCCGTCATTCAAATGAACAAGCAAGGCGCGCAGACGTCCCTGGCGGCCGGACAGCTCCGCCCGTTCGCCACAGCCGTAGACGAGGCCACCGGCTATATCTACTGGACGAACCTCGGCACCGACGTCGGCAACGGACACACGTCGGACGGCTCGGTGTCGCGTTGCCCGATCGCGAACTGCATGAGCAAAATCGAAGTGCTCGTATCGAACCTGGACAGCCCGCGACGCATCGTCGCCGACGCTACCGCGATCTATTATCAGAGCAGCGTGCAGAACTCACAACCCGCCTATGTATGGCGGCTCGCCAAGTAATGGCGCGCCCATCAAGCGCGTCTTGATGCCCAGCGTTCTCTGCGCAATCGCGCTCTCGGCGACGAGTGCTGGCGCCGCGGACATGACGAAGAAGGAGTGCATCGACGCCAACGTGCAAGGTCAGCCCCCCCCGACTCTTCGCAGAGAACGGGCAAGCTCCGAGATGCGCTGGCTGCGCTCCGAGCTTGCTCTTCGTCTGCGTGTCCTACTGCGGTGCGCGACGACTGCGGGCGACGCCTCGACGAGCTGGACCGCGTCATACCCACTCTAGTGTTCGAGGCGAGGGACCCTCGGGTAAGGACCTCACCGCCGTTCGCGTGACCGTCGACGGTCAGCCTCTCGCGGACAAGCTCGACGGGACGGCTCTCGCCGCCGACCCTGGCGAACACACCTTCACGTTCGAGACGGTGGGCCGAAGCCCGGTCGTCCAGAAGCCGGTCATACGAGAGGGCGATCGCGGTCGTCGTGAGCGCATCACGCTCGGGGCCGAGAGCCATGAGGCAGAAACAACCATCACCATCAAGGATTCGACTGAAGCTCCGCCGCCCGCAAACACACAACGCATCGCCGGCTTCGTATTGGGTGGGACAGGAATCGTCGGGTTGGAATGGGAGTACGCCGCTGCGGGCGGTGACCTCTCCCGCCTGTACCCGTGGGGTCCACAAGCGCCAGGCATCAAGAACGAACTTGCGATCTATGGCTGCTACTCTCCAACGGGCAACGCCGACGCGTCTTGCGAGGCCGGTGTCGGTAGCATCGCCCCAGTAGGCACACCGACTCAAGGATTCGGAGCGTGGGTCACGCTCGATCTCGTAGGCAACCTGGTCGAGTGGATTTTGGACTACTACACCGCGAACTACACCGGCACCTGTAACGACTGCGCCTATCTGGACTTGATCGAGGACGGTGGCACCGCGCGTCATCCGCGGCGTCGATTACCTAGACTCAGACGCCCAGTACCTCTTTCCGCCCAACCGACCTCTTAGCACCCGCGAGACTGCGGCGGACTACGCGGGTTTCCGCTGCGCGCGCGCGCCGTGAGCTAACGCTTTCGCGAGTGCATGACCCGTGTAGCTCGTGCGTGATTTCGCGACTTGCTCCGGCGTTCCCTCGGCGACGAGCTCTCCGCCCGCATCGCCGCCTTCGGGGCCGATGTCGATCACCCAGTCGGCGCTCTTGATCACGTCGATGTGATGCTCGATCACGAGCACTGTATTTCCCGCGTCCACCAGGCGCGAGAGCACGTCGAGGAGGCGCTCGACGTCCTGGAAGTGCAGGCCGGTGGTGGGCTCGTCCAAGATGTAGAGCGTGTCGCCGGTCGCGACGCGCGAGAGCTCTCGTGCGAGCTTGATGCGCTGGGCCTCGCCGCCGGAGAGCGTCGGAGAGGGCTGCCCGAGGCGCAGATAGCCGAGGCCCACGTCATCGAGCGTCGAGAGTGCGCGCGCGATCTCTTTGTGCACGGAGAAGATCTTGCGCGCGTCGGAGACGCTCAGGTCGAGCACGTCGGCGATCGACTTGTCGCGATACTTCACGCGCAGGGTGGCCTCGTTGAAGCGCCGTCCGTTGCACGCGTCGCATGTGACGTACACGTCTGGGAGGAAATGCATCTCGACGGTCTTGAGTCCGTCGCCGCCGCACGCCTCGCAGCGCCCGCCTTTCACGTTGAACGAGAATCGACCGGGTCCGTAGCCACTCTTTTTTGCCTCGGGCGTCACGGCGAACAGCGCGCGCACGTGATCCCAAAGCTTCGTGTAGGTCGCCGGGTTGCTGCGTGGCGTTCGCCCGATGGGCTGCTGATCGATCGCGATCACCTTGCCGATGTGCTCGAGACCCTTGATGCCGTCGTGCGCGCCCACCGGAGCGCGTGACTCGTGCAGCGCGCGAGCGAGCGCGGGATACAAGATGCGGTGCACGAGCGTGGACTTGCCCGCGCCCGACACGCCCGACACGCATACGAGCTTGCCGAGCGGGATCTCGACGTCGATCTTCTTCAGGTTGTGCTCGCGCGCGCCGCGCACGATGATCGACTCGCCTGAGCCCGGGCGGCGGACCTTCGGGATCGCGATCACGCGCTTGTGAGACAAAAACTGCCCCGTGAGGGACGACTTTTGACTCATCAACTGTTTCGGAGTTCCCTCGCCGACGACACGGCCGCCGAGCTCTCCGGCGCCGGGTCCGAAGTCCACGATCCAGTCCGCAGAAAGCATGGTCTCTTCGTCGTGCTCGACGACGACGACAGAGTTGCCGAGATCGCGAAGCTTCAAGAGCGTCTTCAGCAGCCTGCCGTTGTCTCTCGGATGCAGGCCGATCGACGGCTCGTCCAGGACGTAGACGACGCCCTCGAGCTCGCTGCCGATCTGCGACGCGAGGCGAATGCGCTGACTCTCACCGCCCGAGAGCGTGCCGGCCGCCCTCCCGAGCGTGAGGTACTCGAGGCCGACGTCGAGCAAGAAGCCGAGGCGCCCCAGGATCTCTTTGTTCAGCTCCGCGGCGATTGTCGCCTGCTCGCCGCCGAGCTTCATCGTGGACACGTGCTCGTGCGCGCGCTTGATCGTCATCTCCGTGAGCGCGTCGATCGAGACGCCTCCAACCCGCACGGCACGGCTCTCCTTACGCAGCCGCCTGCCCGAGCACGCCTGGCAAGGCTTCTCGGAGAGGTACTTGCTGTAATACGCACGCATGTCGTCGGAGGCGGCTGACTTGAAGCGCCTCATGAGCATGGGCGCGAGGCCCTCCCAAAGAGCACGCTTGCCGCTCTTGCCCCAAATGACCGCGTCGTGCGCGGACTTCGGCAGGTCCTTCCACGGAACGTTCGCGGGGACGTTCAGCTCTCGCAACAGCTCAGTCACCCACTCGCTCTTCCAGCCTTCGCCGCGCGCCATGGATGCGGCCCACACGGAGATGGCGCCGTCCTGGATGGACAGATCGGGCTTGTCAACGACGAGCTCCGCGTCCATCTCCGGGCGTGAGCCAAGGCCATCGCACGTCTCGCAGGCACCCTGCGGCGCGTTGAAGCTGAACGATTGAGGTGTGAGCTCGTCGAACGAAATCCCGCAGTCATGACACGCGCGGTGCTCGCTATGGATTCGGTCCGGCTGATTGGGGACTTGCGCGAAGAGCACTCCCCCACCCTCACGCAGCGCGGACTCCACGGACTCGGTGATACGATCCTTCTGGTCTGCCTTGATGACGATTCGGTCGATGAGCGCGTCGATGTCGTGCTTGCTCTTCTTGTCGAGACGCACGGTCTCCTCGCTCGTGTCGACCAGCCTGCCGTCCACGCGAAGTCTCACGAAGCCCTTCTTTTTAGCCTCGGCGACGATTTGCTCGTGCTCGCCCTTCTTGCCTCGCACGAGCGGCGCGAACACGGTGAGCTTCGTGCCTGGCGGTAGCGCGGCGAGCGCCCGTGCGATCTGCTCTGCGGTCTGCGCGATCGCTTTTGTGCCGCAGCTGGGGCAGTGCTGCACGCCGACGCGCGCGTAGAGGACACGCAGGTAGTCGTGAATCTCCGTGATGGTGCCCACGGTCGATCGTGGGTTGTTCGATGCCGCCTTCTGCTCGATCGCGATCGTCGGTGACAAGCCGCGAATGCGCTCGTACTTGGGTTTGTCCATCTGCCCCAAGAACTGCCGCGCATACGACGAGAGGCTCTCGACATATCGCCGCTGGCCCTCGGCGAACAACGTGTCGAATGCGAGCGAAGACTTTCCGCTCCCGGAAGGCCCCGTCACGACGACGAGGCGCTTCTTCGGGATGCGGACAGTGACGTTCTTGAGGTTGTGCTCGTGCGCCCCGGTGATGACGATCTCGCCGTCGTCGGCGCCGGGTCTGCTCTTCAAGCCAGAGCTTTCTCGATGGCGGCAACGACCTCGGGGCTGTTCGGCTCTACTTTCGGCTCGAAGCGCGCGAGCACGCTGCCGTCTTTGCCGATGAGGAACTTGTTGAAGTTCCATTTGATCTCGCCGGCGAACTTCGAGTCCTTCGTCAGATAAGCAAATAGCGGGTGCATACCGTCACCCTTCACGACGACCTTGCTCATCATGTCGAATTTCACGCCGTAGTTCTTCGTGCAAAACGACTTGATGTCCGCCTCCGTGCCCGGCTCTTGCGCGCCGAACTCGTTTGCGGGAAAGCCGACGACGTCGAGTCCCTTCTTGCCATACGCGTCGTGCAGCTCCTCGAGCGCCTTGTATTGCGGAGTGAGGCCGCACTTGCTGGCGACGTTCACGACCAGCATCACGTGGCCTTTGTAGTCCGAGAGTTTCTTGTCGACGCCGTCGATGGTCTTCGCGGAAAAATCGTGAACGCTGGGCATGGCTGCTCCTTCGGGTGGTCTACTTGGATGTCGGAGACCGCGAGCGCGTCGCGCTGTGGTCGCCGAGTCTGTGCGCTAGATCCCGACGGGATGCCAGACGGTCTTCGTCTCGAGGAATCGCTCGATGAAGCCGAGGCCCTGAGACTTACGGTCGTCGTACCAATCGCCGGGGGCCGCGTGGATCTTCACGCGCTTGACGTTGTCCGTGCCTAGCTGCTCGAGCTCGATCGCGAGCTTCTTGTCCACGCCCCACGCGTCGAGCGCGATGACCTCACGGTGGCGCGCCATCACCGGGGCGACCTCCTTGGGATGACCGCTGAGCACGTTGACGACCCCGCCAGGCAGATCGCTCGTCGCCAGATACTCGCACCAGAGCAGCGACGACCGCGGGTCAGACTCGCCGCACAGCACGACGCACACGTTGCCGCCCGCGATCACCGGCAGCACGGTGGAGACGAGGCCCAGCAGAGACGGCGACGGTGGCGCGATCACGCACACGACGCCCATGGGCTCGGGCACGCTGAAGCCGAAGTGCGGGCCGGCGACTGGGTTGCTCGACGCGACCAGCGCGTGGAACTTGTCCGCGAATCCCGCGTAAAAGACCGCGCGATCGATGCACGCGTCTACCTCACGCTGCGCGTTCTTCTGGCCCCCGCGGGCGAGCGAGGCGATGAGCTCTGCTTTGCGGGACTCCATCATTTCGGCAAGCCGATAGAGGATTTGGCTCTTGTTGAACGGCGTACGCGACGCCCATGCCCCGGACGCGCTGTGCGCCGCGAGCACCGCGTCGCGCACGTCCTTGCGAGACCCGCGCGGCACGTTGACGATCTCTGGATCCGCAGACGCGGTGTTGCCCTTCACTTGGAGGTACCTCCCCGACTCGGAGCGCACGAAGGCACCTCCGATGAACATCTTGTAGGCCTTGTTGACCGTGACGCGCACGGGGAGCGCGAATGCGTCCGCCTGCGTCGCCCCCCGTACTAGCAATGAGCGACTACCGACTACGCCGCGCCCGTTTTTTCGGCTCTTGGTGCGAGTGGTTGACATGTCAGCCTTCGAGCTCCACATAGCCAGCGAGGCCTTGGCGCCCGCCCTCACGGCCGAAGCCGCTCTCTTTGTAGCCGCCGAACGGGGAGGTCGGGTCGAACTTGTTGTAGGTGTTGCCCCAGATCACTCCCGCCTTGAGGCGCTGTGCCATCCAGAAAATCTTGGAGCCCTTGTCCGTCCACACGCCCGCGGACAACCCGTACATGGTGTTGTTCGCCTTCTCGATCGCCTCGTCTGGCGTGCGGAACGTGAGCACCGAAAGGACCGGGCCGAAGATCTCCTCGCGCGCGATCCGGCTGCTCTGCGCCACTTCCGTGAAGAACGTGGGCGCGAACCAGAAGCCCTTCTTCGGGATCTCGCAGGCAGAGCTGAACCGCTTGCAGCCCTCGTCTTCGCCGACTTTGACGAGCTGCTTGATCTTGTCGAGCTGCATCTTGGAGTTGATGGCGCCAACGTCCGTGTTCTTGTCGAGCGGGTCGCCCAAGCGCAGCGTGGCGATGCGATCGCGCAGCTTGCGCACGACCACGTCGTGGACGCTCTCCTCGACGAGCAAGCGCGAGCCGGCGCAGCACACGTGGCCTTGATTGAAGTAGATGCCGCTGACGATGCCCTCGACCGCTTGATCGAGCGGCGCATCGGCGAAGATGACGTTGGCCGCCTTTCCGCCGAGCTCCAGCGTGAGACGCTTCTTGCTCCCGGCGACCGAGCGCGCGATGCGTTTGCCGACGTCCGTGGATCCGGTGAAGGCGATCTTGTCGACGTCTCTGTGAGCGACCAGCGCTGCGCCGGTGGCACCCGCGCCGGTGAGTACGTTGACGACGCCCGGCGGCAGCTCCGCTTCTTCGATGATCTTGGCGAGTAGTAGTGCGGTGAGCGGCGTCGTCTCCGCGGGCTTGAGCACTACGGTATTTCCGCACGCGAGAGCGGGCGCGAGCTTCCACGCGGCCATGAGCAGCGGGAAGTTCCACGGGATGATTTGGCCCGCGACACCGAGCGGACGCGCGCGGCGTCCCTGAAACGCGTAGTCGAGCTTGTCCGCCCAGCCGGCGTGATAAAAGAAGTGCGCCGCAGCGAGCGGGATGTCGACGTCGCGCGACTCCTTGATGGGCTTGCCGCCGTCCATCGATTCTACGATTGCGAGCTCACGCGCCTTCTCCTGAATCGCACGCGCGATCCGGAAGATGTATTTTGCCCGCTCTTTTCCGGGCATTTTCGACCAATACTTGTCGAACGCGTGCCGCGCGGCGATCACCGCGCGATCGACGTCTCGCTCGTCTGCCTCGGCGACCATCGCGAGCTTCTGCTCCGTGGACGGCGAGATAGTCGCGAAATATTTGTTCGATAATGGCTTTTGCCATTTGCCACCAACGAAGAGCTCATAGCGGCTCTCCAGGCGAACGTGGTCCGTCGCCTCGGGGGAGGGCGCGTACGGCCACGCATTGCCGAATTGCAGCGCGTATTGATCGGCCAACGTGGGTTGCGCCGTCGACGCGCGCACTGGCAGTTTCGTCCTCTTGGCAGCCATCGTTCGTCCTCAGTCTTTGGAGAAGTCTTCGGAGGCTTGGTAGCTGCCGGTCTTCTCCTTCTCGATTTGCATGAGCACGTCATTGAGCAGCGTACTCGCGCCGAACCTGAATAGGTCGGGGGTGAGCCACGCGTCTCCCAAAGTCTCTTTGACGATCACGAGATAATGCAGCGCCTGCTTCGCCGTGCGGATGCCGCCGGCCGGCTTCATCCCCACCTTGCGGCCCGTCGCGCAGAAGTGATCGCGAATCGCCTCGAGCATCACGAGCGTCACCGCGGGAGTCGCCGCGGGGACGACCTTGCCCGTGGACGTCTTGATGAAATCACCACCGGC
>JAYVYD010000376.1:0-4570 GCA_043784605.1 Myxococcales bacterium | reverse complement strand
GGAGCAGCCCTGTCATTAGCTCCGCCGTGACACCGGCATATTCGGTCGGTGGGCGCAGGCGTCCGGTGATTGGGGGCGGCGGGTTGATCTCATGAATTGCGAGCCCGAGTTCGACGAGCGCTACAACGCCACTCTTCAAGCAGCTTTGGCCAACGATCGGATGTGGAACGCGTTGGGCACGCAGTTCCTCCACCCAACTGCACGGCACGTACTTCTCTAGCGCAGCGTCCACTGCCTCAAGCGATACGCTTGTCGCAAGCTGGGGGCGTAGGTCCATTCGAGACCATATGTCAATCCATCGCATCGCGGATGGACCCACGACGCGCCCGTTCATGACGGAGGTCGCGCCGACGTCGGCGCGAGGAGTCGGGATTGGATGAACGGCCACTCGACAATTGCGACGAGTAGTGCGTCGAGATTGTCCCGCGCTTGACGTGCTTCGTGCTGGTTCGCGTACGGCGGCGACAACTTGCCGTCCGCTGTTGCGAACTTGCCGGCGTGAATCCTATTGCGAATGGTCATCACGACATCGGCCATCGCTTTCTGCGAGGCAGTGAAGACCTTCGCGTCCTCCGCCTGATCGATCAACTTGCCAAGCTTCCACTCTGAAGGCTGCTGCTCGCTGAGGAACTTCTGCCGCCACTCCTTTGCGTCGCGTGCAGGTATCGCCACTGCCACGAGAGCGGCTTCGAGGAGCGCTCCGCAGAGCACACCTATCGCGGTCGGGCTCGCGTTGTCCAACGCCTCCATCTCGCGGACGGTCTCAGTCCACCAGACGTGCATTCCAGACCAGCCCACAGCGGAGAGATATGCGGCAAACCGCGTCGTTGGCTTGGTGAGCGGCGCGTGATCACCGCTACGCTGACGGAACATGTTCACGACGACAGGTTTCGCTTGAAGAATTTGCTCGATGCCACGACGTTGATACTCATCGATGGCTTCGTGTGGTCGAGCGGTCTTGAGTTGACCCCACGGGATTGCACGCTTGAACCCCTTCGGGGTCCGCGCCAGCCATCGAAGTGCGCATAGAGTGCCCACGGCCAGCGCCACCGCGTCAGGGGTGAGCTTGGCTCGTGCGGCTAGGGTATCCACGTCGAGAGAGCAGCCCTGCCCCTGCTGGTTCTCCGCCTCATCAAAGACACGTCCAATGACAATCACGCTGCTGCGAGGGAAGAGCTCTTCTGGAACGGAGTTGACGTCGACAAGCAACATCGCCCAAGTGCTGCTATTCGCGGTGAGCAGATGATCGTTCCAGCGCTCGGTGAAATGTTGCGTGAGTGCATCACGTATTGCACCAGGTCCGATCGCCGGCCACGCTGCGTGAACCGCATCGCACAACTCCCGCTCGGTTAGACCAGAGTCCAAGGGTGAAGCGAGAACAGCGGCCCATAGGGTTGCCTCGATTGCCTGGCGCGCGCGTTGAATTGCGTCGGTACTCATGACTGCACGGTATCAGTGCGCCGCTTTGGGTGCGACGGCGTCACACGCAAACCAAACACGCGCCCTGGTCGGCACCAGCCCGTGCGGTCTTGCGTCCACTCGTTCCGAGCGTAGAGAACAACGATGGAATCCGCTCCCTTCGTGCACGTCGAGCAAACGAACTTCGATCGATTCTTCTCTGCTGGAGAGCCTCGCGATCTCTACGAGACACTAAGAAAGCGCGTAGAGACACACGCGATGCTGACGGATGCGTTCCGCGTGCTCGGCGCAACGACAACAGCCTTTCGAGTCACGCTACGTGCGAATGAGACCACCCAGGTCGACTTCGCTCGGTACGGAATACCTTTTGGTGCGACCATCTTGGACATCAACCAAATGGGTATGGAGGGACCCTGGGCGTTTGAGTGGCAAAGCGAAAGCTCGCAGCAACGCTTCTCCGAACTCGGCGTGATGCAACTCTTCGGAGTCCGCCCGCACGAAACCGTGCCGCCTGAGGGTGACGTCTCGGTGGTCATCACTTGGACCTTGTGCGATGACGATGACATCTCGCTTCGACATTTGATTGATGCGGCGCGACACTTCAGCGCTGCGGCAACTCGTTCGACACAAGGACTACCCACCGACGGACATTTCGACCGCGTGATCATCCCAGCGAACATCGCGGTTGAGTCCGCAATCGGGCGCGTGATGTTCGAGACGATCAGGCTGTTCACGAACAAAGAGAACGCAGAGCGCTTCCTCTCGGACGGAGCGACGTACGCGCATCAGCTCAAAGTGCTCCTCCCGATGGTTGCGCATCTTGCGAACGCCCCGCCGTTACCGAACGAGATCCGTGGCGCGCTCGACCGACTCCGAGGTCACCGGAACAAATTGGCGCATCGAGGAGAATCGACGAGCGAGATCACGCGCGCAGTCGCCGCCGAGATGTTCACCGCGGCGATGTTCGGGCACTTCTACGCAGGCTTCCTCGGGCGCGCGATCGAGCAAGCAAAGAAAGACGGTCGGATGCCAGCGTAGTCCTTTACGAAGCCTGCGGTGTCTGCGGAGACACGCGGCCACCGCCGCTTTCCCTAGATCAGAGTTCGTCCTTCGCTATCATCGATGGCGTGACGGCAGAAGATCGCGAGCGGAAAATCTTGCGGGTTGTCGCGGAACATCAGCTCGCTCATGGCAAAGCACCAACGCGCCTACACGTCATGCTGAGCTTTCCGATCGAGGTTGCGAGCCTGGTCGAGTCGGGGATTGCAGGCCTCGTTTCAAAGCGCCTAATAGAAGAGAGTCGAGAGGCAGTTGGCAGCACTGTCTGCCTGACGGCGAAGGGACTCTACACTTCGATGCTTCCCCGCGCGGGCGAGGCCGCGCGCTTCGCCGAGGAACTCCTTACCTGGCTCAAGGCACGCGCACACAAAGACCGCGGAGCGTTCACCCACTTCACGTGGCAAGACCTGCGCGAAACGGGACTCGCCGATGAAGACCTGCCGATGGCGGCTATGGTGATCGACCTTTTTCGACTGAGCGCTGACCATCATTGGGACCTCACGTCGGTCACCGGTCGATGGGCGGTGCCGCTCGACCTCGACCAGCTCAGAAAGATCCACGACATCAACGGGCTACTCGCACGCGTAGAGAACGTTGCATGTCCTCCAGCGGCGCCCAGCTCGCACGATTCAACGTCGAGCGAGTGGGAGGACGATGTGACCGCGTACCGCGGCCGCGTGCACTTCGCGATCATCACGGTCAAGGCCGAGGAGGAGGACGAGATACTCGAGCGGTTTCCGAGGCAACATAGCGTTCGCGGACAGCGCTTCTACAGCATGTGTCGCACCGAGAATGTACGGGGGGAGCAGTTGCTCGTCGCGTCGGTCCGGCAGCCGGGTCAGGGCAACATTCACGCGAGCACGATAACGAGGGATCTCATTGCGGATCTTGATCCCGCGTGGATTCTGCTCGTGGGTATCGCAGGCGCATCGCCATTCGGTGACGCCATCCTTGGAGATGTGGTTCTAGGAACACACGTGCACGACCTTACGGTTCACGCACGAAACGCCGACGGCAGTTCGACCTTCTCCGCGAAAGGTGGTGCCGCGACGCCGGAAGTCGAAGCGACGGTCGTTCACGCTCGTTCCACGCTTGCGAAAGTGATGCACTTCCCGACGCCCCAGATCACACTCCCGCCCAGCCCGACCTTCACGACCTCAGACGAAGAGGTCAACAAGAGGATCAGCGCCTCGCTCAAGACGAAGCGGTCGCCGAAGATTCTCGACGGTCCAATCATTTCAACCGATGCCCTCGTCAAAGACGTCGAACTCGTCAAGACCTGGCGCGACGTGATGCGCAACGCGCTCGCGATTGAGATGGAGTCGGCTGGGGCGTACGGTGCGTCGAGGACGCTCTCGAAGACGTATGCAGTGCTGGCGATCCGAGGAATCAGCGACATCGTCGGTCTGGACAAGCAAGAGCACGCGGTTGCGCACGCGTGCTCTGTCGCCGCTGAGTGTGCGTTGCAGTTCGTTCGCCAATGGTCTCCGCCGAGTTCTACCAAGGGCGTCCAACCGCTTGGCGCACGGACCATCGGCGGCTCCAATATCGTCAGCATCAATCAAATGGGCGGGCAGATCGCGCACACGATCACGAACGTCGGAGCGCAGCCGCGCGTGATCTCGCCTGCCGCTGCACAAGCTCTCGCGACCGCGCTCCGGTCCCTGCAGGCAGCGAACGTGGAAGTGCGTGCGCTGATGACCGATGCCGAGTCCGCGCAGTTCGGGAAACAACTGGCCGCCGTCCTGCGAGCGGGTGGCTGGACTGTTCATGAGACGACGTTCGTGCCGCGTACCGCGATAGCTGGGGTAGTCATGTGCGTGCACGAGAGAACCCTGGCGTTGGACACGCTCAACGGCACGCTTCAACAACTCGGGGTTCGCGCCGTAGGTGAGTTGCAGACAGAGCCGATCAAGACGGTCGCCGGGAAGGTGGTCGACGCCATTGTGATTGTCGGATCGAATCTGGCATAGGGTGTCTGTTATGTGTCTTGCTTAGCACTACTGTGTCAGGCTTCGTCACACGCGCAGTTGATGCTCGTGAGGCGATCGAGAGTTCCACTTTCGCAAGCAGAGTGGACAGCGTGGTAGCC
>JAYVYD010000375.1:0-18923 GCA_043784605.1 Myxococcales bacterium | reverse complement strand
GGACGCATCGGGGTCCGTCGTCGAAGAGTCTCGAGGCGGCGACGTGTCCTTGCCGCCGCCCGAGTCCTTGCTCGCGGCGTCGGGCAGCGCGGGCGTGTCGATCGTGCTGATGTCGGACGAGCACGCGACCACGATCGCGACTCCAGTCGCGACGAGAGACCCGAAGACGAGTGAGCGAGAAGCGAACATGGCGAAAACCTCCAAGGCCGACACCCTAGGCGCGCGTCGCGAGTCACGACACTAAAAGACTCTAAAAGGAGCCTACTCGGACACGCTAAACGCGAGGCGACTCACATGGACGCGAGCATGGACTTGCACTCGTCGATCGGGCCCTTCTTGCCTTGCGAGATGCACGCATTGAAGCAGCGCTTTGCTTGCGTGACGCTCCCCGACGCTTGGTAGGCCGCTCCGAGCACGAGCCACGTCTCGCCGTCCGACGGATCGAGCGCGACCGAGCGTTCGCCCGCCGCGATCGCCGTGCCGTTGTTCCCGGACTCGAGCGCCGCCTTGGCCGTGGCCTTCTCCTGCCATGCCGTCTTGGGCTTGACCGTGTTGTCCGTCACACCGATGGGGCTCGAGCTCGCGGCGTCTTTGGCTTCGAGCTCGGTCGCCTTCGCGTCGGCCGCGGTCGTGTCTTGAATGTTGCCTGTGATGGGCGCGCCCTCGAGCACTTGCTGGACGACCGCCGTCGGATCTGGCTGCTTCACGGGCTCTGGGGTCTTCACTGCGGGGACGACGACTTCCGTCGTGAATGCGTTCGAAGCGGCATGCACGCCGTCGCGGTCCGCGGGTGGGAGCTTCATGCGGATGAACGCGACCGCGCAGATCACGAGACCGACGGCGACGGCGCCCTGCACGTACTTGGTCAGGTGCGCTCGACGCGCTTGCGCGGCCGCGGTCATTTTGTGGGCGCGCTTCGGATCGATCACGTCGAACCCGCCGCTCATTCCCGACGTGACGGGCTTGTTCTCCGCGTCGGCGAAGAACTGCTCCTCGTGCTCGTGCTCCACCACCGGCGGGATGCTCGAATCGTCCGGGTCCGTGGCCATTCCCTTGCGCGCGGCTTGGTGCGCGTCGATCTTCTCCTCGAGCTTCTGCTCGAGCGCGTCGAGCTTCTTGTCGAGCTCTGCGGGAGCAACCTTCAGACCGCTATCTCTGCCCTCACGAGCCGTCGGCGGCATCTCGCTCGTGCGCTCCGACTTCTTCTTGCGCGGACGCTTTGACTTCGCCGCTTCGACTGCGGGAGGATTCGCGCTCGCTTCAACGCCGCTCGACGTCGCAACGACCGGCGGAGCTCCAGTGGAGTCGGTGATGGTCTCGGTGATGGTCTCGGTGATGGAGCCATCTGCCGATTTCTTCGACTTGCGCTTTTGCTTGCTCATGGTCCCTCAGAGAGAACGTTCAACTGGGTGGCAGGTGCGACTGATATCCGTGAATGACCGCGGGCTTCGACTTCCGTCTCGTGCATCCCGGCTGATCGGTTAGAAAGCAAGTCGCGTGCAAGATTGAGCAGTCCCCAATTGTCCCCAGAAATGCCGGAGCCGTCAATGTTCGAACGGACGCTGCGGTCATTCCTGTGCGACTTGACGGCACACTGGCACACGGCCCTGCGGGAAACTTTCAATCCCATGAATCGCGCACCATGTAGGATGCCATCGTGGCTCACTCGGTGACCCTTTCGCGAGGCGCGGCGGATGCGGTTCGTCGAGGACATCCTTGGGTCTATCGCGAGCAGCTCGGCAAGTTCACCGGCTCACCCAAGACCGGCGATGAGGTGTCGATCGTCGACGCCGGCGAGGTGATCGCGCGCGCTCTCTACGATGCGAACTCGGCGCTCGCGTTGCGCGTGTGGACGCGGAACACGCCCATTGCGGCGTCGCTCTTCGAGACTCGCGTGGCGAGAGCCCTCTCCAAACGGGACGCGCTCTTCGACGAGCGCACCACTGCCTATCGCTGGATCCACGGTGAGGGCGATCGCCTCCCGGGCGTCGTCGTCGATCGGTATGCGAACGTCGCCGTGTTGCGGTTGGATGGTGAGGCGATCACCGCGAGGCTGGACGAAATCGTCGCGGCTTTGTGGCCTGCTGCACGATCGCGGGGCGTGCGGTCGCTGTTGCTGCGGAGGACCGAGAAGACGGACACGGAGAAGACCACGCGCCTCGAAGGCGACGAGGTCTCGGCGGAGTGCATCGTGCGCGAGCGCGGCGTGGCCTTCGTCGTGGACGTGCTCCGAG
Organism: Myxococcales bacterium; assembly: GCA_043784605.1. Taxonomy (GTDB): domain Bacteria; phylum Myxococcota_A; class Polyangia; order Polyangiales; family Polyangiaceae; genus JANYHY01. Next base: position 16,689 of record JAYVYD010000375.1, on the reverse strand, counting down.
GGCAAAAGACGGGCGCTTTCTTGGACCAGCGCGACAACAGGGCGCGCGTTGGCGCGTTGGCGCGTGGCAAGAGCGTCCTCAATTTGTTCTCCTACGCCGGTGGGTTCTCGCTTCATGCCGCGCTCGGCGGTGCCACACGCGTGACGAGCGTAGACATCGCCACGAACGCTCACGCCACCGCGCAAGCGAGCTTCCGCGTGGCCGGCGTCGACCCTGCCAAACACGCGTTCGTCACCTCGGATGCGTATGTTTTTCTCGACTCGGCCAAGCGGCGAAACGAACGCTGGGATCTCGTCGTCTCCGACCCTCCGAGCTTCGCGCCCAGCGAAAAGGCCGTGCCCCGCGCGCTCGCGGCGTATCGAAAGCTTCATCGCGCGTGTGTGGACGTCCTCGCCGAAGGCGGCACGTTCTGCGCGTCGTCGTGCTCGAGCCACATGGGCGCGTCGCGCTTCCTGCAGACCCTCGATGACGCCTCGCTCGGCCGCGATGACCTCAGCCTCTCTGCGTTGTACGGCCACCCAGACGATCACCCGACGCTGCCGGCTTGGCCGGAGGGCGCGTATCTCAAGTTCGCGGTGCTCCGCTGATGCTCACGACCCGCCACTTCGTCAGCAACGGCGACGGCGCCGAGCTCGCGATCAAGCGCGTGCGGCGCGAGGCCGAGACGGTCGGACGACCCGTCCTGATCGTGCCGGGCTACGGGATGAACTCGTTCATCTTCGGCTTCCACCCGGAAGGATTTTCGCTCGAAGAGAGCCTCGCGCACGCGGGCCTCGACGTGTTTAGCGCCGACCTGCGTGGCCAGGGTCGCTCTCGGTGGACCGACCCCTCTCGCGTTCGACCGGACCACGGGCTCGCGGATCTCGCGGTGCGGGACCTGCCGTGCGTGATCGAGTACGTGCAGCGCGAGACCGGCCAAAACGTGGACTTGATCGGCTGTAGCTTGGGGACCTCGCTCGCGTTCGCCTACCTCGCGCACAACACGGACGCGCCGGTCGGCTCGGTGGTGACGCTCGGCGGACTCGTGACCTGGATCGAGATCCCCACGCTGTTGCGCGTCGCCTTCGCGTCAGAGCGACTCGCCGGCGCGATTCGTTTCAAGGGAACGCGCGCGCTCGCGGCTTTTGCGCTACCGCTCATCGCTCGCACGCTCCCGAGCCTGCTCACGATCTACATCAACCCTCGCTCGACCGACCTGTCTCGCGCGAACGAGATGGTGGAGACCGTCGAGGACCCGAGCCCTCGCATCAACCTCGAGATCGCGCAGTGGATCCATGCTCGGGAGCTCGTCGTCCTTGGCGTCAACGTGTCCCGCGCCCTCCCCGCGATGCGATACCCGCTCATGTGCGTAGTGGCGCGCAACGACGGCATCGTCCCCGAGCGAACGGCGCGGGAGGTCTACGAGCGCATGGGAGCGAGCGACAAGCAGCTCTTGATCGTGGGAGACGATGACGCCCCGGTCGCTCACGCGGACCTATTTTTGTCGCGCGGGGTGCAAGCGAAGGTGTTCGATCCCATCGCGAAGTTCCTCGTATCGCGCGCCGGCTAGATCTTTGTTCGGGGCCGCGCGTCTGTGCGCTTCATGCGAACCGCCCTGCCCGTTCTCCTCGTCCTTGCTGCCGGCTGCGCCCCGGCGAAACCCGCGACGTCTTCCGCCACTTTCGCGGCGGCAACGCCCACCTCGATGGCCACACCTGTTGAACCGGTCGCGACTGGAAACCCCATAGCTGTCGACGACGGACCGAAGGCGTCGGGAAGCTGGCTCGGCGCCTCCGCCGACGGAGACGTGCTCCTCGCGGGGTCTACGGAGGCGAACGTCGGCGTATGGGTGGACGCGCCTCAATCGCGACCTCACCAGCGCGTGCCGCTCGATCTCGCGCTCGTCATCGACACGTCGGGCTCGATGTCAGGCGCGAAGATCGAGAACGCGAAGAACGCGGCTCGCACGCTCCTACAGAGCCTCGCAGACGGAGACGTCGTGTCGGTGGACACGTTCAGCGACGAGGCGCACACCCTCGTGGAGCCGACGACGCTCTCGGCGACCAACCGCCCGAAAGTGCTCGCGCGCATCGCGGAGCTCCCGACCAGCGGCGGGACGAACATGTTCGACGGGCTCGCGCTCGCCGAGTCGCACGTGGCGCGCGCGCCCGCGACACACGGCGTTCGCCGCGTCGTCATGATCTCCGACGGTATCGCGAACGTGGGTCCGTCTTCGCCCGAGGCGCTAGGCGCGCTCGCAGAGCGTGGGCTGCGCTTCCAGGCGCAAGTCACGTCGCTCGGCGTCGGCAATGACTACGACGAGAAGACTCTCAACGCGCTCGCGGTGAAGACCACGGGGCGCCTCTATCACCTCGCGGAGCCCAAGGAGATGGCCTCTCTGCTGCGCCGCGAGCTCGACTTGCTCACCTCTACGGTCGCGAGCGACGCGTTCGTCGAGGTTGTGCCCGCGCCAGGCGTCGACATCGTGGAGGCGCTCGGCGTACGCACCGAGAACATGACCGCGGGCGCCGTGAAGCTCCCGCTCGGAGCCCTCTTCGCCGGCCAACACCGCGAGGCGCTCGTGCGCGTTCGCCTGCACGACACGTCGAAGACGGCGACTCCGCGGGCTCTCGCAAGCATCCGCCTGCACTTCCACGATCCCGACGACGGCGGCCTAGAACGCGTCCAAGAGATCGCCGTGCGCTCGTCGTTCTCCTCAGACGAAGCGGTCGTCGCCAGCCACATCAACTCGCGCACGGGCTCGATCACGGCCGTCATGGAGGCGGGTCGCATTCAGGTCGCCGCCGCGCAGAACGTCAACTCGGGACAGTTCGACGACGCGGACAAGCAGCTCGCGATCGCTCAGAAAAAGCTCGAGGTCGAGGGGCGAAACGTCAGGGACGACGTCTCGCGTGCGCGCCTCGCAGCAGCTGCGCTTGGCATCGCGCAGACCCGCCAAGACCTCAGGCCTTCGCCGTCCGCGCCGCCGATGGCCGCTCCAGCACGCCGCGCGAAGGCGCTAGAGATGAACGCCGCTGGCATGCAGGAACAAGGCTTCTAGACGATGCGATTAGCCATTATCGACAAGCGATGACGTGGCCTCATATTCGAGAGGCGCTCGTCTCGCCGTAAACGTGCCCACGTGCACGTGCACGAAAGGCCCGCAACTCTTGTGAAACTAGCGTGTAGTGCGCACGCACATTCCGCCGAGCACGGAGCAACGATCGGGCACGTTCGCGTTTACGCGGCTGAGAATCACGCCTTGGCGATTGGCGATTATCCAATCACCATTCGGGCTGCCTTGTCGTCCCACTTGGCGTTCCAGAGCGGGCTCTGCTGAAGAAGCTTGGCGACGAGGGCGGTCCACCCGGTCTGGTGGCTCGCGCCGAGGCCGCGGCCGTTCTCACCGTGGAAGTACTCGTAAAAGAGCACGTTGTCGGCGAAGTGAGGATTACGTGCGAGGTCACCCATGCCAGCATGTGCGGGGCGCATACCGCTCGCGTCTTTGGTGAACACACTGCAGAGCCTGCGCGAGAGCTCGCTGGCGACCTCCCACAGGTTCATCCACTTGCCCGAGCCGCGAGGGCACTCGATGCGCAGCGAGTTGCCATAAAAGTAGTGATATCGCTGTAGCGACTCGATCAAGAGATAGTTGACCGGGAACCACACGGGCCCGCGCCAATTCGAGTTACCGCCGAACAAGCCCGTGGACGAGTCTCCGGGATCGTAGTCCACGCGATGAGTCGTACCGCCGAGCTCGAGTACGAAGGGCTTGTCCGCGTGCACCTTCGAGAGCGCGCGCACTCCGTATGGCGACAAGAACTCGCGCTCGTCCACGAGGCGCGAGAGCACCCGCAAGAGCTTGCTTCGATCCATCAATGACAGCAAGCGCCGCTCGCCCGAGCCTTTGTCGTGAATCGAGGCGACGCCCTCACCGAGCTCCGGTCGATTGGTCATGAACCAGCCGACGCGCTTGGCGAACTCGGGATATCGAAGAAAGATATCTCCCTCCAGGGTGCCGACGCCGAACAACGGGATGAGTCCGACCATGGATCGGACGCGCATGGGATGGCGCACGCCGCCTGGCAACCGCAGCGAGTCGTAGAAGAAGCCATCGCGCTCGTCCCACAGGCCACCGCTCTCCCCCTCGGGACCGAAGTTGATGGCGCGCGCGATGAGCAAGAAGTGCTCGTAGAACTTGTTCGCGACGTCTTGATAGCGGGGATTTTCCCGCGCGAGCTCCAACGCAATCTCGAGCAGGTTTAGGCAATACATCCCCATCCAGCTCGTCGCGTCGGCTTGCTCCAGAGAGCCGCCATTGGGCAATACGGCAGAGCGATCGAACACCCCGATATTGTCCAATCCCAAGAAGCCGCCTTGAAAGACGTTCTTGCCGCTCGTGTCCTTGCGGTTCACCCACCAAGTGAAATTGAGCATCAGCTTGTGGAAGATGCTCTCTAGAAATCCCCTATCGGCGCGCCCCGTCATGCGTCGCTCTATTTGGTATACGCGCAGCGCGGCCCACGCGTGGACCGGAGGATTAACGTCACCGAACGCCCACTCGTAAGCGGGCAATTGGCCATTGGGGTGCATGTACCATTCGCGCGTCAAAAGCGAGAGCTGCTGCTTGGCGAACTCGGGGTCCACGAGCGCCATTGGCACGCAATGAAATGCCAAGTCCCAAGCCGCGTACCAGGGATATTCCCACTTGTCGGGCATGGACAATACTTCGCTATTGTACAGATGGGTCCACTCCGCATTACGCCCTTCCTTGCGCTCTTGCGGTGGCGGCGCGCCGGGGTCTCCTTTCAGCCAGCGGTGCACGTCGAAGTGATAGAACTGCTTGGACCATATGAGACCGGCGACCGCCTGGCGGTACACGCGCTTTTCGTCCGTGCCCAACTCGGTCGGCATCACGTGCGTGTAGAACTCGTCCGCTTCTGCAACCCGCGCGTCGAACGCGGCCTCAAGGTCGTCGAACGGGCGCTCGTTCTGCGTGTCCGTGAGCCGCAAGCGCAGCACGCGCGTCTCGCCATGGGGCACCTCGATCTCCTGTAAAAAAGCCGCCTTCGTACCTTCGTGGGCGCCGTTGCACGCGTCGCGGTCGCCACGGACGACGTACCGATGAAACGCGTCTTTGGTGTATGGCGACTCGTTGTGCGCGCCGAAGAGGACGCTCTTGTTGGTGTCGTTTTCGGTGAAGAGCAACTCCGCCTCGGCCTCGCCGTAGAGCCACCGCTTGCCGAGGTGGTCCTCTTGAAGGAGCACGCAGCTCTCTCCCGGGTGCGAGCGACGCAGATGCGGCTTGGGTTCTTTTTCCACGCCCCAGCTCCACGTGTTTCGAAACCACACAGTGGGCAGGACGTGAAGCTTCGCGGCGGGTCCGCGGTTCGTAATCGATATTCGTATGAAGACGTCCTCGATATTGGCTTTGCAATACTCGATGACGACATCGAAGTAGGCGTCGCCCTCGAACACCCCAGTATCCCAGAGCTCGGGCTCGGGCTTGTCACGCCCGGCTTCTCGCGCGGCGCGCCGGAGCTCCTCGTAGGGGAACTCTGCGTGCGGATATTTGTATAGGGCGCGCGAGTAGCTGCAGGTCGGCGTCGCGTCGAGGTAGTGATAGACTTCTTTCACGTCCTCGCCGTGGTTGCCCTCGGGGTTGGACAACCCGAATAGTCGCTCCTTCAGGATCGGATCTTTGCCGTTCCAAAGTGCGAGCGCGAAGTGGATGAGCCCGCGGTTGTCGCAGAGACCCAAGAGGCCGTCCTCGCCCCATCGATACGCGCGCATCGGCGCTTGCTCGTGCGTGAGGTACCCCCACGCGTCGCCGCCTTTGGAGTAGTCCTCGCGTACGGTACCCCACTGCCGCTCGCTCAAATAGTTGCCCCAACGCCGCCATTTGGCGCCCTCTCGCGCCTGCTCGAGTCGTTTGTGCTCCGCGGTCTTTGAGGGCTTGCCTGTCATCGCAACGAGTGTAGATGAGCAGTTCGCGCCTCGAAACATGATACGTATTGGAGCGTGAGCGGCTCTCCGCCCTTTCCGCCTGACCAAGCTCCGCCGCCGGCTGGGTCCGGTCCCTCAGGCACGATACCGCCGCCACCGCAGCCGTCGTCGCCAAACTTGCCTGCGCCTACCGCCAACGGGACCGGGAGTTTTCGCACCACGGCCTCGTTCCCGTCGCCGGCGAGCGCGGCCCCCTCGCGCATTACCGTTCGCTACCCGCAGCCCGGCTCGATGCTGCACAGCAAGCGCGGCGTCTACCAAGTGAACAAAGTGATCGGTACCGGCGAGTTCGGCGCCGTGTACGAGTGCATCGGGCCGTTCGATCAGGTCTATGCAGTGAAGGTGATTCGCCCCGCGAACCGGCCCTACCAAGAGGTGCACGCGGAGTGGGCGCGCGAGGTGGAGCGGTTGATGAGCCTCCGCCACCCCAACGTCGTCTACATCTATGACGCGTTCGAGCAGGAGAACCTCTTTTACCTGGCGCTCGAGCGCTGCGATCACCCGCTGACGTCGATGCTCGTCGGGACGCCGATGCAGGAAGGCCTCGTGATCGAGCTCACGCGGCAGATGCTCGCCGCAGTGCAGTTCCTCCACGACGCGGACATCGTCCACGACGATTTGCACCCCGGGAACGTGCTCATCAGTCACAGCACGGATCGACCCACCGTGAAGATCAGCGATTTTGGGATCAGCCACGAGCTGCGCGGCGCGCCCGCGGTGAGACCGAACGTCGTGCACCATAAAATCATGGCGCCGGAGATCCTGGCGAGCGGCTACACGAGCAAGCAGAGCGATCTCTATCAAGTCGGCTTGTTGATGTACTGGATGCTCGTCGGAAGCCCCGCGGTGCCCGCGAACATGGCGTATCCCGATCTCGTCCGCTTCGTCTCGGACGGCGAGCCGCGGCGTCGCGCGGAGCTGATCGGCACGCCCTTCGGTAACCTCATCGCCAAGACGCTTCGCCGACGCGAGGTGTACCGCTACACGTCCGCCAACGAGGTCTGGGCCGACTTGCGTCAACTCCCCGCGTGGCAACATCGGCAGCTTTTCCCAGTGAAATAGCGATAAGGTCGCCGGGATGAGCCGACGGTTTCTCTTCGCTATGGGCGTCCTGTTCGCGACGACGATGGTCGCGGCGACGTTCGTTGCGAGCGCGCGCGCAGATTCTTCCGAGGCGCGACCCGGCGGCGGCGGTAGCTATCGTGGTGGAGGCAGCAGCGGTGGCGGCGGCTCGTCTCGTGGCGGAGGCAGCTTCGGTGGCGGAGGCGGCAGCGGCGGAAGCAGCTTCGGCACCGGAGGCGGAGGCACCTACAGCACGGGCAGCGGCGCCGTCTCCAACAGCGGCGGTCTAGGCATCTGGGTGATGTTCTTTTTGATCTTCGGCGTCGTCGTGATGATGAAGATCCTCACGCGCAACAAGGACGTCGACCGCAGTGTTCGCTCCGCGGTGCTCGACGCGCAGTTCGATCGCGAGGCGGTCAGCCGCAGGAGCGCCTCCCTCGAGACCTTGCGCGTACGCGACCCCAAGCTCACCGAGGCGAGCATCGTCGATCGCGTGCGCGTGATGAGCGATCGCATCCGCGACGCGTGGCTCGCGGGCGACATGAAGCCGGCGCGTGCGTTCGTCTCGGACGGCGTGTTTTCGCGCTTCAACGTGCAGCTCGCGCTGATGCAGCAAGAAGGCATCAAGAACGTGATGACGGACGCGCAGGTCCTCTACCTCACGATCGAGTCGGTGGACGCGCAGCCCCCCGTGGACGCCGTGCACGTGCGCTTTACTGCGCAGGCACGCGACGCGAACGTGCCGCTCGAGATGACCGCCGATCAAGCCGCCGCGGAGCTGGCCAAACAAGAGGTGAATCCGTACACCGAGATCTGGACGCTCGTGCGCAAGCACGGCGCGATGACCAAGCTCGAAGCGGGCGAGGTAGGGCGTGCCTGTCCGTCTTGCGGTGCGCCGCTCGAGCCAGGCGCAGAGATGTACAAGTGCAAATTCTGTCAGGCTCTCGTGTGCTCTGGCGAGCACGACTGGGTACTCTCCGAGATCACACAGCTGGAGGAGTGGCGGCAGGACTCCGTGGACGCCGTCCTTGGCTTGGACCAGCTGCGACAGATCGATCCAGGCGCAGCGCGCGAGTCGATCGAAGACCGCGCGTCGTATTTGTTCTGGACGTGGGCGCGCGACAAGCGCCGGTCCGGCGAGGTGATGAGTGACGTCGCCGTGGGCGGAGCAGATCTGTTGCTCGTCGACGTCGATGATGCGCCCACGGGCACGGACTACGCGTTCGTCCGCGTCTTCTGGTCCGCGCGTTTCCGTCCGGGCGCCGAGCCTACGCCGCAGCAGCAAGTACTCCGCATGGCGCGAAAAACAGGCATTTCGACGAAGTTCTCGATGTCCTCCATGGTCTGCCAAGCGTGTGGCGCACCGCTCCCCGAGACCGCCGTGGAGGCGTGCCCTCACTGCAGAGCACCGACGATCTCGAACGGACAGACGTGGACGCTCGACGAGGTACTGTCCCCAGGCGACCCGCGAATTCGAGCGCGCGCGCACGCCGATGTCGACGACGTCCCCGCCGCGCACCTCATCGCGGATGTCACCGACCCACGCGAGCGCGTGGTCCTCTTCACGGCGATGGCGCGGCTCATGGCGGTAAGCGGCCGCATCGAGAAGGAAGAGAAGCGCATGCTCACGGCGTGTGCCTCTCGCTGGGGCATCGAGCAAGAGCTCCTCGGACGCGCGCTCGCCGGTCAGCTCGGGCAGTTCGTTGGGCTCGCTCCCTCAGTCTCGCCCGACTGGTTCTTGGGCGGTCTCATCGCCGCGGCGCTCGTCGACGGAACCATCGACGCCAGCGAGATGGCTACGCTCCAGCGGGTGGCCACGGGTGTCGGCATGACCGAAGAGGCGCTGTCTGCGAAGATTGCACAATACAAGCAACAGCTCGGCATCGCCTGAGCCCTCGCTAGAACACGAGATCGGTCGGTTCTTTGCGCTGAGCCGGCAACGGCAGCTTCGCGGTGACCTCCGCCAAGCGCTTCTTCGCTTGTGCCTGGTTGCGTCGCGCGACCCCGAGCCAAGGCGTCGCCACTTCCGCGAGCGCGAGATAACGATCCCACTCGATCGACGCGGAACGCCAGTAGCTCTCCGCACGGACGGCCTGACTCTCGGAGCCGGAGTCGATGCACGCGCCTTGCGTGCACGCTCGCGCGAGCACCGAGAGCGCCACGGCGCGGTACCAGTGCTTGTCGTAGTCGGGCACGAAGAACACGCTGCGATCGGCGTCTTCACTGATGAGCATGTGCACCACCTGCGGGTAGCCACGGACCGCCGCTTCTCCTGCGCGCATCGCGCCGTATCCGTCGCCGTAGCGATCGAGCTCCACCGCGAGATCCATGTTGGCGAGCGCGGTGTCCGAAGGGCTCGCGTCGAGCTCCACCGCATAGTGAGCGTCAAGGATGGCCTGATCGAGATGGCCTAGGCGCATGAGCGCCTCCGAGCGATTCAAGTACGAGACCGCGCGCGTTCGAGGGTTCTCGGCGACCGCGAGCAGCCGCTCGTAGGTGGCGACCTCCTTCTCCGTGTCGAAGCGCGCGTAGCAAGTCGCGAGCTGCAGGAGCGCGTCCTCGGTCGCTGGGTGCGCGGGGGCCATCGTGATCGCAGAGTCGAGCACCTCGGCCGCCTGGCGGAACATGCCGAAATTTTCGCCCGGCTCGCGCTCGGCAAAGAGCTGATACACGCGCCCGACATCGAAGCGGAGCTGTGCGTCCGGGCTATGTGCCGCGTCCGCGATCTCGAGCATCGTGCGTGCTTGCAACAGATATGCGTCCGCCAGCTCCGGGGAGCCGAAGCGCGGCCGCGATCGCTCTCGCGCGTGCGCCTCGAACAACCTCGACACCGTCGCGTGCAACTCGTAACGCTCGCGCAGCGCGGGGTCCCTCACGACGTCCCACGCGTTGGGCGGAGTCGTCGCCGATGCGCCCGAAACGAGCAGCGTCAGACACACGACCACCCACCGGCAGGGCTTCATTTCGGCTTCTTGACCTTGGTCGAGCTCAGCGCCGCTTCTCTCGCGCGAGCGTGCTCCACCCACGGCCCGCTGGTCACCGTCGCCGCGTATCTGTGCCACGCTGCCTGCGCGGCGACGGGGTCCGTGGTCTCTACAGCGAGAGCTGCGAGCGCGTCGTTCTCCGCGGGTGTTGCGGCTAGCACCTCACGCACGCGAATGTCCGCGAGCGCGCTCCTTACTTCAATCGAACGCTCGGCCAGCACCGCGCGCGACTCATCGTGCAGGTTGGCGCGATCGAGCGCGAGCGCCAGCGCGAGCCACGACACCACGGCGAGAGCGTCCTGCGACTCGCGGCGCGCCTGCCGAAAGATCGCGATCGCGTCATCGATCGTCAAACCGCCGGTCGCCATCGTCGCGAGGCCCGCCTCGAGATACGCCGAACCGCGATCGCTCGACGTGAGACCCGACGCACGCGGCAACAGGGCGCGATACGCGATGAGCGCCTCCGCGGCGTGATCGGTGCGCGAAGCCGAGCGCGCGTACGCGAACAACGAGTTCGGCTCGTCCACGGCTCCAGAGTCCTTCGCGAGTGCCACGTGGAACGCCGCGTACGCGTCCGTGTATTGTGCCAGCTTCGCAAACGCGCGCCCTTTCAGCACAGTCGGTGCTGCCCTCCCGGGAAGGCGCTTGTCGGCGTCCTCGGCGATCGTGAGCACGTCTCTCGCCTGCGCAATGCCGGTCGCGGCGAGCTTGCTCGAGCCGCTAGCGAGCAGATCGCAGTACTTGCCGAGCTCCGGTTGCTTCACGCGCTCCCAAACGTTGGGGCGCCCGGTGTCGCCGAACGCGCACTCCGCGGGCCTGCCCGCCGCCGGCGTCCCCGAGACCTGAAGCAGCACGAACGCGATCGCGATCATCTCGGTCTAGTATGTCACACGAACGGATCGACGCGCACGATCGTCTCGTCGCGGCGGTACCCCACGCTCACGATCGATGCGCCGCAGCCGGCAGCGTCCTCGATCATCTTGACGTAGGCCTGCGCGGTCTCGGGCAGCGCGTCGAGCACTCGCGCGGCGCCGAGCTGCTGTGTCCACCCAGGGAAAGTTTTGTAAATCGGAGTCGACACGTCGAGTGCGTCGATCGGAAAGTCGTCCGTCTCGCCGCTCGGCGTTTTGTACGCGACGCACACCTTGAGCTCGTCGAAGCCGGTGAGCACGTCCAGCTTCGTGATCGCGATCGACGAGAGGCCGTTGATGCGCGACGCGTAGCGTAGCGCCGGCAGATCGAGCCAGCCGCAGCGGCGAGGCCGACCCGTGACGGCGCCGAACTCGTCGCCGATCTTGCGGAGCCGCTCGCCGTCGGCGTCGTTCAACTCCGTCGGGAATGGGCCACCACCGACGCGCGTGCAGTACGCCTTGACGAGGCCGATCACGCGCTGGATCCGTGTCGGACCGATGCCCACGCCAGTGCATGCGCCGCCGGCGGCTGCGCTCGAGGACGTGACGAATGGATACGTACCGTGGTCCACGTCGAGCAGCGTCCCTTGCGCGCCTTCGAACACCACTCGCTTGCCTGCGCGCAGCGCGTCGTCGACGAGCTTGGAGGTCTCGACCAGCAGCGGCAGCACACGCGCGCGGAACGGCTCGATTGAGGCGACAACGTCCTTGGCGAGCGGGACCTCCGAGCCGAGGTCACGGATCGTCGGCGCCCAGGCGTCGATCGCCGCGGACACGCGTTTCTCGAGCGATTCGCGATCGCGCAGCATGCCGAGCGTGATGCCCACGCGGCGGGCTTTGTCTTCGTAGCAAGGTCCGACACCGCGCTTGGTCGTGCCAATGGCGCCGCCGCTCTTCTGCTCGCGAAGGCCGTCCACGAGGATGTGATACGGAAGGATCGCGTGCGCGCGATCCGAGACGCGTAACCGCTCGACTTGCGCGTGGCCCTTCGTCTTGAGCTCGTCCATCTCGGAGACGAGGCGACCGAGATCGACCACCATTCCTTGGGCGAGCACGCACTCTTTACCCGCTCGGAGGATGCCGCTGGGGACGAGGCGCACGACGAGCTTCTCGTTGCCGACGACGAGTGTGTGGCCCGCGTTCGGACCTCCCGCGTACCGCACGACCATGTCGGCGTGCTCGGTGAGGATGTCGACGACCTTCCCCTTGCCCTCGTCGCCCCACTGCGCTCCCACGATGACGACGCCACTCATGTCGATTTCTCTCCTGGTGCGATGTCGATGACGAGCTCGCCATCGATGACGGACGTGTAACCCCACGCGACCGCGTGGGCCTTGGCGCGATCGCGATCGGCGATCACTGCGGCGCATACGCCCTGTTTCCTGAGCTCGCGCGCCCGCGGTTCCGCGTCTGCTCCCGTGCAGAGAACGCGACGCTCGAGCTCGTCTTGGTTAGGGCGGGCTGTCGCGACGGCGATCGCGAGTGCGTCGAGATCCAACCCGAAGCCTACCGCAGGCATCGGCGCGCCGAAGCGCCCCATGAGTGCGTCGTAGCGTCCGCCGGCGCCGATCGCTTCGCCCGGCCCGCGTGCGTATGCGCGAAAGATCATGCCCGTGTAGTAGGCGAAGCCGCGAACCTCTGCGAGATCCAGCGAGAGCCGCGCACCGAGACCGCGCGCCTTCGCTTTGTCATGGAGGTTTGCTAGCCGCTCGAGCGCATCACGCGTCGGGCCGGAAAAATGTCCGATAGCGCTCGTCAGCGCGGTGAGGTCGTTGCCCGCGAGAGCAAGCGTGCGCAGCGAGTCGTCGCTCGACATCCCGCGCAGGGCGTCTGCGTCCTTGGCCTTGAGCGCGCTCGTCGCGTCAGCGCGAACGTCCTCGGGGAGCGCGTCGATCAGAGGCCGCGCGACGCCCGCATCTCCGAGATCGATCGTGAACTGGTCGAGGCCCGCGGCAAGGAGCGACGCGCACGCGACCTCGAGGATCTCCAGATCGCCGGGCAATCCACCGACGCCCGCGAGCTCTACGCCCACTTGCGGAAGCTGGCGGTGCTTGCGCGCACGACCGGCGCGACGGCGTAGGACGGTGCCCTCATACGCGAGTCGAAACGGCGGGGGGCGATCGATCAACCTGGTGGCGAGTATGCGGGCGATCTGCGGCGTCATGTCCGGACGGAGCGCGGCTACGTCTCCGGACTCGGGCTCGATGAAGCGGAGCACCTCGGAGGGCGGCAAGGCACCGAGCCCTCGCTCCAACACTTCTGCGAACTCGAACGCAGGCGGCACGACGAGCGTGTAGCCGAACGAGCGCATGCTCGCGAGTACGCGGCCGGACAGACGCTGCCGTCGCTCGGCCTCCTCGGGCAAAAAATCTCGCATCCCGACTGGGAGCGGGTGCGCGAGCGGCCGAGCGTCGCCTTTTTGCACGTGGCGAGCATTCCCACGGAAACCACCGTCAGGTCAATCGCGGGCTCGAGCGTTTCGTGCGAGGGCTCGGAGCTGTGAGCCCTGCCGTCACCTGTCGGCCGACGAACACCCTCAAGATGCATGATTTTGGCAGATTTATGCCGCTCGAGCGACGGCACGCCCTTCGCTAAGCAAGGTTCATGGCCTACTCACTCGAACGCTCGCTCCTCGACAAAGCCACTAAAGGTGACCCCGAAGCCATGGGCACGCTGGCTCGCGACCTCATCCCGCACATCGAGCGACAGCTCATACGTTATCCCGTGACCGAAGAGGACCGGCGCGATCTGCTCCAGGCAACGCTCATGCAGATCATGAGGCGTCTTGGATCGTTCCGTGGAGACTCTAGCTTCTCGACGTGGCTCTTTCGCGTCACCGCGAACGAAGCGCTCATGATGATGCGCTCGCAGCGCCGAGTGCGCGCACGCGTCACCACGGGTCTGGACCTCGAGGATCTCGGTAAGCTCCCGTCCACGGACGAGGTGATTTCCGCAGACGTTAGCGTCGACAACAACGATCGAGATGCGCGCGTCCGCGAGGCACTCGACGCACTGCCGAACAGCTACCGTGACGTGGTCATGGCGCACTACCACCAGGATTTGGGGCTGCAAGAGATCGCGAACCGTTACGATCTCACTGAGAGCGCGGTCCGCTCGCGGCTGCACCGAGCTCGCGCCCGCTTGCGCACCATGCTGGAGAGCCCGACACCGATCGCGCGCCAGAGCACGGACTACGGCCTCGATTTCGCCGCCGAATAGCCTTCACACGGGCCCCCGCATCGCCGACGATACGCGCATGTCCTTCGACGTGCTCGCAATGCTCTCGCTCGGCCGTGTGAACTCTTTCGCGATCGCGCCCAACACGAGTTGGATTGCCGTAGCGGTCGCGCGGAATGATACGGATCGCGCCATTTTCGTGTCTTCGTTGTGGCGCGTGTCGCTCGACGGTAAGCCGGCGGAGGCTCTCACGCGTGGCGTCCACAGCGATCGCACGCCTGCGTTCGGCGATGACGGCACGCTCTTCTTCCTCTCGGATCGCAAGCGCACGCCGAAGGAGGAGGACCCGAAGACTCAGGTGTGGGCGCTCTTGCCCAACGGAGGCGAACCGATGCCCATCACGGACGAGCCGCTCGGTGTCTCGTCATTTCGAGTCGGCGGTGATCGGCTCGTCGCGATCGCGGACGTATTGCCAGGAGTGGACCACGCCGCTCAGCGCGCGCGCGCCAAAGAGCTCGCGGACCAAGGCCCGAGCGCGCTCCACTACAAGTCGACGGCCGTGCGACACTGGGATCACTGGATCGGCCTCGCCGCCCCTCACGTCATCGTGTACGACACTCGCGGCGGCGGTCGTAGAGACCTCACGCCCAAAGCGGACGTCGAGCACCGAGGCGATCTCGAGTGGGACCTCTCGGCAGACGGCACGACGATCGCGGTCGTCGAGCGCAGACCGGGCACGGATAGGTGCGCGGACTCCGCAGTGCGCGTGATCGACACCAAGACGGCGAGCAGCAAGCTCCTCGGCGCAGTCGCGAACACGATGCTCGACCACGTGCGCATCTCTCCATCGGGTCGATCGATCGCGTGTGTTCACCAGACGCGCTCACGAGAGGCGCACGGCAAATCGGCGCTCGTCGTGATCGACAGTGCGACCGGGAGCGCGCGCACGATGCTCGCGTCGTGGGATCGTTGGCCGATGCCGCAAGCGTTCGCCGACGAGAACACGCTGCTCGTCACGGCCGAAGAAGAGGGCACGACCCAAGTCCATTCAGTAGACTTGGAGGCAGACCGCCACACACGGCTCACGACGGGCGGCACGTACGTGTCGGTCGCGTGCCGCAAAGACCTAATTTTAGGCATCAGAAACGACGTCCTCACGCCACCCGAGGTGTGCCGCATCCCGACGAAGCCGGGTGCCTCCGTAGAGCTCCTCACCCAGCTCGCAGGCTTTTCAAAAGAATTCTCGGAGTGGGCGACCGTCTCGCAAATGCGCGTGACCTCCAAAGACGGCACGAGCGTCCACTCGTACGTGGTCGCGCCCAAGGGCGTGAAGAGGCCGCCTGTGTTGATCTGGATCCACGGAGGTCCCGTCGGCGCGTTCGGAGATCTCTGGCACTGGCGGTGGAACCCGCTCGTCATGGTCGCATGCGGTTACGCGATTGTCCTGCCCAACCCTCGAGGCTCGACCGGCTATGGGCAGGCGCACGTCGAGGGCATCTGGCGCAACAAGTGGGGAGCAGGCTGCTACGAGGACATCATGGCCGTGGCGGACGCGCTCGAGAAGCGCGACGACCTCGACGGCACACGCATGGTCGCCATGGGCGGCTCGTTCGGTGGCTACATGACCAATTGGATCGGCGGACAGACGACGCGCTTCTCGGCGCTCGTCACGCACGCGAGCATCTTCCACATGGAAGTGTTCGCGGGCTCCACCGACTACCCGGGCTGGTTCCAGCTCGAGAACGACGCCTCCCCACGCACCAACGTGGAGGCTCTAAACCGCTACTCTCCGCACCGCTTCGTCACGAATTGGCGAACGCCGACGCTCATCATCCATGGCGAGAAGGACTACCGCGTACCCATTGGCGAGGCGCTCGTGCTTTATGACGCGCTGTGTGAGCAAAACGTGAACGCTGAGCTCCTCGTCTTCCCGGACGAGAACCACTGGATCCAAAAACCTCGCAACATCCAGCGATGGTACGAGGCCATCGGAGAGTTCTTGGATCGTCACGTACTCGTCCACGCGCGTGCCTGATTGGTTACGTGTAAGATCGCAACTCCTCGGGAGACTTGGCGCGGGACGCGTCAAGCGGCAGAGGGCTGGCTCGTCTTGGCCGAGCTCGCGTAGGACGTTTGCCCGGCGAGGACCCTCTCCCAGCCGTCGCCATGGTCCTCGCACGAAGCCGGTCGTCCCGCGAAGCCGTCGTGCCACAACGTGACTCGCGTGCCGCCTCAACGGGATCCAATGGGTAACGTACGGTGGTGAAGTTGCCGCCGTCCCACGGTGCCTCCCAGGTCAGCGCGAGCTATTGCGGCGCGGCGATCTCCACGTACTCGCCCCCCGATCGAGAACGCCTTGCCGTAGCTCCCGAGGCCGATGCGCTTCCAACGGCCGCCCACGCGCAGGTCCGACTGCCACTCGGTGACCTTGTAAGTTTCGGGCGAGCCCCACCAAGCGCTGACCTCGTTCGTGATCGCGCGGAACACGCGCTCTGGGGTCGCCTCGATCTCGACACGGGCGCAAAGATCATCCCGCGATTGAGATCCAACTGACCTCGCACGGCTGTTTT
>JAYVYD010000374.1:0-15531 GCA_043784605.1 Myxococcales bacterium | reverse complement strand
TCACCAAGCACGTCACCAAGGGCTTGCCCTACGTGTCATTGAAGCTAGCTCTCTCTCTCGACGGCCGCATCGCCACGCGCACCGGCGCCTCCAAGTGGGTTACGGGTCCGGACGCGCGCGCACGGGTCCACACGCTGCGCGCGGAGCACGACGCCGTCGCCGTCGGAATCGGCACCGCGTTGAGCGACGACCCTCGTCTAACCGTGCGAGACTCCGCAGGCGCAAGCCCAGTTCGCATCGTGTTCGACACGAAGCTGCGGCTGCCTCTGCAGTCACGCCTCGTCGAGAGCGCGACCGAGGTGCCGCTGCTGGTGATCGCCAGCGCGGACGCTCCCACCTCTCAAGAGGAAGAGCTGGTCTCGCGCGGAGTCGAGGTCTTGCGCGTACCGAACAGCACCGAAGGTCGCATCGACGTGAGCGCCGCGCTTCGCGTGCTCGCGTCTCGCGGCGTCGTCACGCTGTTGGTGGAGGGCGGGGCTGAGCTGGCGGGCAGCTTTTTGGCGGCGCGCCTTGCGGATGACCTGCACGCGTTCCTCGCGCCGATATTGCTGGGCCCACGAGGTCGTCCTGGCGCCGTGGACTGGGCCGGTCCAGACCTGCCCGCGAACGCCCCGCGCATTCTCGAGCCGACCTGGGAGGTCTGCGGTGACGACGCACACGTCTTCGGTAGAATTGCATATCCCGACGACCACTCGCCATAGTTCCATCTCGTAGCTACACTCTCTTTAGACATATGGGCATCCGAACCATCCTCCACTACCCAGACAAGCGCCTCCGAGAGGTCGGCAAGCGTGTCGAGGTCGTCACCCCCGAGATCCAGAAGCTCGTCGACGACATGGCAGAGACCATGTACGCGGCGCCTGGCGTCGGGCTCGCGGCGACGCAGATCGGCGTAGCGCTCTCGATCTTCGTGATCGACACGGCCGCAGACGGCGAGCCCAGTCAATTCCGCGTGTTCATCAACCCGGAGATCGTCGAGAGCGACGGCGAGCTCACGTGGAACGAGGGCTGCCTAAGCTTCCCCGAGGTTCATGAGGAGATCGATCGCGCCGCGAGCGTGAAGGTCCGCGCGCAAGACCGCGACGGAAAATGGTTCGAGCTCAAGGCCGACGATCTGCTCGCGGTGGCGATCCAACACGAGCTCGATCACCTCAACGGCGTCTTGATGATCGACCACATGGGGCCGCTCAAGAAGCGCATCGTTCACCGCCAAATGCAGAAGCGCGCAGACGAGCACGCGAGCGCGTAGCGGCCGATGTGGCGAAGGTGCGAGCGGTGCTCGAAGTTGGTCGACGCCACGGTAGAGAGCTGCACAGCTTGCGGCCTCCGACACGTGGACGAAGAGGCTCGTTTTAACGCTATCCATAGCCCGTTGGGCAACCGAAAAGCTTGGGGTTTGCGCATCTTGGTGGGCCTCATCGGCGCAGCGCTCATCTTCAATGTGGGCCGTGTCCTGACGCACTACTCATCGACGCCCGCGCCTCCATCACTGGCGCCAATGGTGCGGCCCGACGACTACGTAGACGCAGTTGGAAGGTTCAAGGCGCGCTTCCCGATGCCGCCGAAGGTGACCACGAAAGACGTGCCCTCGGACGACGGTCTGGTCGTGATGCACACGGTGTTGGCCACGCGTGACGACGGATCGAACGCCTACGGCGTCATGTGGGACGACCTCGCGAAGCCAACGGAAGGTCCCAGCGCGGAGCTCGACGCGACCATGCAGCGCATGATGGCAGGTGGGAAGAGCACTCTCGTCTCGAGCACTCCGATCACGCTTGGACGACTGCAGGGGCGAGACATTACCGCTGACATCGACGGAACGTCCGTGCTCCGCGCTCGACTCTTCATCGACGGTCGGCGGCGATACCAAGTCATCACTGCTGTTCCGAAGACCGAACGGCCTAACGCGGAGTCGTTTTGGGCGTCGTTCGTGGTCGAATAGCCGCTCAGCGGCCCGAGTTCGAGTTCGAGCGCGTCGAACGAAACGGCGCGCACCTTTGTGACTCCGAGGAGAAGACCTCGAAGGCGCGGTATCTCCTTGTCGCGCTCCAGGATCGCGCCTCGCCCAAAGTGCTTGTAGCTTGCACTTGGGGCGCGCGCGCTTCGCGGAGCCATCGCACTGAGCCGTAGCACTGCGCCGATTGAGCTAACGGCCGGCCTTCTTGAAGAGGTTGGTGTCGACGCGGACGCCACGCGCAGCGAACTCGTTCACGACGCGCGGGACGACACCCGTCGCGACGTGACCTTCGCCGTCGGCGACGAAGACGTCTCGCGTGACGAGGCCCTTCGCGTCCGTACCGCCGAGCTCGGCGATGCGATGGACGCGGTAGCGACCGTCGGGGAGCTGGTGCACCTCGAGAACGATGTCGAAGCTCTCGGCCACACACTCGCGTGCGGCTTCGGGTGAGAGACCTGGTGTCGCGAGCAAGCACTGCGTGACCAAGCGGCTCAAGCCTTGGCGAAGCGTGGGCGCAGAAGCAGAGGCAAGCACGCCCTCGGCGCCTTCGCTGACGGCCTCGAGCGTCGAGGCGACCGCGCGTCCCGAGAGCGCACCGACGACCCAACGATCGGGACGCGTTCGCGCAGCGGCACGAAGGATGTCCTCATGCTTGTTCGCGTCGTGCAGGCGGAGCACCTGCGCGTGGGCGACGTTGATCTCGTCCTCTTCTTGAACGACGACTACGCGATCGCCAGGTGAGCCGCCCGAGGCGAGCGCGCCCAGGAACGTGCTCGAAGCCGAGGCGCTCGAGCCACACACGAGGAGGTTCGTTCGCGCGGCGAGGCAGCCCTCGAGGAACGTGACCATCGCGCGGCTCAGCGAGCCCAATCGCACGAAGTCTTCGAGCGACATCTCGACGCGACGGCGCTTACGCAGGACGACGGCGCGCGCGGCAGACGCGGGAGGCATGAACGCGATCATGTGAGCGCCGCGGGGCAGGTGACGCTCGACGCACGACTCGTCCGCGGCGAGCGGTTGACCTGATTGGAGCGCGAGGCGCGCGATGGTTCGGCCCAGCGCTTCGTCGCTCGTGTACGCACCGTCGGCCAGCGTGAGCGAACCGGCCTTGACCACGAGCACTTGATCAAAGCGTAGGCAGTGAATCTCACTGATGTCGTCGTCCTCGAGCAACGGTGCAATCGCGCCGATACCGACGAGCTCGCGCAGCGCGTCCTTGCCGAGCTGCTCCAGATCGATCCCCTCGGGGACGCCCTCTTCTTCACGCATTGCCGTGGCTTGCTCGCCCAAGACGCGCTCGATCGTCGCCTTGAGCTGCGCGTCGACGGAGGCTGTCTTGTCGAGGATGGAGAGATCGGTCGCGTCGGCGACGCGATCGACGAGCGTCACGAGCGCGAGCCGCCGTCCGGCTTGCGCCGGGCTCTCTCTCGCGGGGATTCGTGACTGGCTCGAGCTTGCGGGTTGAGAGCGCGCGGCAGGAGGCGCAGACGGTGAGGGCATGGGCGCTTGCGATTGCTGCGGCAGCGGCGGAGGTGCGACCGACGGCGTGTGAGTCGGCGCTTGCTGCGCTGCTGCGGGAGACTGGGCTTGAAGCGGCATCGTCGAGCGCTGCTGCGCGTTCGCCAACGACGATGGAATGCGCGGAGGCGCAGGCACGCGCTGCCCTGCGGGGATCTGACCGTCGCTCTCGTCGGGATCGCGCTCGAGCGGAAAGTGACTCACAGCTCCAGGCTCGCGCGACGGTGAAGGAGGTCGCTGGATGGCCATCGCGGCTTGTGGAGTCGGCAGCACCAGCGGGTTCCCGGGAGCCGGCGGCATCGGTAGACCGGGCGGCGCAGGCAGAGGAGGCATCGCGGCGGGCATCGGCGGCAGCGGTCCGGGCGGTCCCGTCATTGGTCCCATCGCGGCCGGCGGCGGCGGGAGCGGCGGCGGACCGCCCATCTGCGGCGGCATCGGAAGCATCTCGTCACCGGCAGGCGCGCCGGCTCCGCCCATGTCGACGCGGAGGATGAAGTCACCGACGTAGATCTTGTCGCCTTCGCGCACGATCGTCGCCTGCGCGATTTTCCGCCCGTTGACGTAGGTGCCGTTTGTGCTTTTGAGGTCGGTGACGATGAAGCGGCCGTCTCGGTAGAGCAACCGTGCGTGATGCTTGGAGACGTTCCCCTTGGGGAGCATCAGATCGTTGCCTTGCACGCGGCCGACATTGATCTCGTTCTTGTCGAACGTCTCCTTGCGCTCCGCGCCGCCTTTTTCGCTGATGATGATCGAGAACATTTTCGGGCGACACCGGGTGCTAGGTGAACTGCGAGGCGCGCCACAAAGGAAGAAGGCTCGCTCGGACGTGATTGTCCAGGGAGCGAGCCGACCGTGTCAATCTCTCTGCTCAGTGATCGTGCCAGAGGCACTCATTGACGCAGGTTCTCTCGAACCGGCCCGCACGGGGTCGGCGAGGTGATCAGGGCTTTTGGCGCTTGTCCTTCACTTCGGTCGCCACGATCCCGAGCATCTCGCCCGCCAGCGCCATCACGTCGCGCTCGCTGTACCCACTCGCGCGAAGCTCTCGGTAGATCGTCTTGGCGAGGATGTTGAGCGTGCGCGGATCGCGGCTTGCGGGGGAAACGTCGAACGGAAGGGCCATGGATGGGTCGCTCTCGGGTTGCGTTACGCCGGTGGAAAACAAGGTCGGCGTCTGTTCAGGTACAAGGCGCGTGCCACGTGCGGAGCCTCGAAATCTAGGGAATTGTGGGGCTCGGCCGCGACCGTCGCTACACACTTGGTCGTTTTTTGCGAAGCGCCGTTCGCGCCCTGCGAGTTGCCGCTCGGTACGACCGCGGCCTTTGCTACGTTGTCGCGCATGTCGGAGCCGGACGTGGAGAGGGAAGCCGCTTTAGAGCCAGCCGTGCCCCTAAAGCCGAGCGAAAAGCCAAAGTCCGAGCCGAAGCACAAGATGGATCCCGAAAAGCGGCGCCGGCTGCTGATCGCGCTCGCGATCTACGTCGGCAGCGTCATCATCATGGCGGTCGTCGCAGGACCACAGCGCTTGCGAGAGCACACTCAGTTCAATCACTTCGCGCAGCTCGCCGCCGCGTGGCTCGATGGGCACAACGATCTCGTGCACGGGCCACCTGCCTACGCACAGAACAACGACTTCGCGTTCTACCAAGGCAAGTGGTTCATTAGCTTCCCGCCGTTTCCCGCGATGCTCATGCTGCCGTTCGTCGCGCTCGCGGGCAGTCCGGAGGAGTTCCAAGACGGACAGTTCATCGTGTGGTTGAGCGGCATCGCCCCTGCCGTTCTCTATCTCGTGCTCGAGAAGCTGCGCCGCACGGGTCGCTCGGAGCGTCGCGAGCTCGAGAACGTCGCGCTCGCCGTCTTGTTCGCGTTCGGCACGGTCTACTTCTTCACTGCGGTTCAAGGCACTGTCTGGTTCGCGGCACACGTGGTCGGCGCTAGCCTGTTGTGTTTGTACCTGCTGTTCGCGCTCGATGCGTCGTCGCCCCTCATCGCGGGGGTGTTGCTTGGGCTCATGTTCCTCACGCGGCCCACCACCGCGCTCACGGCCCCGCTCTTCGCTATCGAGGCGTTGCGTGTATGCTGCAAGGAAGGTCTCGTCACCGAGGGCTCGCTCGCCGATCGACTCGAAGGCACGTGGGATCGCGTCGACAAGGCCGCCTTCTTCCGGCGCTGCGCGATCTTCGCGGCGCCCGTGCTCGTGTGTCTCGCGTGGGCCTCCAACTACAACCACGCGCGCTTCGGTACGTGGAACCCGAACGGCTTCGGACACGAGTACCTCACCGTCGTTTGGCAGGGCCGCATGGAGAAGTGGGGGCTGTTCGGCTACCACTACCTCGCGAAGAACCTCGGCGTCGCGCTCACGATCTTGCCCTGGTTTCCGCCTCGAAATACGATCACCGGGACACCGCGAACCACGCTGCTCGTCCTCTGTTTCTTCTTCATGGCGCTGCCGCTCTTCCGGACGAAAAAAGACGAGCCCGAACAGAAACCCAAGCTCAACGCGCTCGCGATCATCAGCGCGGGCGGCGTGTTCGCGATCGTGATGTTCGTACTGTTCGGCGGCACGAACGAGGCCGCGCCCGCGCTGCTCATCAACGAGCACGGCCTCGCACTGTGGTTCACGACGCCGTTCTACCTCTGGTTGGTGTGGCCAAAGAAGAAGGGCTTCTTGCACGGTCTACTCTGGATCTGCGCGGTGGGGCCGATCGCGATGGATTTGCTGTACCAGAACAGCGGGTGGC
Organism: Myxococcales bacterium; assembly: GCA_043784605.1. Lineage (GTDB taxonomy): Bacteria > Myxococcota_A > Polyangia > Polyangiales > Polyangiaceae > JANYHY01. The sequence continues at coordinate 9,315 of JAYVYD010000374.1, read as the reverse complement.
GGCAGTTCGGCTATCGCTTCTCCAACGACTACGCGCCCATCTTCTTCGTGCTGCTTGCGATCGGCGCGCGACCTCTCGGCACGGCCTTCCGCGCAGCGGCTGCTTGGGCGCTCGCGTGGAACCTCTTCGGCGCCGTGAGCTTCGATCGCGGCTCGCCGTACGACAAATACTATTGGCGTGAGGGGACGCAGAAGATCCTCTATCAGGACGACTAAATGATTCGTGTTCATCACTTCAACGCAGTGTCGATGTGCCCCGCGGGCGGAGGCCTCATCATGGGTGGGCCGCTCGGCACGCCGGCGGAGCTCGTGTGCCACTGCCTGCTCGTCGAGTCGAGCGTGGGCCTCGTGCTCGTCGAGACCGGAATGTTCGCGAGCGACGAGAGCACCGCGCGCAGGACGCATCAGAGCACCATGAGGGCGCTACGACCGAGGCCCGGTATCGAGTCCACGGCGAAGAAGGCGATCGAAAAACTCGGGTTCTCGGCGGACGACGTACAGCACGTGATCCCGACGCACCTCGACGTCGATCACGCGGGCGGCTTGCCGGATTTTCCGCGAGCCACGGTGCACGTACACTCGCCCGAACTCGACGCGGCAACGGCACGCGCGACGCTCATGGAGCAGCTGCGGTACGTGCCCGCGCAGTGGAAGCACGAGGTGAAGTGGGAGCGCTACGAGTCCGGCGGCGACTCCTGGCAGGGCTTCGGATCGGTGCGCCCGCTCGAGGGCGAGCCGGACATCGCCATCATTCCGCTCGAGGGCCACACGCGCGGTCACGTCGGCGTCGCCATCCGTACGACGCACGGCTGGATGCTCCACGCCGGTGACGCGTACTTCCACGCGCGCGAGATGTTCGGGAGCATGGCGCCCGTCGCGCTCGAGATCTTCCAACTCACCGTCGCGGCCGATGACTCTCTTCGCCGCCGCAATCGCGACCGACTGCGCTTGCTGTCGGAGGGCGGTGAAGTCCGCGTCTTCTGCGCACACTCCCGCGAGGAGCTCGACCGCTACACATGAGCGTCATCGGGGTCGGAGTTAGAACAGAAAGATCAAAGGGCCAGGAAGGAGCGGGATGGGTCCGATCGGATCTCCCCAACCTCATTTCTGATCTTCCAGATCTTTTTGTGAACCTCTCTCCTCGTCGCCGCGGTCTCGCATTGACCTCGAGTTTGTGGCAAAGACGTCGCCCATGAGGTTCTGTTTCATCGTCGCTCCGCTTGCGTTCGTCGCGTCGTTCGCACTCTTGCGCTGTCGCTCCGTGCCCGAGCCCGACTACATCCAACAAGAAGAGAAGCCTGCGTCGGCGAATGGAGATCCCAAGCACGGCAGCTTCACGCTCGCCGACGCGACCAAGGATCTGCCTGGAAACGCCCCGATCTGGGCCGCGATCGACACCAACATCGGTCTCATCGCTTGCAGGCTCTACGACGACAAGGCGCCCAACACGGTCGCGAACTTCATCGGACTGTCGCGCGGTACTCGCCCGTGGCTCGATCCGTTCACCAACAAATGGGTCAACAAGCCCGCGTACGACGGCACCACGTTCCACCGCATCGTCAAGGGCTTCATGATTCAGGGCGGCGACGCCAAGGGCAACGGCAGCGGCGAAGCAGGCTACGTGATCAAGGACGAGATCTGGACCGGCGCCAAGCACGACCGCGCGGGCCTCCTTTGCATGGCCAACCGCGGACCCGACACGAACAGCGCACAGTTCTTCATCACCGACGCGGCCGCGGCTCATCTCGACAGCGGCTACACCATCTTCGGCGAGTGCTCTCCCGAGTCGACCCTCCACGCGATCGCGGCTGTGCCCGTGCGCGGCGAGACTCCGGTGGCCAAGGTCGTCATCAACGCGATCACCATCTCGCGAACGCAGCCCGTGACCCCTACGCCGCTACAGATTCCGATCCCCGCGCAGCAGGCCGTGGACGCACGCGCGGCGAAGCCGAGGGACGCTGGAATATAGGGCTAGAGCGTGGGCAATGCGATCTTCTGGCCTGCCTTGACGCCGTGACTGCGGCACCAGCCCGCGTTGGTCTCCACGACGTAGTTCGATGCGCAGCCGACGGTCCGCGGGTCTTCGTTGAGCGTGGGAACGTTCTCGAGGATACCGACGATGGTGCCGTCGCTGTCGACGAACAGCATGTCGAGCGGGATGCATGTATTCCTCATCCAAAACGTGTGCTCGTCGTGAGCGCCCATCAGGAAGACCATCCCGTGATCGGCCGGCATGCTGGTTCGGAACATGAGCCCACGCTCGGTCTCGTCCGGCGAACGAGCGACCTCCGCTTCGAGCTTCGGTGCGTTGGCGGCTCCCACGAACCCGAGGCTCACGACCTGCGCCTTGGGTGGCCCTCCGAGCGGATCCTTCGGACAAGTCTTCGCGGGCGCTACCGCCGGTGGTGGAGTGTCGGGAGTGGTCTTGATGCAACGCGGTGCTGGCTTCGTGGGCGCTGCGACTTTCGTCGAAGGGTCGGGCGAGATGTGGACCGGCTCTTCGGGCGTGTGGTTGCAGGCGATCATCAGACCGGCAACAAACAGGGCTCGACGCATGCGCTCGGGTCTTAGCACGAGAGAATCGCGGAGAGCTCTCGCCATTACTCCCGGACGGCGACGATGCCCGACGACCAGAATCGCAGGTGATCGGCGAGAAACGCCGCACGCATTCAAAGAAAAAGCTCCGCGGAGAGGCTGCGGGGTCGCCTCGCGTCACGGTGCACCGCGAACGCCACATCCATGCCATGCATGAAACTTCGTGTTTCCCCACATCCTGCAGCGCGGTTTTTCAGTTCGCAATTTGCAAGTGGAATCAACTTGAAGCGGTGCACCGACGGCCAAACGCGGCGGGTTACGCGCGGAGGCTGCGGACTCCGGCTTGGTGCACTTTGCCGGGGAGTTGGCGCGCTACGACGCTTGCTGCGGCTTTGCCGGCTTCGACTAGGCGTTCGAGATCGATGCCCGTGCGTATGCCCATGCCGTGGAGCATGTAGACGAGGTCCTCGGTCGCGACGTTGCCTGCGGCACCGGGGGCGTAGGGGCAACCGCCTAGTCCGCCGACCGACGCATCGAACGTGCGTATGCCCATCTCGAGACCGACCACGATGTTCGCGAGCGCGGTGCCGCGTGTGTCGTGCATGTGCATCGCGAGCTTGTCCGTCGGGACCTCGGCCTTCACGAGCTCGAGGATGCGCCGGGTCTGGAGGGGCGTGCCACTGCCGATCGTGTCGCTCAGCGATACTTGGTAGCAACCGAGGTCGAGCAGATCGCGCGTGATGGCGAGCGCTCGTTTCGGATCGACGTCTCCCTCATAGGGACAACCCCATACGGTCGAGACGTAGCCCCGCACGCGCATGCCCGCCGCGACCGCGGGCTTCACCGTGTCTTGGAACGCGGCCATCGTTTCGTGGATGGTCTTGTTGATGTTCTTCTGGTTGTGCGTCTCGCTTGCGCTCAAAAACACGGCAATCTCGTCGATTCCTGCGGCGCGAGCGCGCTCCAGCCCGCGCGCGTTCGGGCACAGCGCGGAGTAGACGACACCCTCGGGCTGCGGCCGCGCCATGACCTCCGCGGCGACCTCGTCCGCGTCCGCGAGCTGCGGGATCCACTTGGGCGACACGAAGCTCGTGATCTCGATGCGCCGCAACCCGGCGGCGCCGAGCGCGTCGATCAAACGGAGCTTGCCACGCAGCGGCACGGTGGCGCCCTCGTTCTGCAAGCCGTCTCGAGGGGAGACCTCGTAGACGCTGACCTCGGGGGGAAGGTGATCGAAAAGCATCGGTTCAGTAGCTACTTAGTTTACCATGAGGTGTCGATGGGGCGCGCTGACGGAACGGTATCCAGCATGCGAGGTCGCTTGTGCGACGTCCTGCTCTCGGCGCTCTGTGAAGGCGAGGCCGAGTCGGTGATGCAAAGACTCGGCGATCGTGCGGGCTTCGACGACCCCGTGTTTGGGGGTTCACGGAACGAAGCGTCGGGAGCGCACATAGTCAAGCTCATCGATTGGATGAAGGAGCGCGCCGCTCGTTTCGAAAAATCGAACACCGTGATCGGCACCGCGATCGACGTCGCCGAAGGGGTGCTCTTCTTCGGCCCGCAAGGCGCGCGGCAGAGAGTGCCCACCGCAGTCGTCGTCGAGCGGAAGCGCGAGCGTGAGGTGGAGGTTCGCCTGCACTTCGTCCCTGCGCTTTGGAGCAGCAAGGTGCTCGGACCTACCCTCTCGGGGGACCCCATCGTGAGCATCGGCATCGGCGCCGACTCGCTCGCGGCGCTTACCAAGGGCCCTCATGCACCTTGCTTCGAGCAACGCGCGCGTGTGCGCGACGGCCTAGGCGCCGAGCGCCCCGTGGAGGGCGCGGTGGAGGGAGAGCTGTTTGCGACCAGTCTCGCCGATGATTCACGCGCGCTCGCGATGGAGGTGCGCGGCACACGCGGCGCCGGCGTGATCGTGCTCGAGCGCAGCCTTGGCGGCATGATCCGCGCGGCCCGTATCTACGGACCGATCTAGGAAGGCACTCTCGTCGGCATCCTACCGAAGATGAATCCGGTCTTGGTGCCGCACATGCTGCGGACCATCTCGCGCTCCACGAAGCCGAGCATCGAAGAGCGGCTCATGAGGAGATCGCGAGCCCACGCCAGTGGAGTGAGATCCGATTGGAAGAGTGGCGTCAGCCAGCGCGTAGCGATTTGGTAGAAGCGCAAGTGTTCGCGCCGCCGCGCCGTGTAGGCCTCGAGCGCCTCCGAAATCGAGCGCGTCTCGCTCACGGCGTCAGCGAGCGCCGCGGCGTCGCACAGTGCTAGGTTGCATCCTTGTCCGAGCTGCGGACTCGTTGCGTGCGCTGCGTCACCAAGAAACACCATCGCCGGCGCGTGCCAACGCGGCATCGTGACGTCGAAGTACGTGGCGAAGGTGAGCTGATCCATGTCGTGGATCTGCAGGAGGAGCGGAGCCGCCTCTGGCGCGATCCGTAGCACCTCGTGCTTCCACGGCGAGAGGCCGCGCGCTCGCCAGCCGTCCACCTCGTCTCCGCGGACGCTGAAAAATAGGCTCGTATGCTTGGTCTCTGGCTTGGGCCCTGGGCCTTGTCCCGTCGGCAACATGCCGACCATGCCGCGGGTGCCGCTCACTTTTTGGTGCAGCCTGCCGCCGAAGTGGTCCTCCGGATCGTCTCCGATGAACCAGAGCGCGCCCCACGGATAGCGCGTGACGGTCTTGGACACTTCTGGCATCGAGTCGCGAACGTGCGAGCGTGCGCCGTCGCAGACGACGACCCAATCGAAGTGGCCGATCGCCTCGCCCTCGTCCGTGATCAGCGTGCGACCGCCGCGCGCAAGGAGGACCGTGCGCGCGATGCCAACTCCGCACCGCAGCTTCGCAGAAGAGGCCGCGACGGCGGTGAACAGCGTCTCGAAGAGCACGCCGCGATGGAGTCCGACTCCGTACAGGCCTTCACCGAGAGACGCGTACGGGAGGTCTACGACGGCGACGTTGCGCTCGTTCTCGCACAGCAATCGACTCACGCGCGCCCCGCGATCCAGCACGCGCTCGTGACACCCCAATCGCTCAAGCACCGAGAGCCCCGACGGTTGGATCATGACCCCCGCCCCGACGGCCTGAGGATCGAGCACGCGCTCGAACACGGTGACGTCGTGACCCGCGCGCGACAAGAACAACGCCGCGGCCGCGCCTGCCGTGCCGCAGCCGATGATAGCGACCGTGGTCTTCTTCATTCGATCGCGCAGGTGTTGCCGTTGACATAGCCGACGGTGTCTTGACCCGAGATGATCTGGTTAATCACCCAACGCGAGGAGCCGTCATCCATCTGATCGGCCCAAGCATTGAACACGGGCTTTTGAGGCAGCTTTTTGGCCTTATCGAGCTTTTGCATCACTTGCTGCAACGTGCACACGGGGCTCTTCATCTCCTTGTCGTATTTCAGAACGAAGAGCTGATCTCCGGTCTTGAGGACCGTCGGAACGATCACGCCGGACGCGCTCTTGATCTCGATGTCGAGCTCGCATTGAAAGTGGGGATCGACCGTCGCGGTCGTGTCCTCGTAGTCCTTGCGACACTTCGGCGAGAAGATGCGGTACTGGACGGAAGCGTCCGGAGTGGACTTCAAGTTGACGAGACCGTCGCGACCCACGCGATCGACGTCTATGCGCATGATCACCGCGTCAGGCTTCCAGGCGAGCCCGACCTTTTGCGCCCACGAGTAGTTCGCGACCACGTCGAACGCGTCGAGCAGGCCGACCATACCAGGCGCGTCGAGCGTCTCCCAACCTCGAGTCGGCGCCGTCGCGATGTTCGCAAGATTGATCTTCGGACCCTTCGGCTCCTGCGACTCTTTCATCATTTGACCGAAGTCGGGTGTGACGGGGTCGTCCATTCCCAGCGCGTGCGCCTCCTCCCTCGATTGCTCCTGCGCCTTGCGTTGGGAGAGGAACGCAACGCCGAAACCGGCGCCCAGCATGATGAAGACGAGTGCGATCGGGAGGATGATCATCGCGGGGTTCGCCCGTGGCGACTGGACCGGCATCGGATGAAACGCCGCTCCGCCGCCGAACTGGGAGACGGGCCATGGGGTCTGCTCGTTCACGCCGCAGAACTCACACCGAACGTTCGAGCCGGGATTGGCCGCCGCGAGGCTCGCGCCGCAGTTCTTGCAAATGCGCATGGCCGAAGCTTAGCGAATTTGCCGTCGCGTTTGGCGAACGACAACAACTGAGAGGATTGGCTTCGCCGGCTCCACCTCAGACACCGACGAGGCGCATCTGTCGCTTGGTCGAAGGCGTGAACGGGATCGCGTATTTGCCCGAAAAACAGGCGTGGCAATAGCTGTTCGCATCTCCGCCGGCTGCCGCGAGCATACCCTCGAGCGACAGATAGCCGATCGTGTCCGCCGTCACGTAGCGACCGATCTCTTCCATCGTGTGGCTCGACGCGATGAGCTCGCGACGCGTCGGGGTATCGATGCCGTAGTAGCAAGGCCACTGCGTGGGCGGGCTCGAGATCCTCAAGTGGACCTCTTTGGCGCCCGCGTCGCGCACCATCTTGACGATCTTGCGCGAGGTGGTGCCCCGGACGATCGAGTCGTCGACGACGACCACGCGTCGTCCTCTGATCGCCGGCTCGACGGGGTTGAGCTTGAGGCGAACGCCGAAGTGTCGAATCGACTGCTGCGGCTCGATGAACGTGCGGCCGACGTAGTGAGAGCGAATCAACCCCATTTCGAAGGGGATATTGAGAGCGCGCGCGTAGCCAATCGCGGAGGGGACTCCAGAGTCCGGCACGGGGATGACGACGTCCGCGTCGATCGCGTGTTCCTTGGCGAGCGTCTCACCGAGTCGCTTGCGCACCTCATACACGCTGGAGCCGCCGAGCGCGGAGTCCGGACGGGCGAAGTACACGTACTCGAAGATGCACGCCTGCCTCTGCGCCGTCTCGGGGATGCGAATGGATCGCATGCCCGCCGCGTCGATGACGATGATCTCGCCAGGCTCGACGTCTCGCACGTACTCGGCGCCGATCAGATCGAAGCTCGTCGGCTCGCTCGCGAGCACGTGTGCGTCTCGGTTGCCCGGCAGGATGCCGAGACAGAGCGGGCGGATGCCGCGCGGATCTCGCACCGCGACGATCGTGTCCTCGGTGAGAAATAGCAGTGAATAGGCGCCCTTCACGTGCGAGAGCGCGTCCACGATGCGGTCCTCGATCGCGACCTCCTGGCTCATCGCCACCAAGTGGACGAGCACCTCGGTGTCGCTCGATGACTGGAAGATCGAGCCTCGCGCCTCGAGCGTGTCGCGAACCTCATCGGCGTTCGTGAGGTTGCCGTTGTGGCAGACCGCGAGCGAGCCACGCGCGTAGTCCACGGCGAACGGCTGCGCGTTCTTCAGGTGACTGCCGCCTGCCGTCGAGTAGCGCACATGCCCGATCGCGACGCGGCCGGGGAGCTTGCTGATCGCGTCTTCGGTGAAGACGTCTTGCACGAGCCCCATCGCGCGGTGCGCGTAGAGCCCCTCGCCGTCGCTCGTCACGATTCCGGCCGATTCTTGCCCCCGATGCTGCAGGGCGTGCAGGCCGAGGTAGGTGAGGTTCGCGGCCTCCGCGTGACCGAAGATGCCGAACACTCCGCACTCGTCGTGGAAGTGATCATCGTCCGCGATCGGGCGTCTCGTCGCTTGCGCGTGCGGATCGAGGAGGGTCAAACGGCGCATGATTTCGGCCTCTGCGCCAAAAAGGCGGCGCTATAGTCAGCGCCTACGTAGCACGCTTTCCACTGCGATGGACGCGACGCCGACGAGCACGCCGACCGAAAGCGCGGTGACCTCTCCAGAGAAGGCCGAGCCACAGCACGCGCCGTGCGCCTGTTGCGAGTAGCCAGGGCATGCGATCGCGATCGCGGGCAGGAGTGTGACCGACAAGAACGTGGCGACGCGGGTGAGCGACTGCATCTGCTTAGTCTGCCCTTTGCCGCGCACATTGCAAGCCTCGCCGGTTTCGTATCCGATGAAGGCGTGTCGTTCCTCGGAGCTGGCGGCCGCCGCGCTCTGATGGCTCGCGTGTCGCTCGAGGGCAGCGAGGATGCGCCCGCGCTCGTCGTCTGAACCCATGGGTCCGGTGACGCGACTACGAGCGTGCCATTCTCTTGGACGTTGCATGTTCCAGCGTCCGAACCAACTCCGCCGCCTCCGCCACTGCACGCAGCGAAGACGAGAGACAAAGCACAAACCGAAGCGCGACGATTCGAGATCATCAAGGGAACCTCCTTGAGGGGAGCCCACCTAAGCGCCCGCGGTGCCAACAAGATCGTGGCGGATTTTAGCCTCGAACGCGACGTCGATGGGGGCGGTTGCACACGAAGCGCAACGCGCACGTGCGCTTCATGCGCATCAGCGCTCTTGGTACGTCGCGACGATCTCGAGCTTGTAGCGCGAGTGTGTGTGCGTCGCGTCCGCGAGCGCGACCGACGCGAGCGACTTCTTCACGCCCGCAGCGCACGCCGTGATGGCCTTCTGGCTCTTGAGCGTGCGGCCCTCGTGCGGGAGGGTGAGCATCACGGGCTGCTTCTTGCGCTGAAAGCTCGCGTCGAGATCGTACAAAATCGAGCCGCCGCCAGCTCCGGTCGGAACGCACGACGCGTTGTCGGCGATCGCTTGCGCGAACGCGCGCTCGAGCGCGGGCAGGTGATCGCAGTCCTTCGCCGCCGTCTTCTTCGCGCCGGGATCGTGGCACTCGATCACTTGTGGCGAGGAGAGCACGACGCCCTGCGGGACCGTCACGCTGGAGTCGGCAGGGGCCGGCACCGTGTTCTCG
>JAYVYD010000373.1:0-5351 GCA_043784605.1 Myxococcales bacterium | reverse complement strand
CTCCCGAGCGACACCGCCGCCCGCCTCGTGCTCGTGAGCGACGGCGTGCAGACGCGGGGAGACGCGCTCAGCGCTGCCGCTGCGTCGGTCGCCGCGGACGTGCCCATCGACGTCGTGCCGCTCGACCAGAAGACGTTCCCCGACGTGCGCATCGTGTCGGTTCGCGCGCCGAGCCACGCCGACGAGGGCGAGCCCCTGGACTTTCGTGTCGTCACTTCCAGCACTACGCCCACCGAGGTCGAGGTCCGCGTCAAGCGAGACGGCGAGCTGATCCATACGGCTAAAGTGCACGTTTCGGCCGGTGAGGACGTGCTTCGCCTTCGCGAGATCGCGAACGAGCCAGGACTGCATCGCTACGACGTCGAGGTCACGGCGATGGATCCGAACGCAGACGGATCGCCGGAGGACAACGCGGGATCTACGTTCGTGAAGGTGCGTGGCCCGTCGCTCGCGCTCATCCTCGAGGGCGACAAAGGCTCCGGGCAACCGCTCGCGAAGGCGCTCGAGGCCAGCGGCTTCAAGACCGTCGAGCGCAGCACCTCGGGCGTCCCCGACGACATCGGCGGGCTCGCAGGCTTCGATCTCGTCGTGTTGAGCGACGTGCGTGCGAGCGATCTCACGACTACGCAAATCGATGCGATGGCGAGCTACACGCGCGACCTTGGCGGCGGCCTCTTGCTGATGGGCGGAGATCGCTCCATGGGGCCAGGCGGCTACGCGCGCACTCCGATTGAAGATGTGTCGCCCGTGAACTTCGACCTCAAGGAGGAGAAGCGCCGCGCCTCACTCGCCGAGGTCATCGCGATCGATTACTCGGGCTCGATGGGCATGATGGTGGGTGGGCAGACGAAGCTCGCCCTCGCCAATGAGGCCGCCGCCCGCAGCGCGACGCTGCTCGGGCCTGGCGATCGCCTCGGTGTCGAGCACGTCGATACGATCGCTGCGTGGACGATACCGCTCGGCCCCGTCAACGACGCGGCTGCGATCAGCGCCAAAATCAGGGCTGTCGCAGTGGGCGGCGGCGGCATCTACACGGACCTCGCGCTGCGCGAAGCCTACGCCGCGCTCGAGAAGGAGACCGTCAATCTCAAGCACGTCCTGTTGTTTGCGGACGGCGCGGACGCCGAGCAGATCGCGGGCTGCCGAGTGCTCGTTACCAACGCGGCGGCAAAAGGGATCACGACGAGCGTCATCTCACTCGGCCGAGGGAGCGATTCGCCCGAGCTCGAGGTGCTCAGCAAGCTCGGCAGCGGACGCTTTTATCTCATCGAAGACGCGACGAAGCTCCCGAGCGTCTTCTCTCAAGAGACCATCTTGGCGTCGAAGAGCTCCATCAAGGAGCAGGACTTCAAGATCAGCTTGGGTGATCCGTCTGCTGCCACGCGCGGGATCGACTTCTCCGCCGCGCCCGTGCTCCACGGCTACGTGGTCACCCAACCGAAGCCTCGCGCGCAGGTCGCGCTCGGCGGCCCGGACAATGATCCGATCCTCACGACGTGGGCCGTCGGCATCGGACGATCTGCGGCCTTCACGAGCGACTTCAAGGATCGTTGGGGCTTGGCTTGGCTCAAATGGCCCGGCGGCGTGAAGATGATGGGACAGGTCGGACGCGACACGGCTCGGAAGAGCGACGATCCCCGCGTGAGGCTCGAGAGCGACGCATCGGGCGGCGAGCTCCACGTCCGCGCAGACGTGGTCGGCGATGACGGTCGCGCGCAGACGTTCCGTCGCTTGACCGTCCACGTCGCAGGACCCGACGGCTTCGGTCGCGACGTGCAGCTCGAGGCGGTCGGCGCGGGTCGCTACGCGGCGAACGTGCCGCTCTCACGACCCGGGACGTACGTGGCTACCGCCAAAGACGAGATGAGCGGCGAGGCCGTCGGGACGACGGGCAGCGTACTCTCCGCGGGCGAAGAGCTACGTCCGACGGGGACCGATCGCGTGCTCCTCTCGCGCATCGCGTCGATGACTGGCGGCAAAGTGCGCGACACACTCGCGGGTATCTATGACGATCGCGCCGCGCGACGGTTCGCGTATACGCCGCTGGGCGCGCCGCTCGTGCTGGTCGCCGCGATCGCGATGTTGATGGGCGTCGGCGCGCGCAGGCTCGGCATGCCGGAGTTCTTGACCAAGCTGTTCAGCGTTGCAGGCAGCCGCGTCCGTCACACGGAGTCGGAGAAGCGCGCCAACCTAGCGTTCGCAGAGGCGCACGAACGCAAGCGCGCCGAGGCCCGCACGAAGACGAACGAGGGCCTGCTCGCGCGCAAGGCCTCTCGCTCTCGAGCTGACGCGGGTCCGTCGGTGCTCGACGCCGCGCCGCCACCCTTGATGGGTCAACGACCGATCGTGGGCACCCCTCCCATCGCACCGCCTCAGCCAAAGCCCGGCTCACCTCAGCCGTCCGCGAACAAGATCAGCGCTGCAGAACGTTTGGCGCAAAAGCGGCGTGAGCGAAAGGGTTGAGCGCGCGTTCCCCTCGTGGGACCATCCTCCAGTGTCGGTACGTAGTCTCGGTCTTTGGGTTTGCGTCGCGCTCGCGTGCTCCAGCAATCCGGCCGTGGTCACCTATGATGCGGGTGCGGACGCGAAGAGTGCCGCGCCCACCGCTCTCGGCGATCAGATCTCGCTGAGCGAGCTCGCAATCTACCAAGGCGTGAAGATCGATCTGATGCAGGCGGGCGTAGCCGTCGCCGCATACAACGCGCCGATAGTCGCGCGCCGGGCCGGGATCGTGCGTGCGTTCGTCAACGTGTCGAAGGCGTCCCGTTGGAAGTCCCACAAGCTCGACGCGGAGCTGCACCTCGTGCAGGCCAGCGGCGAGAAGGTGCTCACGCAGACGATCTGGGTCGCGCGGACCTCCGACGCCGACGTGATCGAAAGCACGTTCGCCTTTCCGCTCGCGGCCGACACGTTCGCAGGCAAGGAGATCGTCTCGTACTCGCTGGTCGTGCGTGATCCGAATCTCGCGCCCCTCGGGGACGCGATGGCGGCGATTCGATACCCAGCGGACGGCTCCAACGACACGCTCCGCGTCGACACGAGCCCAGGCACGATCGCGCTTCACATCGTGCCGGTGAGGTACGATTTCGACGGCTCGCGTAGAGTCCCGAACACGGACGCGAACACACTCGCGGGGATTCGCCAGGAGATGATGGATCTCTACCCCGCGCGCGACGTGACGATCGACGTCGGTGCGCCGATGCCGTGGCCGAGCGCCATCGACCCCGGCGGCAACGGATGGGACACAGTGCTGCAAGGCATCCTCGATCAGCGCAGCAAAGACGCGCCGACGAGCGAGGTCTATTACATCGGCATGTTCGTGCCGCGGCAGTCGTTCGGCGCGTACTGCAATCAGGGGTGCATCCTCGGCCTCGCGCCCGTTGCGGGGGCCGCAGACGCTGATCAGCGCGGCACTGCGGTCATCGGCTTCGGCGGCATCACGACAGAAGAGACCGTCGCGCACGAGGTCGGGCACACGATGGGACGATGGCACTCACCGTGTGGAGGGCCAGCCAACGTCGACCCGAAGTTCCCGTACTCGGATGGGACGGACGGCGTGCAAGGCTATCGGCTCAGTGATCAGTCGCTCGTCCCAGACTACGCCGCTGATCTCATGAGCTACTGCCCGCCGGAGTGGGTCAGCGACTACACGTACAAGGCGTTCGCGACGCGAATGAGCTACGTGAACACGCACATTCAAGCGCGCACCACGGTGCCCATGCACTTTACACGCATCTCGGTCGACGCGAACGGAGTGCCCGTCTCGGCGCGCGAGGTGATCCAAAACGACGCTCTCGTCGGTGAGACGATCTCCGTGACGTACGACGGCGTGAGCCAAGAGGGCCACTACTTCCGTTACGATCACTTGCCAGGCGGCTATGTGGTCGCGCCTCTCGCGCCCACGGGTGCCACGTACCTGCGCATCCCGAGTCTTTCGCCCGTGCGGCTCGCTCTCTGATCGTTACCGCGATTAGCGAGTGAGCGCGAACGCTGCGATCCCTGCGCCAACGATGAAGACCCCGCCGACGATCACGGCGATCAGCCAGATCGGGAAGCTACTGCTCTGAGGCAGGCCTACGCCCGAGTACTCTTGCACGCGGGTGTTCTCGAAGGCTTGATCCATGGCGCGTCCCGTGGAGGGCTCCTGCGACGACGCGAACGGATCGCCCGCTTGCGCCGCGAAGGGATCGCGCGCGGCGATCGGCGCGGACCGCGCTTGCATCGAGCCTGCGCGCGCTTCGTCGACCTGCACCTTCAGCTGCGCCTGGGAGGTCGTTGCCCACGCGCGGTGATCTCCTGGGAGGCCGTACGCGTGCCCGACGGCGTCCGCGAGCACGCCAACGCTCGGGGTGCGGATGTTGGGGTTCTTGACCAGCGCCTCTTCCATCACCTCGTCGAGCCGTGGCGGGATACCGAACGGCGAGGGCTTGCCGAGGATCGTCGGGGGATCGGGATCCTTCGTGAGGATCGCGAGCAGGATGGACGGGCCGTTCGTACCGGTGAAGGGGACCCGCCCGCAGAGGCACTCGTAGGTGATGGCCGCGAGCGCGAAGACGTCTGCGCGCGCGTCGAGCGTCTCGAGGCCCTGCGCTTGCTCGGGCGCCATGTAGAAGGGCGACCCGATGGTCGTCCCCATGACGGTGAGCTTCTTGGCGTCTTTGTTCTTGTCCTTCACCGACCCGAAATCGAGGATCTTGACCGTGTCTCCGCTGTGCGTGCCGCACAAGAAGAGGTTGTCGGGCTTGAGGTCCCGGTGGACGAACTGCTTGGCGTGCGCCGCGTCGAGGCCGATCGCGACCTGCGACAGCATGCGAATCACGCGCTCCGGCGGAAGGAACTTGTCGCGCTTCACGACGAGGCGAAGCTCTTCGCCGTCCAAGAACTCCATCACGAGCAGCCAGACCTTGTTGACCTCGTCACGCTGGAAATCCAGGACGTGGACGATGTGATCGTGCGGAAGCGAGCTCGAGATTTCGTATTCGCGCTTGAAGCGTGCGAGCGCGACCTCGTCCTTCGCGATGTCGTCGTGAAGGACCTTCACGGCGATGCGCGTGTTGCTCTGGCGATCGATGCCTTCGTAGACGCGACCCATGCCGCCGTCCGCGACGACGCGCCGGATCTCGTAGCGGTCACAGAGCTTCAGGCCGATGCGCGCGTCGTCCGACGTGGCGAGCGGCACCATGCTCGTGTTGAACAGCGCGGTGCCGTCTGCAGCGCAAAAGCCCGCGTCGTCGGGGTACGTCCTCTGGCACGTCCGGCAGCTCTTCACTCGATCCCCCGATCAACCCTTCGCTTCTGTTGCCAATGCCGGCGGCGCGACGAAATAGATGAGCCGATTGCAGGATGGGCAC
>JAYVYD010000372.1:0-21222 GCA_043784605.1 Myxococcales bacterium | reverse complement strand
TGCGATCACTTGCATCGCGTTGGGCGCGGCCTCGTTCGCGATCGGTGATCCGTTGCGCGGACTCGCGATCCTCGTCACCGATGTCCCGCGCGAGTACCGCTTCATCTGGGCCAGATCGTTCCTCGAGCTCTATCGAGAGTGGGGGAACCCGCCGCGTTTGAACCTGGTCTTCGCCGGCTTGTTCGTGGGCGTGATCGTCGCGTGCCTGTCTCCGCGGCGCGCGCTCGGGTTCGTCGCGCTCTTGGCGTTCGGTGTGGGGACATTCTTCCTCCAGCGAAAGGGCTTCCCGTATCACCTGCATCAGGCGAGCGCGGCGACGCACGTCGTGTTCGTGATGGGCGTCGTCGTGGCTGCGCGACGCGCGCGCGCAGGCCGCCCCGCTTGGATGGCCGCGTGCATCCTCGGCGCGGCGCTCATCGGCTATCGCGTATTCGACGACTCGATCTCGTCCAGCGCGATGACGTCGGACTGGGATGACCTCGGGAGCACCCGCCACAAGCGTGAGTCCGACGCGTATCTCGCGGCGTTCCGCTGGGGCGATTTCTACGCACGCGATCTGAGACACGCAGGCGCGTACATCGCCGCAAACACCGGCGCGGACGAGCGCGTGCAGCTCTACGGGATGGACCCCTACCTGCTCTACTTCGCGCAGCGAAAGAGCGCCTCGCCGTTCATCTACGGCTTCGAGCTCAACCTCGACGCGGCCATGATCGGCGGCAACGGCGCGCGGCCGGACGCAGAAGACGTCGCCTGGCTCCGCGCGACGGCGAGCGCGCACGAGGACGAGCTGATGCGCGACGTGGAGTCGCGACCGCCCGGCGCATTCGCGCTCATCGATCACATGCCGTTCATGTACGCGGACTCTTCGGAGCTCGACCTGCGCTTCCACTGCCCGCGCGTCTACGATTTCATGACGAGCCGCTACTCACGCGCCGCCCGCTTCGGTCACATCGTCATTTGGCTCCCCAAGGACCGCGTCGCGTCGCCTGCGCCGTGAGCGCCTGAACACGAGCTGCTCGAGCGTGATCACGAGCGCGACGAGGCCGAAGCCCCAGCGCGCGTACGCGGCGATCTCGTCGTTGACACCGCCTTGGATGGGTTCGAGAAGCATCGGCAGCTTGGGGAAGAACGTGGGATCGACGTACGCCCGCACGGAGCGCGCGATCCCGTGGAGCACGGCGATCGAAGCACCCGCGGGATCCTTCGCTTCGAAGTAAGGCAGCGCGAGCTCGACCAGCGCGGCCCTCATATGTTCGGCGCTAGCCGCAGACGAACTGGGCGGGGCGGCTTGGATTCCCCAAGGGCCAACGTCGATGACCCACGCATCCGACTTGCTCGCGCGCCGCATCTCGGCGATCCGTCGGATGCGCAGATCGACGAGCACGCCGTCTCGCGCCATCACGCCGAGGCCGTATTGAAGCTGTTGGCGCGTGCGATAGTCGATGAGCCCGCCCCCATCGAGCGCCCAGCCCTCGGACTGCGGCTCGCTGCTGTACTTCGAAGGCGTGCCGCCCGTGAGGTGGACGCGATAGAGCACCTGCCGTGGGCCGTTGTTCCATGTAGAGACCGCACCCGGAATCCACAGATAGAACGGCGTGTGCACCCACGCGATCGGCTCGAGAAGGATCGCCGGGTTCTGCGCGAGCGCGAGGTGCTGCACGTAGTTGTTGATGTCGGGCACTCGCATTCGATACGTGCCCGGGATGATCACGTAGTCCAGCTTCTGATCACGGATCACCTCCCAAAGACGCCCTTGCGACATGCGCTCGGCGGTCTTGGTATCGGACAGCCCGCCGACGTCGATGATGCGGCGGTCCGAGCCGAAGCCGCTCGCGCCGATGTCGAAGCTGCCGACGCGCGCGTCTTTCGGTAGCGCGTTGATGAGCGCGGGGAGCTGCTCTTCGGTGTTGCGAACGTGCGAGGTCGCGCTCACCTCGAGCCGCCGCCACTCGTGGACACCCGAGAGCACCATGATCGCCCACGGCACGAGCGCGATCGCGAGGCCGATCCCGAGCGCGGTCTTTTGATCACGCCACCACTCCAGGTACTGCGCGAGGCGTCCGAGCTGGGCACCGATGTGGATCGCACCCAGCGAGAGGGCCAGCATGAACGCGAGCGGCACCATCGGTTGATAACGGCCACCACTGCCCGGAGTGGGGAGCAGCGCCGCGTAGACGGAGAAATGGAACAGTGTCCACGCGAGCACGATCACGACACGCGTCGCGCGACCGTGGATCGCACGCATCGCCCCGTGCGCGCCGACGAGCGCGCCCGCCCAGAGGACCAGCGGAGAGTCGGCAGAGAGCGTGTACGCGCGCAGGCGATCGAGCCAGACCTCGATGAACATCCACACGACGTCGATCGAGGACTGTCCCGTCGCGTTCGCGAGCCACAGCCAGCGGCGCCCTTTGAGTGTGGCAGGAACTGGCGTGCCGATGAGGACCATGTTGCTCGTGAGGTACACGACCACCATCAGCGCGTAGGGCGCGACGAAAAGCAGTGTCTCCTTGCGGTTGCGCTTCAAGAGCAGGCTCAGCACGGCGAGCGCTCCGCCGAGCGGAATCGCATCGGGCCGTGTGACCGCGAGCACCGCAGCTGTGACCCCGGCGAGCGCCGCGCGCCGCGTGTTCGGCGGTCCGCTCAACGGGATGAACGCGATCACCGCGAGCGACAGCGTCGCAAAGAGCACCGCCTCCATGCCCGAGAACGCGAACCACAAGAAGTTGCCGCCGATCGCCGCGATCGTGGCGGCGAGCACCGCAACGACGCGAGGCGCGACCGGCCCGAATGCCTCGGATCGCGCGCCGTCCTCCACGATCAAGAACAGGAGCTGCCCTGCGGCGAGAGTCAGCGCGACGTTGATGCCAAGGGTGAACCAGACCGGCGAGAGGTGCAGGAATTTGAAGTTGAGCGCGAGCAGCGCGGCCCAGACGTAGCTCGTCGCGGCGGCGCCGTGCTGCCCTGGTGCATAGCCGAGCGTGCCGCTCGTGGCGAAGGTCCTCGCGACGACTTGGTGGATCCACGCGTCGTCCACGGGGAAGCCATTCATCACGGGCCACGGACCCGCGAACATCCTGAGCGCTATGAGCTGCGTGATGAGGACCATCGCGCGCAGAGGTCCGCGCGCCGTGAACGCCGTCACGAGCTTCGAGCGCAGGCCGCTCATGGCTCCCACTCCGTCGGCGAGCCCACGCTCCGCCACACCGCGTCGAGATCGTTGCGAAGCCAAACACGCACGGTGCCGAACGCGTGCGCCATCTTGTAACCCTGGAGCAGGAACGCGCCTGCGTCCTTGCAGCGCGCGATGAAGTCACTCTCCGCATCGGCCTTGAACGAGGGCGGCGCGTTGTCGAAGAACACGAACGCGGCGGGCGGCTTGTTAAACGCTACGAGGAGCTCGGCGCGGTTGCTCGCGAAGACCTGACGCAGCCAGTCGGCGTCGCGCGGAGGCGGACCCGCGGCGAGGATCGAGTCGTCGCCGAGGTCCCAGGCGTAGATGAACGGTGAGGCGCTGAGGCGCTTGGACAAAAACAAGAGGTACGGATCCAAGCCGTAGGTCTGCACGGTGGATTCCTCGGGCGTCGTACGGCTCACGAACTTCGCGGCGCGCCGCGTGTCCCACGCGAAGAAGTTCCCGCCTTGGTAGTGTTCGTAGAACTCGCGCGGGTGGGAGGGATCCAACGCGCCGATCGGCGGCTGCTTTCGCAGGGCCCACGCGAACGAGAGATCGTCGACGCTCGCATACATGACCAACGACGCGAGGAGCGCGAGCAGCACTCCATCGCCGCGACGCCCGAGCGCGCGCCAACGCTGCGAGAGATGCTGCAGTGCCGTCACCCACAAGAGGATCGTGCCGCCGACGACCGGGTAGAGGTGATAGCGAAAGCCCTTCTGCTGCGCGAAGTACGCGAGCAGCGCGCCGAACAGGAACGCGATGGGCGTCCAGAAGCGCGAAGGCACCGGCCCGCGCCACACGAGCAACGCGCCGATCACGAGCGTCGCGCCCGCGAGGTTCAGCTTGGGGCCGTTGCCGTACGCCGCGTACGTGCCCGCGAGCGTGTTGCGCATGATGTAGACGTAGAATCGCGACGAGTCGAAGAGGATGAAGTGCACCCAGCGACCGAGATCGCACCATCGCGACGATATGAGCGCGAACACGGCGAGCCCGGCGACGACGCCCGCGCCGTAGACGATCATCGCGCGCAGACGTGAGTACTTCGCGTCTCGATCGATCGATATAGCCAGACAAAGCAGCACGGGGAAGAGCGCACACGTGGGCTTACCGAGGATGGGGATCGCGGCGAGCGCACCCGACACTGCAAAGAGCCACCACCGGCCACGCGAAGAGCGCGCGTGCGTGCCCTGCGCCGCGAGCTGCAGCGCGACGGACGGCAGCAAGAAGAGGTTGTAGAACCCCTCCCGCTGCGAGAGGTCCCACCACGTGAACGCGAGCCTGTGCGCGGAGAACGTGCACCACGCCGCGAGCCCCCACGCGGCGCGGGTTGCCCAGCGCTCTCTCGCCGACCTCTCGCGCATCTTCGCCATGTCGAAGCCCGGAGCCATCGCTCCGACCAGCACGTAGACGATGGAGCAAGTGATCGTGTCCGCGACGCGGAACGTGTGCTCATCGGCGCCGCCGAACTTGAGAAAGAGGAGGTGCATCAAGTGCGGGAGCGGCCCGTTCACCTCGTGGAAATCGCGGTAGGCGATCTGTCCCTTGGAGAGCGCCCACGCCGTGTATTGGAAGATACCCGGGTCCCGGCCTAGCGCGGCGTCGTGCACGTGCGACGTGCCGATCATCGCCGGAACGAGCAGCGCGACCACGAACGTGATCGCTACAGTCAGCGTCACGTTCTCGCGGAGGCGTTCGACGGTGCGAGCGAGGCCGCGCATCAACGCTTCTGGAGGATGGAGGTCAGGTCAAGGCGGTGCATTTCTTCGGCGAGGTGCAGCGCTATCTCGCGGCCCATCGGGTCGGCCGTCGCCGCGGCCAAGATGTGACGGACCCGAAGCGCGTCTCCCATCGTCGTCGCGACGACGAGCGGCGGCGGCACACGTGGCGTGAGGTTCGGCGGGACACCGATCTCGAAGAGGTACTGCGCGACGCGATCCGACTCGTAACGGATCGCGACGTCAGTCGCATTCGCACCGTCGGGCGCCAGCGCGGAGAGGTCGACTCCCGAGGCCTTCAGCGCTTGGATCACCTCGAGGTGGTCCACGCTCGCGGCCGTGTGAGCGACGGTGAACCCTCGGAGATCGCGCGCCAGGGGATCCGCGCCCGCATCGAGCAGCAGCGCGCAGGTGGCCACGGCGTGCAGTGCATCCTGAGCGCGTGCGGCGAGGTGCAGCGCGGTCTCTCCCGCGCCCGTTCGATCGTCTCTCCGCGCGCCTCTTGCCAAGAGCACGTGGAGCGTCTCCGGCGTGCCCCAGTATGCGGCGGCATGAACAGGCGTGTAGCCGAGCTCTCCGTTGATCGCGTTGGGGTCTGCGCCCGCCGTCAATAGCTCCAACACCGTGTCCGGAGAGCCGCGGCGGGCGGCCATGAAGAGCGGCGTCTCCTCGGCCGTAGTTCGGAGGTCGACCTTCGCGCCGTGCGCCAAGAGGACGTGCGCTACGTCCGAGTCGCCGTTCATCGCCGCGACGTGGAGCGCCGTCGTGTTCGCTTCGTCGACGCCGTTCGGGTCGTCTCCTGCGGCGAGCAGCTGCGCCACCGAGTCGCTTCCCTGCGTAGCGTACTCGACGAGCCTCGGCTTGCGAGAGCACCCGAGCGCGACTAGCGCCGAGACGAAGACGAGAGTTCTGCTCCTTGCCACGACTTGTCTCAGCGACCTATGCCCCAGATTTCGCCGGTAGCCCACGTCGCGTCGAGTAGCGCGAGCACGGCGTGCACCACCTCTTCGCTCGTACCGAAGCGACCGAGCGGCGAGCGCGTCGCCAATCGGTGAGTGCGCAACGGATCGGCGTCTGCCTCCGGATCGGCGACGATGCCGAGCGCGACTATGTTGACGCGCACGTCTGGCGCGAGCTCCACGGCGAGCGCTCGAAGGCCCGTCGACAGCGCTCCCTTGGCCGTGATGTACGCGACGTGGTTCGTGTACGGCCGCGTGATCCCGGCGTCTCCGAGCGCGACGACCGATCCCTTGCTCGCGGCGAGCTGATCGGCGAGCGCGTGAACGAGCAAGAGCGGCGCAATCGCGTGGACGGTGAGCGTGTGCTGCAAATGCTCGCGCTTGAGCTCCACGAACGGGGTGCGCGGGAACGGGCCGCACGCGAGCACGACGTCGTCGATGTGGATGCGCCCGTGCCGAAGCTCGCCCGTGATCGTTTCTACCGCGTCTTCACGCGTCAGATCCGCGGTCACGAATGGCGGCGCGGAGACGCCGTTCGCCTTGGCGATCTGCGCCGAGAGCACCTCGAGTTTGTGCGGCTCGCGCGCCGTGAGCACGACGTTGTCCTTCCGCGCCGCGAGCGCGTTCGCCAGCGCGACGCCGAGCCGCCCGGTCGCGCCTACGATGAGGATCGTCCTGCCCATTCCCGACGTCTTAGAACATCGGCAACCGTTCGGGGACGAAAGTGTACGGCGCGCGCGGGGAGCAGGTATCCTCCGGCCGTGGGAGACTCGAGCCTTCGTGAGGCGCTGCTCCAGCGACACGTCGCGCTGATGGGCCTTGTCGCGCACGACGTGAAGAATCCGATCAGCGCCGCGCTCGCCAACTTGGCATTCGTCGAGCAGGTCGGGGTCGCCGACTCAGACGCCCGCGACGCGATCGCAGATGCGGTGGACGCCGTGAAGCGCGTGCGGCAGCTCGTCGAGGATCTCGTCGTGACCTCGAGGCACGAGGCGAACGTGCTGAAGCTGCACCGCACAGTGCAACCGCTCGATCCACTGGTGAACTTCGCCGTCGCCGCATTGGTAAAAGACGCGGAGCTTCGGCGCACCGGGTTGGACGCGCATGCCTCGACCGCGACTGCGCCCGTCGACGGCCCGACCGTGCGGCGCGCACTCGAGCTGCTCGTGGACTGCGCGCTGCGTTGGGGTAAGCCTGGCGGGCGCGTGACCGTCAGCGCAGTCGCCACCGGGGAAGGCGCGGTGCTCTCGGTCGCTCACAGCGCATGCGTACTGGGAGACCACGCGCGCGCGACGGCGTTCATGAGCGACCACGACGCGCCCCCCGCCACGATCGGCTTGTCATTGTATTATGCACATTGTGTCGCGCGCGCGCATGGCGGCAGGCTAGTGCTGCGGTCAGAACCGGCTCTGTTCTCGATGGAGCTCGCCTAGCGAAACTGCGCTTCGAGGCGCGCTTCGATTCGGAGGCGCATGCTCGCGGGCATCTGGGTCATTTGCTTGCCCGCCATCCAGCGCTCGACTTGGGCGTCGAGGCCGGGCTGCGCGTCCTCGCGCGAGAAGTCCCAACTCTCGGTGAGCGTCGTCTCGTCCTTGCTCGCGCCGCCGCCGCACGCGATGGGCCAGACGTGAGGCTCGTACTTGTACGGCGCGAAGTCCGGCGTGCTCGTGAACAGATCGAACGGGAGGGCTGCGCGCGCGACGAGCGCGTTCGGGTACGGCTTACCCACGAGGTGCGCGATCATCTTGTGCATCGAAGCCGCGTCGATGTGCGTCTTGCTGACGTAGCCGCGCTTGACCCACGGCGAGACGATCGTGAACGGCGTGCGGTGGCTGTCCACGTGCTCGCCGCCTTGCGAGGGATCGTCCTCGGTGATGAACACGACAGACGAGGCCCAGAGCGGTGAGTGCGAGAGCGCGTCGACGAACATGCCGGTCGCCTCGTCGTTGATCGCGCAGAACGTCTCGGGCGTGGGATTCTTGGCCGAGACTCCGAACGTGTGATCGTTGGGTAACGTCAGATAGGTGACCTTTCCAAGGTTGCAAAATACACGTAATTGGCCCGCCAGATAGCAGGCCTTTTCGAGGTCGTTGTACCCGATGTTCTGGAAGGGGCCGCCGGGGTACCTGGCATCGAGCGGGTAGTGATCGATCGGCGGGTGCGCGGGGGAGCCGTCGATCTCGCCGCGGATGTCATAGGGGACGCCGTTGGCACCGAGCCAATCGAACAGCGAGCCCTCCTGGGGTTGACCGACGTCGATGACGCCACCCCCGGGGACCGCTCGCGCGGAGTGAGCATCGGTCAACAGCCAGGTCCGCTCGTTGAAGTCGTTCGAGCGCCCGTAGGTCGCCCACACGTGCCCTTGCGTCGAGTAGATCGCGTCCGTGTAGTAGTTGTCGCTGATCGCGAACTGCCTCGCGACGGAGCGCAGGTTCTTCCAGATTTGATCCATCGCGTTCGGCTTGAGCACGTACTTCGGCTCTCCGTTCACGTTCGGGAAGTCCCCGAAGATCCCGTCGAACGCCTTGTTCTCACGGACGACGATGAAGACGTGGTCGATCACGGGAGAGGGCCCCGCGTCGTTGGTCGGCGGCAACGGGAAGTCGTGGACGACGCCCGGGCACTGCACCTGTGGCGCGCCGGCCCGCTGCGAGACCGTCACGCTGTCGGTGACGACCGCGTCGGAGAGCGCGAGGTCGCCCTTGGTCGCGAACGGCGCGCGCTGCACCGATCCGCGCATGCGATCGCCGATGTCGCTGTCGCCGATATCGAAATACTGTGGGCGTGCGCCCGTGCCTCGGCCGCGCATGTTGGCGACGACGACCGAGCCGTCGGCGAGCGTCGTGACGGCGGCCGGCCAGAACCCCGTCGGGAAGCGACCCAACGGCGTGAGCGTGGGCGGGCTCTTGACCGTGTCGACGTCGAACACCGCCACCGCGTCGAGGCCGCCGAGTGTGACGTACAAGCGTTGGCGCGCGGCGTCGTAGGTCGCGGCGCCAGGCTCGGCACCGTAGAGCGACGGCTTCGCGGCGAGCGACACGTCGAAGGAGGCACCGCTCGCGCGGTCGACGATGGTGATCGTGTCGCCGAGGTCTCCGCACGCGACCATGTAGCGCGCGTCGATGAACGCGATGCCCTGCGGGTCCTTGCCGGTCTTGAAAGTGCGCTTCACTTTCGGCGCGGACGGCGTCGACAGGTCCACCTCGAGCACCTTGGATTTCTCCCACATGCTGACGTACGCCGTGTCGCCCTTGGTATCGTTCGAGTCGATGAACACGCCGAAGGTCTCCGCGCCGCCGAGGCCCACGCTGCCGAGTTTCTCGCCGAACGTCATCGAGCCAGCGGCCACGTCGTAGACGAGAAGCTGCGACTCGGTGACGCTCGTGACCGCAAGGCGCTTGCCGTCTGGAGATGCGGCGACGCCCGATACGTACCAGTTCGAGGGCTTGCCGGTCCCGTCCGTGGTCGGCGGGAGCTTGATCGACCGCGCGTCGTCGAGCGAGATCATGCCGGTCAGGGTGTCGAGCTTGAGCGCCTGCACGACGCCGTTGTTCGTCGCCACGTAGACGCTGTCGGGCGCGATGAACGCGATGCCCGAGTTCAGCGTCTTCGGTAGCGCGAAGGTGACGCGAGAGACGACTGGATCGGTCTTGCCGTCGATCTTCGACGCGTCGACCACCCTGACGACGTGAGGACCGTACCCCGTGTCGACCGTGAGCACGAAGTTCGTGCCGGCGACGGCGACCACGTTCGTGGTGAGTCCGCCTGTCGCTTCCTTCTCGGCGAAGACCCAGTCGGCACCGGAGGGCACGATGAACCTGCCATCGGGAAGTACGGTCTTGCCGCCGACCGTGCCCGAGTAGGCCATCGCATCTCCGGTCGGCGCAGTGGCGGTGCATTGCCCGGGCTTGACTGCGGGGTAACGCCCGTCCCACTTCCCGCAGGCGGACTCGTGCGGGATCGACGCCCAGCTCCCCATCGACGGGCACGCGTAAGGTGCGCTCGTCTCGACGCATGTGGTGTTGGGGCAGTCGTATGCGCACGAGTGCGGCGCGCGCTCATAGTCGCTCGTGTCCGGCGGCGTCGCGGGGTGCGCAACGGGGTCGGAGCCGCAAGCGGCGGCGACGCACGCCAAGACAGCACCCGAGAGGACATGTCGTCGCGTGCGGCGAACGACAACAACCGGACCGTTGGGCTTCGCCCGCCTGATTTGTTTCACGCCGCGATGATCGCCTTGTCGGTCTGCGATCGCAACCGCGCAGGCGCTTCCGTCACGCCGTCTTCACACGATCTCTGCTAGCTTCCTTGCGTATGCGTGCGCTGCATCGATGGCTCGTTTTGGCGGTGATCGCGGCGGGCTCCGCGGTCGCCTGCACCTCCATCCTCGGCATCGACACGCTGACGAACGGTCCCGAGAAGCTCGACGCGACCAAGCAGGACATGACCGCGCCAGACACGACGCCGCTGCCGCCGACATGCACGCCGTTTCACCCGCCATCGCCGCCGGACGCGGGAGACGACGGCGGTGGAACGAGCTTCACACTCGCGACGAGCGCGATCGTCTTGGCGATGGACCAGCCGGACAAAGCGGACATCTATTACGACCTCGACAACCAGTGCACGTGCGACATCCCAGACGCGGAGTCGTGCGTACGACCCCTCAACGGCGGACAGCCGCTGTCCGACACGTGCGACCTCAGCAACGGTCGGGACGGAACGGGCAATCGCGCGATCGCGCTGCTGACGAACGTGCAGAGCATCAAGGAGTCCACACTCGAAGCGAACGTCACCGCCGGGCAATACGGGCTAGTGATCTCCGTCCGCGGCTACAACGGCCTGCCCGACGACCCGCAGGTACGCGTGGACGTAGCGCGCAGCTACGGCACCGTCGAGGTGAACGGAGTCACGACTCCGCTCAAGAAAGATGGCAATGACCCGTGGACCTACGAGCCGAAGACGGCGACCGACGACGGCAAGCTGATCACGAGCGTCTACTTCGACGCGAACGCGTACGTCCACGACAGCGTGTTGGTGGCGCACTTACCCGTGCTCGTCGTGAACATTCAGCTCCTTGCTGACAAGTCGAACAACCACAATCAGATCAGCCTTCGGTTGGTGGACGTGACGGTTACAGGGACCGTCGGGGTCTCCGACGCCGGGCCCGGCTTGATGCTCAGCGAGGGTCGAGGCGTCGGACGGATCAGCGCGTCTGATCTGACCAAGACGCTCTCGGTCTGGAACGACCCGCTCGACATGAGCCAGGGCATCTGCGTCGGCAGTCCGCTCTTCTCGACACTCATTGGCAAGATCTGCGAGCGACTCGACCTGCGCACGAACGCGAGCGAAGACAGCAAGGGCCTCCCGTGCAACGCCATGTCGTTCGGGATCGGCTTTACCGCGACGCCTGCGAAGGTCGCCGGTCCGAAGCCGTTCCAATTCGCGAAGACGACCTGCTTCGACGGCACCGCCGATCCCGCAGTGCCCGGCACTTTCGTATGCCCGTAGCCTAGTGTCCGGTCATGGGCACTTGCACGTCGTGGCGGGGAGCACGCCCGCGTCCGATTGGACGGCGGTGACGTCACTCGCCGCGGTCGTGAACGCGAACGCGCTCGAGAGCGAGTTGCACTCCTCGGCGCTCTTGCGATCCTGACTCCGCTCGAGCAGCACGTCAGACGTCTTCTTGCACTGCGAGTTCAAGAGCACGATGCACGTATCTTTGTCGACCGAGCCGACCTGCGCGACGGCCTCGCCGGTGGCCCAGCGCGCGCCGAACACGCCGTTCTGGAGCGTGGGCGGGCCGGCGTCCGTCATGACGTCTGCCGTGAGAATGACCGAGTGAAGGGACATCAAGAGAGTGACCGGGAAGGGCTCCGTCTGATTCGGCGGGATGCGCACGGCCATGTCGAGCGGAGCCTCGAAGAACGCGACGAGCTGCCCGCCGGTGACCCACGCCTTGGCCGACGCGGTGGCGCCATCGACGGACCCACCATCCACCGACTCGCGAGACGCGAGCCACGCTTTGTTCGTTGCGGGTGCGAGCGAAGCGATCTGCAGCGTGACGCTCGGGTCATCCGCGCGACCGTTGTAGTCCGACAGGCGAAACCCGATGCTCCAAATGCGTGCGGCGACGGCGGTCGCAAGCGCAGACGCGAAGGTGGTGCTCCCTACCTTCACCGCCAGCAGCTCGCGACTGGCGTTGTCCTTGTGTCGCGGATACCCAGCACCCGGCAAATCGCCTTGATAGCTTGGCGCAAAGCTGAGGAGCTTGCACGGGCTAGACGCTTGGTCGGTAGTGCACGCGTTGTCGAGGTTGAGGCCATCCACCCCGTCGAAGGCGATGCTGTTCGCGGCGAGCCAGACCGGCGCGATGGACGTCCCCTCCGTCGATGCGGCCGGTCGCGGCGGACCCGGATCTTGCGTGCACGGATCGAGTGACGTGTCAGGCATCGGTGAAGTGTCCGCCTGCGGACCTGCTTCGCGTTCCGCGCGCGTGAGGTCTTCGATGCCGATGATGTTGGCGCACGCGATCACCAACCCCACGCCGGCGAGCGCTGCGCCCACCGCGAAAAGCCGACGCCTCAAAAGTCGCCTCCGACGCCGAGCGAGCCGGGACCGACCAGCGGCCAGACGTGCGCCGCGGTGGTGGCCTGCTGCTCGGTCGACTTGGATTTGCCGATGAGCAACATCGTGACGCCGCCCGCGACGGCGATGCCGCCGCCGATGAACAGGGCCGTGGAGACGGTCGCGAAGGTCTTCGCTTGATCGGCCTTGCTCGGTCCGTCGCTGTTGAACGCGCAGACGGGAATGCTAGGCCCGCACAAGTCCTTCGCACTTTTCCACGTGGAGATCGCTACGCCGCCGAAAACCCCGCCGCCAGCGAGCGCGCCCACCCCGACGCCGCCGACGATCGCGCCGGCGATGTGCAGCGGCGTCCAGAACGACCGCTGCTCGATGACGCGCGTGACGATCTCATGCTGGATGACCGGCGCGTCCACCGGCGCGTCCTCGAGCGGCCCGACCGTGAGCTCGCGGACCTTCCGATCCGCGTTGATGTCGATCGTGCCCTTCCACGGGAGCTTCTTCGGTGCCGTCGCTTGGATCGTGTGCTTGCCCGGGTCCACCGGGATCGGCACGCCCCACGCGCCCTCGCTCAGCTTGTTGCCGTCGCGAGTGACCACGAGACCTTCGATGATGACCTCGCGCGGGACGATCAGTGTCATCTTCGACAGCGTGGGCTCGAGGTCCGCGGTCTTCTTCTTCGCGAACTCCTCGAACTCGGGGCGACCCTGGCGGCGGCCGAGGCCGATCGCGTCGTTGTACGTGGCCCACGCGCTCGCGTTCTGGCCGTTCTTCTCGTAGCAGTCGGCGAGGTTGAGCAGCGTGCCGACCTTGGCGACCTGTTCGTTCGACGCACGGAACTTCGCGCACGCGTCGCCGAAGTTCTTCTGGTCCATCAGGCTCTGACCTTGATCGAAGAGCGATTTGGCAGCGGCGACTCTCTCGGCGTTGTTCGGGTTGGCGTCTTGCGCGCGCGCTCGTCCAGAAAACAGCGCGAGCACGAGGCCGGCGGTGATGACAGCGTGGCGCATCATTCGAACGTGCGAGGCGGAGCCGTCACGGCGGGCGCGACGGCAGCGTCCTTCTTCACGCCAGGAGTCGCCGAGCCGGGTGGCTTGCCGACGCCTCCGCGAACGGGAACATTGTTGGTCGCGCTGGCCAATGGCGCGCTGACGACGGCGGAGGGGACGACCGACGGAGTGACGGCCGTAGTCGCCGCAGGCGTTGACGTGACGACGACGCTTGCGACGACCGGTGCAATCGCGGCGACGGGTTTGTCGTTGTTCGATCGCAGCGCGAAGAAAAGAACGACGCCGAGCACGACCGCAGCCGCGCCTCCGCCGGCCACGATGCGCGGCGTGCGCGAGCGCGGAACGCCTACGATCGGCTGGGTCCCGCCCCACGCGCTACCGCCGGTGGTTCCCTTCAAGTTGAGGCGTCCACCGGTCTGCACCATCGCGAGAGGCGGCTGCGACGTCACGTTCAACGTGGACGCGATACGATCTGTGGCGCCACGCCCGCGCTCGCCAGCGTAGGGCTCGAGCACCGACGCGAGCTCTGCGATGTTCTGGAAGCGATCGTCCGGGTGCTTCGCGAGGCACCGGAGGACCGCGGCGCTGAGCACTTCGGGGATCTCAGGGCGCAGCTTGTTCGGCGGATCGGGCTCGTCTTGCACGACCTTCAAGCACAGCTCGGGGATCGCTTCGGCCTCGAACGGCACGCGACCGGTCAAGAGCTCATACAAGATGACGCCGAGCGCCCAGATGTCTGCGCGACGATCCACCGTCTTGGTCGAGCGCATCTGCTCGGGGCTCATGTAGAGCGGCGAGCCCATGATCGACGAGGTGCGCGTCAGCGAGAGCCCGCCGGCGTCCACGGTCTTCGAGATGCCGAAGTCGAGAACCTTGATGAGCGGGTTGCCGTCCACGCGCCGCGTGACAAACAGGTTCTGCGGCTTCAGGTCGCGGTGGACGATGCCGAGCGAGTGGGCCTCCGCGATCGCCTCCGCCGCCTGCAACAAGAACGAGACCGACTCTTCGATGGAGAGCCGCCCACCCACGCGCACCACCTCGGCGAGGTCAGCGCCCGCGAGGTACTCCATCACCATGTACGGCGCGCCGTTCTCCAGCGTGCCGACGTCCGTCACCTTCGCGACGTGCTCGCTCTTCAGCCGTACCGCCGCCTTCGCCTCACGTAAGAAGCGCTCGACAGCTTCGGTGCTCTCGATGGAAGTGGGCAACAAGAACTTGAGCGCCACCATTTGCTCGAGCGTCACGTGCTTGGCCGCGACGACGATGCCCATCCCGCCGATTCCGAGCACGCGCTCGACCCGGTACTTGCCGGCGAGGACGTCGCCGACGGCTACCGGTAGCTTGTCGTTCGCGGTGGACATCTCGGATTGCTCCTCAGGCCAATCTACACGCCGAGGTGCGAACAGATTGACGGCGTATGTTCTCGCGAACAGGCGGCAAACGCAACGCGGATTACACCTGTTTCTTGTACACGCGATACTTTTTGTACACCTTCGCGCCCATCGAACGAATGCCGAGGTTGATCGGCGCGTCGTCCTCGCGCGTCCACGAGAGTTCGCCCCATTTGTAGCCCTTCGCGACGCCACGCTTCGCGACCTCGACATACATCGCAGCGGACAGCCCGCCGTAGCGCTTCACGTTCTGCCGCGCCTCACGACGAATGCCGAGCATCATCAACCGTGTCGAGATCGGGTGCTTGACCTTGGTGCGATAGAGCAGCTTGCCGAGGCCAATCGGTAGGCCGAAATTGAATAGCTTGCCGTTCAGATCGGCGATCGCCTCGTTGAGGTTCGGTAACATGATGCACATGCCCATGCTCTTGCCGTTGATCTCGGCCATGAACGCGATCTCCGGATCGATGATCAGCTTCATGTCCTTGGCGATCTTCTTGATCTCGTCCGGGAGCGCGGGGACCATGCCCCATTTGCCCTCCCAAGCGTCGTTGTAGATCTCCATGATGTCGTTGAGCTCGCGCTCCATGTGCGAGGTGTCGACGCTTCGCAGCTTCACCTCGGGCAGGCTCTTGATGTGCTCCCAAGCCTTGATCACGCGGGGCGGAAACGGGATCGAGGAGTCGTAGCGCCAGCACAGGAGGTCCTTCTCCTTCTCGCATCCGTACTTCTCGATGAGCTTTCCCTGATACGGTCGCGAGTGCGCCATGGAGAGGTTCGGCGGGTACTCGAAGCCCTCGACCAGGCAGCCCACCTCGTCGTTGAAGTAGAGCGAGACGGGGCCGTACATGCGATTGACGCCGCGCGCTTTGAGCCAGGCGCTTGCTTTGTCAAGTAATGCGTTCGCGACCTCTTGGTCGTCGATGGTGTCGAAGAATCCGAAAAAGCCGGTCTCGTCCTTCTGCACGCGAAGGTACTCGCGATCGATCGACGCCGAGCAGCGACCCACGAGCCGCCCGTCTTTCCACGCCGTGAAGAGCGTGACGTCCGCACGATTGAAGAACGGGTTGTGCTTGGGCGAGAGGCGCTCTTTGAGCTCGAACTCGAGCGGCGGCACCCAAGTGGGGTCGAACTTGAAGACCTCGTATCCGGCGCGAATGAAGTCCTTGATGTCGCGTCCCGGCGTGTGCTCGCGAATCTCGATGGCCATGGTGCACGCGTCTATATCATCCCGGCGGCGCCGTTTGACCACTGTGCGCACTTCGCATAGGGCGATGGGCGGTGCAGAGGGATACACGGCTCGTGCTGGCCTTCGCGGTCGTGCTCGGCACGCTCGCGTTCGCCTTGTCGCACCGGGCGATCCTGACGACGGACGGGCACATCTACTTCGAGATGGCGCGCGGGTTCGCGGCTCGAGGGACGCTAGAGGTCGACAACGGGCTCGGCGTGCACGACTCGAACGATCTCCTGCTCGCGCACGTCGTGAAGCGGGGCCTGCACCTGTACGCCAAGTACCCTCCCCTCTTCGCGCCGCTCGCTGCACTGCCCGTCGTGGCGCTCGGCGTGCGCGGTCTCTACTTGCTCGAGGCGATCGGGCTCGTGGTGGTCATCCTCGTCTTTCATCGGCTCGCCTTGCGGGTGTTGCCTCGACGTCGGGCGCTCTGGGCGACGCTCGCGATGCCGTTCGTCGCGCCGGTGTTTCCCTACGCGATGATGGAGCTCCCGCACCTCGTGTCCGCGGCGCTCGCGCTCGGCTCCGTGTTGTTGGCGTTGCGCGCGATCGAGGAGACGGACCGACGCCGCGCTGTCGCGTTCGGTGTCGGGAGCGGACTGCTCGTGGGCTACGCGATCGGCGTGCGCCTGCAGGAGGTCTTCTTCGCGGCGGCGCTCGTGCCCGCCGTTTGGCTCTTCGCGCGGCACCGCGTCGCGATCGCGGGACAGCTCGCCGGGCTCTCTGTTTGTACGATCGTGATCGCGCTGATGAACCGCGCGCGCTTCGGAAGCCTCGACCCGTTCAGCTACGGCCCCGTCGGCGTGCCAGGCGGTCCGCCCGCGTTCGCGACGTCACGGTGGGTGCTCGCGAGCGGCTTCGTAGTCTCGTTCGCGCTCATCCTCGGCGCATTCGCTCTCGCGCGTTGGTGGCGTCGCTTGCCACTCACTGCCGGTCTCGCCGCTGCGGTCGCGCTCGTCGTTGCGGGAACGCTCGGCGCGCGCGCGACGATCGAGTGGATGGCCGAGAGCGCATTCAGCTTTCTCGTGAACGCGAACGGATTATTTCGAGGGTGGAGCATCGTCGAGACCACTTACGCTTGGTTCGACAAACCGCTGCTCGCGTGCTCGCCGTTGCTCGTCATCGGTCTCATCGCATGTGTCGTGTACACGGTGCGCACCGCGCCTCCGACCATCCGCGCCAGCGCGTGGATCTGCGTCTTGTCGATCGTGTTCATGTCGACGCGCAACCCAGACCCAGTGAGCGAAGAGTCGGTCGTGGGCTATTTGTCACTGAGCCCGCGCTACCTCACCGAGGTGATGCCGCTGTTGTTCTTGTTGGCGGCCTGGATGCTGCGGAGTGTGAGGATCACGCGCGCCGGCTTGCTCGCGGCGTGCATCCCTGGCGGGATCGTCGCCATGCTTTTGGTCGTGTCGCGAGACGACTTCGACCCCCCTCGCGGCGCGATCATACTCTTCGGCACTGTCTCGCTCGCTGCTGTCGTCGGTGCGCTCACGCTCGCGCGTCGTTGGGCGGGTGCCGGTCCGTTGCTCGCGACGTCCGCGCTCTTCGCGGCGATCTACGGCGCGTCGAGCACGCTCGCCATCGACACTGTGGCGCTCGGTCACCTAGGCGCGAACGCCGAGCACTGGACCGACCTCGTGGCCGCGCAGACTCCGCAGCGCTTCGTGCTAGTCGGCTGGCATTACTACAAGGACGGCGTCATCACCCTGCGCGAACGCCGCGACGTCGTCATCGTCGATGCGTCGTACGATCAAGGACGCGACCTCACCGCGACGCTCGAAGCGTTCCATGCCGCGGGCTGGCCGATTTACTGGGTGAGCTCGGAGCTGGAGCGTGTGCGTCCGCAAATCGACGCCGGCTTCGATCCCGTCGTTGTCGACGGCGCTCCGTTGCTTTGGAGGCTGCAACCAAAGCGCGCGCGCTGAAACAAATCAGAAACACGACCCGTGTCAGAAGAGCGGCGTCCGTTGCACTCCACCCGCGATCCGGGTACGCCCGCCCCTATCTCTCGACGAGGAACCAATGACCCAAGGACTGTCCCCCCGCTTCGCCGCCATCCACGACCTCGCGCAGCGCGCCTCGCGCCCGGAGTCGAACGTCGTTCCGCAAAAGATCTCGGAGGTCTTCGGCGTCAACACGTTCGGCCTCATACAGATGCGCGACAAGCTCCCCGCGGACGTCTTCGGCAAGCTCCGCTCGACGATCGAGACGGGTAAGCGCCTCGACGCGACCATCGCGAGCCCCGTCGCTCACGCGATCAAGGAGTGGGCGCTCGAGCGTGGCGTCACGCACTTCTGCCACTGGTTCCAGCCTCAAACGGGCCTCACCGCGGAGAAGCACGACGCCTTCCTCACGTTCGACGATCACAAGAACGCGATCGAGAAGTTCAGCGGCGGGCAGCTCATTCAGAGCGAGCCCGACGCGTCGAGCTTCCCGTCAGGCGGCATGCGCACCACGTTCGAGGCGCGCGGCTACACGGCCTGGGACCCGTCGAGCCCCGTGTTCATCATGGAGAGCGTCGGCACCCGCACGCTCTGCATCCCGAGCGTCTTCATCAGCTACTTCGGAGACGCACTGGACGAGAAGACGGCGCTCATCCGCAGCGTCGAGGTCCTCTCGACAAAGGCCTGCGAGCTGCTCGCCACGATGGGCCAAGGCGGCACCAAGCGCGTCGTCGCGACGCTCGGCGTGGAGCAAGAGTACTTCTTGATCGATCGCTCGTTTTACATGCTGCGTCCTGATCTCGTGATGACGGGCCGCACGCTCCTCGGCGGTCAGCCGCCGAAGGGACAAGAGCTGGAAGACCACTACTTCGGCTCGATCCCGACGCGCGCGCTCGCGTTCATGGCGGACATGGAGCACGAGCTCTTCAAGCTCGGCGTGCCGGTCAAGACGCGACACAACGAGGTCGCGCCGAGCCAGTTCGAGAGCGCGCCGATCTTCGAGGAGGTCAACATCTCCACGGACCACAACCAGCTCACGATGGAAGTGCTGCGTCGCGTCGCGCAGCGCCACGGCTTCGCCTGCTTGCTCCACGAGAAGCCGTTCGCGGGTGTGAACGGGAGCGGCAAGCACAACAACTGGTCGATGGCCGTGGCCGCGAGCGGTGACGAGCTCGATGGACAGAACCTGCTCGACCCGGGCAAGACGCCGCACCAGAACCTACGCTTTCTGATGTTCCTCTCGGGCGTGCTGCGCGGCGTTCACAGGCACGCGGGCTTGTTGCGCGCGGGCATCGCGTCTGCCGGCAACGATCACCGATTGGGCGCGAATGAAGCCCCTCCGGCGATCATCAGCGTGTTCTTGGGAGATCTCCTCTCGAAGATCTTGGACGAGATCGAGAAAGGCCAGACCTCGAGCGAGAGCGGCGAGGCAGCCGTCATTCGGCTCGGCGTCGCAAAGATCCCCGAGGTCATGAAGGACAACACGGACCGAAACCGCACCTCGCCGTTCGCGTTCACCGGCAACAAGTTCGAGTTCCGCGCCGTCGGCTCGAGCTCGTCCACCGCGTTCCCGATCACGCTCCTCAACGCGGCCGTTGCAGAAGCGATTGGTGAACTCAACGAGTCGCTCAAGAACAAGCTGAAGACCGCGAAGTCTCAAGACCAAGCGATCCTCGAGGTCATTCGCGAGTCCATCACGGCCACCAAGGCCGTCCGCTTCGAGGGAAACAACTACGCCGAAGAGTGGGTACGAGAGGCCGAGAAGCGCGGCTTGCCGAACCTGCGCAAGACGCCAGAGGCGCTGATGCAGATGGTCAGCGATCAGAGCAAGAAGATGCTCACGTCACTCGGAGTGTTCTCCGAGGCCGAGCTTGGGAGCCGCTTCCATGTGCGCGTCGAGCGCTACAACAAGGTGCTCGCGATCGAGGTCGAGACCTTGACGCAGCTCGTGGACACGATGGTGATCCCCACCGCGCTCAAGTATCACTCGCAGCTCGCGCAGGGCGCAGCGGCCGCGAAAGCGGCTGGAATATCGGCTCCGCAGGTGGAGGTTGCCGACAAGGTTGCGCACTTCTTGTCGCTCCTCAACAAGCGCAACAAGCACCTCGAGGAGATGCTCAATGCCGCAGAAAACAAACCGAGCGAAGAGGCGAAGGCCGAGGCTTTCGCCAAAGAGGTCGCGCCCGCGATGCTCGAGGTCCGTCACGTGTGCGACGAGCTCGAGTCTTTGATCGCAGACGAGCTCTGGCCGCTCCCGAAGTACCGCGAGATGCTCTTTCTGAGCTAAAGCTCTCGGCGTGCAACCGCTCTCGTTCGCAACACGCTTCGGCTTCGCGTTCGTCGCGTTCTTTCGCGCGCTCTTCGACGGAGCGTTCGCGGCGCGTGCGCTCGCCGTCAAAGACTCCATGCCGGCTCTCCCCAAAGCGCCACGCGTGATCGAGGCGCCGAAGGTCGACGCTCACGAAGAGCGTGTGCGCGGCGCCCTCTTGTTGTTGGAGCTGCTCCAGCGAGAGGGGCGCCTCGTGGACTTCTCGGAGCAAGACATCGCGAAGTTCTCGGATGCGGACGTCGGAGCAGCGGCGCGTCTCGTTCACGACGGCTGCCGCAAGGCGCTGCGCGCGCACGTTCCGGTGACCCCGATTCGAAGCGAAGACGAGGGCTCTCGGCTCGAAGACGTGCGCGTCGGGGCTGAAATCAAGCTCGTCGGCGAGGTCAGCGGCAAGGGTCCGTTCACGGGGGCGCTGCGTCACAAGGGTTGGCGCGCGGGCGACGTGAGCCTGCCGGAGCCCACCGGCGAGCACGACGCACGAGTGCTTGCCCCCGCGGAGATCGAGCTTTGACGGCCCCGGTGTACGTCGGGATCGATCTCGGCACGACCAACACCTCGCTCGCGTATGCCGTCGATGCCGCCGACATCATCGCGCTCGAAGTGCCGCAGCTCGTCGGAAGAAGTGCGACCGAGGGGCGCGCGCAGCTGCCTTCCTTCTTGTACGTCGCGCACGAATCGGACGGCGCGATGCCGCTCCCGTGGGACGACTCACAGCGCTTCGCAGTCGGCGAGTACGCACGCACTCGCGGTCTCGACGCGCCTTCTCGCTTGGTCTCTTCGGCGAAGAGTTGGCTCTGTCATCCGACGATGGATCGGCGCGCGGCGATGCTGCCGCTCGACGCGCCCACGGACGTCGAGAAGGTGTCGCCCGTCGAGGCGTCGTATCG
>JAYVYD010000371.1:0-10735 GCA_043784605.1 Myxococcales bacterium | reverse complement strand
GACAAGCTCCGCGGTGTGAAATACCCGACATGGATATCGGGGATGACATAGGCCCAAGAGAGGACATCGCGTTGCTTGGGGGCGACGTTTCCGGTGGTGACGAATAGCAGCCCGCCGGGCCGCAACACGCGCGCTACTTGTCGCAGCAGAGCGATAGGGTCGACGACGTGTTCGATGACCTCGATCATGGTGACGACGTCGAACGCGTTGGTCGACGCGTCGAGCTCGTCTGCCGAGATCATTGGCACTCCGCGCTCCCGCGCGCGCGGCGCGAACGCTCCAGTGTCGAAGCCCACGGCGTCCATACCGACGCCGCACGCGTAACGCACGAGCCCGCCCGCGCCGCTTCCGTGGTCTAGCCAGCGCAGCCCCTTGTCGCGACCGAGCTGGCCCCTCATCAGCGCGACGAGGCCACGCCACTCGTAGTGGCGAATCGTTTGATCGGGGTGATCGAGCTCTGCAGCGTAGTCTACGAGCGGGTCTGCGCCGAGGCCGCGATAGTAGTCTTCGTCATAGAGACGCGCGTAGTCGGTACAGGGATCGGCGACCGAGACGTAGCCGCAAGATTCGCAGCGCACGAGGTGAAAGTCGCGCTCGATCACTGCGCCCGACTTGACTCCGATCGCGACAGAGCGGCCTTCGCAGATCTTGCACGAGGAAGAGTCCATGACTCGCCGTCATAACGTACTCCTCCGCAGACCGCGATGCGTTACGGCGACTTTGCAGCGCATATGACCCTGGGGAGGCGAGGCGAGCTGCACTCGCTCTTACTGCGGAGTGAGCGGCGGCTTGTATTTGTAGACCGGAAAGGCGGCGCCGGGAACGTTCACCGGCTCCCAGTGCGCACGAATGTAGGCTGCGGCGTCTGGGCCGATCAATCCATAATAGGTGCCTATGATGACCACCGGTGGGTCCTCTCGGAGGATGCGCTCCACCTCCAGTTGGTCCTCTCGGACAAGCAGCTCGTGCGGTACGTCGAAGCGCGTCGGATTGCGGCGCCCGGTGAAGAAGTTGTATTCGCCGCCCTGGATGAAATCGATCGTAGAGAATACCGGGTCTCGCGGGCTGGTTACCTTGACCGTATAAGCCGCTAGTGCGTGCACCTCGGGTGGCACGTTGATGTCGCCCATTCGTGGCAAGTCGTCGTTCTGGTATCGCTCTCCATACGAGGGCTGGTCTTGGCCAGAGGCGATCAGGTGGAGCTTTTTCTGGAGAGGCGTCATCGTGTCTCCCCACCAGGCCCACGCGATCAAAAACGCCATTGAAGCGAGAGCGCCCATCGGCGCGGGCAATCGCAGCGGGAGAGCGCGCGGGACCAGAGCGATCGCCTCCTCCATGAGCGCGAGCCACAGCAACAGGCTGGGCGTGCCGTCGCTGCGCAGGTGATAGATCTCCCCGCGGAGGAGCGCGTGGCGCATCGCAGTGACGCTGAAGAGCGCGAGCGCGAAGATCAGGGTGGTTCGCGCGGTCCACCGACCACGAGCGGCGCTGGCCACGACCACGAC
Organism: Myxococcales bacterium; assembly: GCA_043784605.1. Classification (GTDB taxonomy): domain Bacteria; phylum Myxococcota_A; class Polyangia; order Polyangiales; family Polyangiaceae; genus JANYHY01. The sequence goes on along the minus strand of JAYVYD010000371.1, from coordinate 9,230 downwards.
TATCCCGATGGTGCAGGCCGCGAGCGGCATCGCGAACTCGAGTACGGGAGCGTCGCGGCCGCCGCCCGATAGCGCGAGCCCTGTGATGAGGGACTGTTCGGAGACTGGATACTGGATGCCGCTCCATGCGCCGCTCGCCAACAATCCAGTCCATAAAATAGCGTGTATCAAAGCGTGCAGTCTGCCCGCTAATGCATAGATGATGACGAACAGTATCAACGGGGCGAAGGTGCCTGCCGTGAACGCGCCCGCATTTCGGAGGATGGTCTTTGCGCGCGCGCGGAGCGGGCCGTCGGCACGTAGCAGTGCGTCGGCGCCGAGCGCTAGGCCCACTGAGCCGAACGCGCAGAGGCCGAAATCCTGGCTGTAGAGCACGGCGAGCCCCATCACGACGCCCCAGCCGAACAGCGGGCGCAGCTCGATCTTCCAAGACCTTTGGTCCTTGGGCCTGAGCGAGATCACCTGGACTGCGCCGACGAGCGCGACCGCCGCCCAGCCCACTCGCCAGAGGTCTGCCCAGCCGAAGCTGATCGCTTCTCTGTAATAGAGAAAGAACGACACCGCGGAGTGCATGACGAACAAGACGAGACCGATGAAATGCAGTGAGAGCCGGCCGCGCACGACGCGAAAACTCGCCGCCAGCATGAAGCCCAATCCGATCACGTTGACCAGGATCTGGGCGATGCGCACGTGCTCGGCCGTCATCCCCATGATCGCGGCGAACGCCGTGAGCGTGTATTCACGCAGTGGCCCATAGACGGTGCCGGCGTCCGCCATCATGAACTTGCCGAACGTGACGCTGTTGATCCAGCCGAGGTGAATGCCTTCGTGCGAGTAGCTGTTGATCGTGGTCAACTCGCGAAAGCGCGGGGGGATGATGAAGATCATACCTACCGAGAGCGGCGCGAGCGCGGAGACGAGGAGTGTCGGGATCTTCTGCGGACACCCCCGCGGATTCTTGGTGTCCCCGCGCAGCGCGACGTAGACCGCGAGGCAGATCGTGACCGCGGCGATGAGCCAGTTCTTGCTAGGCTCGCGCAGCACGGCGAGCAGCGGTAGGCCGAGCAGCGGCGTGCACGCGATGGTCATGTCTTGCGTGATCCGGCGGCGCTTCGGATCCTCCTCGCGAGCGCCAACGAGCGCTCCTGCGACGGCCATGGCCGCGACGAGTGCCATCCCGAGGGTCCCGTCGAAGCCGTCGCGCGCGCGCACGAGCCAGATGCCCCAGGCGAGCGCGGCGCCTTCGCACGCCATTGCGAAGCTCGCGTGCCCGCGAGGCGAGCGCATCAATGGGACGCTCTTGCGATTACGAAGCAGGTTCGCAAGCGGGAGCATGACTACGAGGGCGCAGACGACCGCGAGCTTGCCTGCGAACGGCGTGATGGAGTGAGTGCGCGACAGGCCGCTGATGAGCACGGCGCCGGCGAGGACCGCAGCGACACTCGGAGACAGCCTCTCGACGAATCGCTCGGTGAGGACTACGACCGCGACGCACGCCATCACGATGCCGAGCGTGAACATGAACGCACTGAACTGCACCGTGCCCAAGCGAATCTCGGAGTCGGGTATCCCCGGCCAGACCATCACTTTAGTCGCGCGCCCGGGATCGACCCATGTCGCGAACTTGTTCGCCCACACGGCCACTCGCTCGGACGCGATCACCAAGCCGTGGAGCATTGCGCCAGCAGCCCCTGCGGAGCGGCCGATGCCCCCCCATCCCGCTAGCCTAGTGCGTGAGTACCATTGCCTCTGTGGGTTGGCCATTGGCCTCTAGTCCCCTTTGGGACCTTCGTTGTAGCCGCGAGGACGGTACTTTGGGTCTACCCCGTTGTTCTTGGTCCCGTTGTCGATGATGTCTCTCTGCAAGAAGTCCAGCCAACTAGAAGGGAATTTCGGGCCCAGCTCTGCGAGCTCTGTGGAGACATTGCCGATCAATGACTTTTCGTCCCAGAGGCACTGGAGTGCCAATGCGATCAAATTCGGGTCATTGGGTGCCAGCTCGAAGCCATGCTTGTAATAGGGCCAAGCCTCCGCGGCTCTATGCATTCGGCAGAGCGTATCTCCCAGATAGATGCTCGCCATGGGCCAATTGGGGGCCAATTCGAGCGCGATGACGTTCGCGCGTCTGCGCTCCTCCAAGTTGCCTCTCGCGCCCTGCATCACCGAGTAGTTCAGATGCGCTTTGGCGCTGCGCGGGACGGCCTTTCGCGTGGCGTCCCAGAAGGTCAGATCGTCCGTGTAGTCGTTCGCGTGGCGGCGCGCGGAGAACGATTGAAACAAGAAGAACGCCGCCACGAAGGCGACGCCGGCCCAGCGCCAGTGGCCCGGAAACCGCTTCGTCCATCGCAGCAGGCGACTGAAGACCACGGCCAAGATCATGCTCGTGCCAATGATCGGGAAATACCAGAAGCGCTCCGCGCGCACCGTCGGCAACAAGATGGGAATGTTGGAGACGGGGAAATAACTGACAATCACCCAAATCATCGAGACGACCATCAGCGGCCACAGATCGCTCGCGGCCTCGTGCTCGGGATTCTGCTCGCGCGCCTTCCTGAGCTTCCACCAGGCGCGAAAGCCGACGATGGGCGCGAGGAGCCACGGAATCGTCATGGCAGCGAGACCCACGACGCTCTCGAAGAACCACGGGCTCGCGGGGACGGGCTCTTGGGGAGCCGAATAGTCGCCAGAGAGCGTGAGAGGGAAGATGACTTGCATCAACCCTCGGAACCAAACCCGCAATGCGCCGCCGACGCGCAATGACATGTTGGACGCTTCCACGAGCGGGTTGTTGAGGGGGTCTTTCGGCAATGAGGGTTGATGATACCAGCGTAAAACTGCCGCGAACGCGCGGTCCGAGGCGGGCCTCCCCACGTGGAGCGCCTTGGCGTACTCGGGCGCGTCGGGGCTCTGGAACATGCGGCGCCGCGCCTCGACGTACAGCACGAAGGCGGCGGCGGTGGCGGCGAGCGCGACGGTCATTCGCACCCAGCGCAGCGGGCGCTTCGGGTGTGTCACTTGGGAGAGGAACAGCGCGGCGAAGGGCACGAGCGGCACGACACAGAGCGCGCTCTCCTTGGAGTAGAGGCCAATGAGCGTCGCGGCGAAGACGGCCCACGGCATCCAATAGAGCGGAAGGAATAGCGAGAGCAGCGCCATGATCGCGCCGAGAGCGCCGAGCACGTCCGCGAGTCCTACGACTCCGCTGACCGCCTCCGTGAGCACTGCAGACGCCGTGAACGCCGCGCCGGTGAGCCACGCGACCTGGCGGTCCTTCGTGAGCTTGCTGGCGAGCACGACCATCAATGCGCCATTGATGCCGTGGATCAACACGTTCACCCAATGGTGCAGAAAGGGCGATTGATCGCGTGCGCCCAAGAACCATAGAAGACGCCACACCAAATCCGGCAGAGGCCGATAAGAGCCAATGCTGCGGTCTGGCAATAGACCCCAGAAATCGCGGTGAAAAGCGTCGATCCAATGAATCTTGGAGGTGGGATCTGCCACCGAGCGCACGTACGGATTGGCGAGCAAAGCCTCTTGCTCGTCAAAGATGAAGTTCGTCTTGATCCAACGCGTGAACAGGATCATCGACCAAAAGCACATCGGGACGAGCGCAGTCGAGAAGCTCGTGGCCTCTTCGGTGAAGTAGACCCTCACCCAGTTGAGTTGCTTGCGCGGGAACTTGAGCGGCGGGGGTCCCGGTGAGATGGGCGAAGGGAGGCCGGCCATCTCCTCGGGAGGGGCTACGTTCGGCAGCTCCATGGGCTGATCTCGCTCGTCGCCGGCCATGACGTCTTCTCAGCGCACGCCGGGAAGCGTGGGCGGGCTCGCGTCTCCATTGTCGGCGATGATCCAGTTGTCGCCCCAGAGGTGCGCGCCTCCGTCGATGGTCCACGTGTCCCCGGTGATGAACGACGCGGCGTCGCTCGCGAGGAAGACGATCACGTCAGCGACCTCTTCGCACGTGCCGAGGCGCTTGGCGGGCGTGCGTTGGCGGCTCATTTCGACGAACTCCGGCGGGTACTGATCCATCCCTGTGGAGCGGATCACTCCGGGCGCGATCGCGTTGACCTGGATGTTGTACGTCGCCCACTCGATGCTCAGCGTCTTGGTCATGTTCTCGACGCCAGCGCGCGCCGCGCCCGTGTGCACCATGCCGGGAAACCCGCGCGCGATGTTGGCGATGATGTTCACGATCTTCCCTCTTTTGGCCGGGATCATGTGCTTGGTGGCCACGGCGCTCGTCATGAACCAAGTGCCGTTGAGGTTGTTGCGGATGACCGCCTCCCATCCCTTCGGGACGAGGTGCTCGGCCGCGGACGGGAACTGTCCGCCTGCGTTGTTGATCAAGATCGTCGTGTCGCCGAGCTCCGCCTTGGACGCGTCCACGAACTTGGCGATCTGGTCGGGCTCGCGGATGTCGCAGGTAGCCGCGAAGACTTTGATCTTGTGCATCTCCAAGTCTCGCTTGGCTTGGTCGAGCTTGTCTTGTTTGCGGCCGCAGATCGCGACGCTTGCGCCGAGCTCGCCGAGAAGACGAGCGGTGGAGAAGCCGATGCCGCTGCCGCCGCCCGTGACGATCGCCACGTGCCCTTCCAACAGACCCGGTCGAAACATCGAAGGCATGGCCGGATGGTCTAGCAGAGGTTGGGGCTGCGCGAGGAGATGGCTTGCGTTACGGTCGTCGGTCACACGACGGGCATTCGCGCGTTCGTCTCCCGGCGAACGACAACACCTAAGACGATTGGCTTCACCAGCTCCACTTGTCGTCGCCTCCCGGCGAACGACAACACCTAAGACGATTCAGCAGCCGCAACCCTGCAAGCACGTTGGGTCTCCGCCGCACTGGCTCGCGCAGGTCTTGTCGCAGCTGCTGGGCGGTGACGGCCGAGCGGCGCTCGTGCAGCGTCCCTCGCTGACTTGAACGCAGACGCCTGCGTAGGTCTGACCCGCGAGGAGAGACTTGGCCTGTGCGCAGGTCGTCGCCGTCCCCAGCGGGCAGATGAACCCGGAGCACGCGCACTCCAGGTCGATCGTGGCACCACCGGTCGGACGAAAGCCGCAACCGGGGAAGGTGTTCTGATTGACGACTAGCCCGGGGCAGCTCGAGAGACCTAGGCAGAGCTCCTGGCCGGTCTGCGGATCGTTGCCGCAGTTGATCCCCGCGCTCGCGCCTGCGTCAGGAACTGCAGCGTCGCGCTTGCTCGCGGCCGCGTCGGAACCACCCGCGTCCGAGCCTTTCGGGGTCACCGAAAAATCGATGCATGACACCAAGAAGAGGAGCACCCACGACACGCGCATCGCTCAGGGATCGCAAAACAGCCGACGTAAGGCCAACTTTCGAGTCAGCTATTTGACGATGACATTGTCGAACTCGAGGCGCCAAGGGGCCGACGCGCTCTCGAGATAGAAGATGCCGACGTTGACCTCGACGTCCGGACCGAACTTGAGTGGGTATTGCTCGGCCTGGAAGTGGAGCGCGCCGGAGAAGACTTGAGCGCCATCGTATTTCACCGTGAGCAACGGCGGGGACCCGAGCGTCACTGACATCGACACGTGCGTCCACTGCTTCAAGGGCTGCGCCGGGAGGTGCACGTCTTGCCCCGCGAGAGGGACGCTCGCTTGCTTGACATCCTGGCCGACGCGCGTCTCGGACGAGGAGACAATCCAGGATAGCGAGAGACTGTCCACGTTGCTCGCACCGAAGCGGAAGAGGACGGAATCGGCGGCCCCGAGGCCGGAGAACGAAGCGAGGTCGATTCGCACGTCGAACTCGAGCGTCGCCGCGGCGAAGGTGCCCGAGTTGACGTTCTTCAGCGCGTATTGCGCGCCGCCGGGGCTGCTAGTCATGGGAGTCGTCAGCAAGAAAGCGTTCGGCTTGGAGACGAAGTCGGCCGTGGTGAGCAGTCCTTTGGCGACCCCTCCGCCATACGAGGATTGAAAGCCGAATGGGTCTCCGGAGGTGCTGTCGAAGTCGTCGCAGAAGATGTGCTGCTCGGTGCATGGACTCACGTCGACCGGCGCGTCGGTCCCCGACTCCGGGACCACCGACCGATCACTCGCGCTGTCGATCACCGACGAGTCGCTCGCGTCCGACGTAGCGTCAACGCCCGCATCGACGGCAGCGCCGCCGAACTCGTTCAGGCTCGGAAATAGACAGCCGCCTACGGCGAGGCAAATGCTCATCGCCGTGATGTGATTGCGTCCCATGCCATGACTCTAGCGTACCGGCGGTCGAGGCACTGGATCGAGGCTCGATGCGGGCGTACGGTTTCGCGATGAAGCGCGCTCTCGCGGTGTTTGGCTTGCTGACGATCGCGTGCGGCAACTCCACGGAGGCGTCGATTCCCACGAAGGACGCGGCTGGGCCCGACACGAGCGTCGAGCCGGACGCTGCGCCTCCGATCGACAACGGCGGCCCGAGCAAGACCTACCCCGCGTTCACACCCGAGGTGCCTCGCGTGGTCAGCCCGGGCGCGGGCCCCGTGTTGGTGCACACGCGCATCGTCCCGGCGTTCTACCCGAATGACGACTACCAGCTGAATACGACCAATTTCCTCGCGAAGTTCGCGCCGTCTCCGCGTTGGAAGGAGCTGGTCGGCGAGTACGGCGTGCTCGACGCGACGGTGACTGCGCCCGTCGCGATCGCGGACGCACCGCCGACGGCGATCGACGACGCCTCGATAAAGAAGTGGCTCGCGAGCAACCTGGACGGCACGCACGCCGAGTGGCCCGCGCCGGACGACAACACCGTCTACGTGATCTTCTATCCGGCAGGGACGGAGATCACCTTCAACAACAGCAAGAGCTGCCAGACGTTCGGCGGCTATCACAACGACACTGTGCTGGGGAACGGCAAGAAGGTCGCGTATGCGATCATGCCGCGATGCATGGGGACATTCAATTTGCGATCCGCGGTGCTCTCGCACGAGCTCGAGGAGGCCGCGACCGACCCCTTGCCAACGCTCAGCCCGGCGTATGGTCAGCTCGACGACAGGCACCTCGCGTGGCTCATCACGCACAGCGGAGGTGAGGTCGGCGACATGTGCCAGACGGATCCGCTCGCGAACTACCAAATACCCGATCTCGATCTTGCGAACGTGCAGCGGAGCTGGTCGAACAAGAGCGCCCTCGCGCACCACGACCCGTGCGTGCCGGTGCTGCCGAACTACGTCTACTTCAACAGCACGCCCGTGCTTTCTGAGACGGTGACCGTCAACGTACCGAACCTCCCGCAGTTCGGACCCGCCGCGGGCAAGAGCTTGAAGGTCGAGGGCGTGACGATCCCCATCGGTCAGAAGAAGACCCTCGAGGTGGACCTCTGGAGCGACGCCGACACCAAGGGCCCGTGGTCCGTCGAGGCGATCGACGTGCTCGCCGAGCGCTACATGCTCCCGCCGACGCTCGGGTTCGAGTGGGACCGAAAGACGGGCGTCAACGGCGAGAAGTTGCACCTCACGATCACCGCGCTCGGCGCGTCGCCGTTGTCAGTCAGCCTCTTCGAGGTCGTCTCCACCAAGACCCCGCAGAAGATGTCCTGGACTGGCGTCGTCGCGAACTAGCAACGTCCGCAGAGAGGTTCACAAAAGATCGGGAAGATCAGGATGAGGTCGGGAGCGAAAACATCCTCGACCTTTTGAGCTTTTGTTCCACGTTCTGCTTATTCGGCGGCTTTTTCGGGCTTGTTGTCGACGTTCGGCGGAGCGAAGCCTACGAGCGTGCGCGGCGGCGCGATCGGCTTCTTCTCGGCGACGCCGAGATCCTCTTCGTCGAGTTCGTCGTCGTCGGGCGCGAGTGCTGCGTTGACGACGTCGCCAATCAAGTAATTCGGTCGTCCCTTGACCTGCTCGTAGATGCGGCCGATGTACTCGCCGAGGATCCCGATCATCAGGAGTTGCACGCTCGCGAGCAAGCTCACGAGCACGACCGTCGCCGTCCACCCCGGCACGGTGGTGTCGAAGAAGAAGTGCGCGGCGATCGCCCAGATCGCGACCAGCACGGACAGCACACTGATGAGCATGCCAAGGTACGTGGAAAAGCGGAGCGGCAGAACGCTGAAGCTGGTGATCCCGTCGATGGCGAAGCGGACCATCTTGCGGAGTGGGTACTTCGTCTCTCCCGCGAAGCGTCCCGGACGGTCGTAGAGCACCGCGCACTGCTTGAAGCCGACCCACGCGACCATCCCGCGAACGAAGCGGTGCGTCTCTTTGAGCGCACGAAGCGCCACGACGACGCGGCGGCTCATCAGGCGGAAGTCGCCCGTGTCGAGCGGCACCTCGATGGGGATCATCGCGGCGAACACGCGATAGAAGATCTTCGCGGTGGCTAGCTTGAACGCGGTCTCGCCCTCGCGGCTCCGGCGCTTGCCGTAGACGACGTCGAAGCCCTCTCGCCACTTCTGCACCATCTCGAGCACGACCTCGGGCGGGTCTTGCAGATCGGCGTCCATCACGACGACTGCGCGACCGCGAGCCCAGTCGACGCCCGCGCTGATGGCGGCTTGGTGGCCGAAATTGCGCGCGAACGAGAGCACGCGGTATCGAGGCTCTGTTGCTGCGATCCCGCGGAGCAGCGTCATCGAGCGGTCTTTGCTGCCGTCATTGACGAAGACGACCTCGCAATCGAGAGCGAGCCTACCGAGGAACTCCTGCAGCCGAACGTGGAGCTCCGGGATGACCTCCTCCTCGTTGTAGATCGGGAGCACGAGACTGAGCGTCGGCCGCGACATGCTTGAATGCATAAAGCCCGCTTTTGGCGCGCTTGTCCATCGGCTAGAAGTCTAGGCGATGAACGCGATGAGGACGATCACGCGCGCCGAGCGGCGACTCGTCTTCGCATTCTTCGTCTTGTTGTTCGGGATCTACACGTGCGTGTATCCGTACATCACGGTCGTCAACAACCCGAACGAGAACGTGCGCACGTACATGACGATGGCGATCGTCGAGAACCACACGTTCCGGATCGACGACATCGTGACGCGACAAGGCTGGGTCAACGACATGGCCCGCGCGCCCGAGACGAAGATGAAGGCCGCGGACGCCATCGCGTTCTGCAACCAAATGACCGGGCCGTGCCACCTGTATTCGGTGAAGGCTCCCGCCGTGAGCTACCTGGGAGTGCCTATTTATTGGGCGTTCACGCGCTTTTCTCACCCGCCGAAGTTGGAGACTCCGCCCGACGAGCGAATCTCGTGGATGCGCAAGTCGACGTTCGTGCTGCGCCTCTTCACG
>JAYVYD010000370.1:0-16896 GCA_043784605.1 Myxococcales bacterium | reverse complement strand
GGCGTCATATCGCAGCCACAAAATCGGCCCATGGGGGACCGCTTGGGACTGCAGCTCGGTCTCGGCATCGAAGCTCCCTTGCTCTCGCGCGCGACCGGTCCGTGGATAGGCCTGCACGGTGGCATTCGGTACAGCGACCAAGGGCTCGCACGCGGGGACCAGACGGCGCTCGATCGCGCCCTTTATCTCTCGATCACGCTCGCGTGGCACCAGGTCTTCGCGACGCACTCGGTCGACGCCGGAGACGTCGGCTCGCACTAGAGTCCGCCGCTACTTGCCGCCTTCTTTGCCCGCGTCCGGAGTCGCAACGACAGCCGGCGCAGGCGATACCGCGTAGAGGACCGATTGCGCGAGCGTGCAGTTGTTCACTTGGCGCTGCACGGCGTCTCGCGTCTCTTGGTCCGCGATGGGCCGGGCGCCCGCGGGCAGGAACGTTCCGCTCGCGGTCCGCTTCAATCGCACGAGCAACGCGTCTCGCTTCAAGTCGTAGACGATGACGCGCGCGTCGTGCTCGACGAGCTGCAGGGTCTCGTCCGTGATCACGCCAGCGTCGTTCCGCTCTGCGCTCGACTCTTCTTCGTCGAGCACCAGGACGAACACGCGCGCCTTCTTGATGATGTCGATCGCGAGCGGGATCTCCTCGGAGACTGCCTTGTCGTACTGCTGCTGGAACACTCGGAGCCGCAGCGAGTCGCTCGACTCATCCACATCACGCTTCCAACCCTCGGTGAGGATGCGCGTCGCGGAGTAAGCTTGGCGCACGTTCCACGGCTGCTCAGGGAACACGCCCGCGTCAGCGTCTCCGCGCGCGAGCGGCTCGTTTGTGGTGCGCAGCAAACACGACGTGAACCCATCCTTGAGCGAGTCCTGCGCGGCTTTGCGAATGCTCGCGGCGTCGCGCGCGTCTTCGACTTTCATGCGCAGGTAGAGGCCCGGTGTGCTCCGGAACGACAAGTTCGTAGCGGCGGGGTCGACGAAATCTCCCTTGAACAGGCTCGCCTCGTCGATCGAGATTTGCTCGAGCTTCTTGTGCAGCGGCTCCCACTCGACGCCCACGGTCACTTCGATCGCCTTCCGCTTGCCGAGCAGATCGTCCTTGCTGTCCTGCAACGAGCGGTTCGAGAAGTAGCGGTAAGCGCCAAGCACGGCGATCAACACGAGGAGCGCCGCACCGCCCATCTTCTCGGTGGGCCGCGAGAACTTGCCTGAAACGCGCATCTCGCGCGCCTTGTGCACTCCCTGCAACCCACGCTTCTTCTGCGGCTCGTTCGACATGCAATCTCCCAAAGAAAAAAGCCGCCAGCCCCCTCTAGGGGTGCGGCGGCTTTCGTCGAGACCGAACGAGACCTAGGAGCGGATGAGGAGCCGTACTCCTGTACGGTGACGATTCCCGACGACGGTATCGCGAAGGTATCGGCGAAAGCCGCCGTGCTCCTAGTGCGATTTCGGGATGCCGTTGACCATGAAGCTGACGTTCGGGTAGCCCGCGAACGCGGCCGTTTGGAACGTGCTCTTCACGACGACCGCAGGTACGTCCTGGTCGATTTGGAGAACGACGACTCCGGGGAAGTCCTTGTTCGGGTGGAGTTGCTTCCACACTTCGCGCTTGCCCTTCAAGATGTTGAAGAGCTCGTCGATACGCTGCAGGCGTTTGTTGTCTTCGATCGCGCGCGTGTTACCGGCCGCGGCGCCGTCGACCAGGATCTGCTGACCATTGATCGCCACCATCGGTGCGTCGATCATGTCGAGGGTGTTCTCCGCGGATGGGATCCTTACGCCTTTCGCGGGCGGCGTCTCGCCCGACGCGCTGAAGGTCATCAGGAGGAACACGACGACGACGATCAAGAAGTCGATCATCGACGTGAGCGACAGTCCTGCGTTGGTGGCGCGACCGCCGTGTCCGGTGACCTTCTTGTGCACGAAGTCGAGAGGCACAAAGTGCATCAACCTTCGGCCGGGCTCGTGTACGGGCATTAGTGACTCCTCAATTGACCGCGAAGGTCACGTTGAACGCCGGAACTTCGCTGACCTTGAGCGGCGAGCCGCTCTCGGCCTTGCGGTGGGTCTGGTAGATCGCGTCGATGACGCCGATGACGAACACGTACTGTGTTTCGTTGTCCGTGTGGAGCACGGCCTGGTCGAGCTTCTTGTCCGCTTGAGCGCGGTGCGAACCGTTGTTGCTCCACTCGCACGCGATCGTCTCGGCGAGCGATCGAGACTCTGGGGCGCGTCCGCACATCGCGTTGAAGCAGGGTTGGTCGTCGGGCTTGCAAGTGACGACGCCGTAGCGGACCGTCTTGACGCCGTGGTTCTCTTTGATGTCATCCTTGCGGGGCACGTCCACGGAGGTGACGACCTGTGAGCCGGACTTCCACACGATCGTGAACTTCTCGGGCGAGGTCATCTGGAGGTGAAGGATCTTCTCGGGCGGAATGTCCGTCGGCTCCACGTCTGGCCGCGGCGGGCCTGGGACCTGCGCGTCAGCGTTGATGCGGGCCATGTGTGACCACACCGCCGTGATGAGGAGGAACGCGATGGTCACCATGAGCAGATCGATGAACGGGATCATGTTGATCTCCGAGTCGAGCGATCGCTTACCTTTACCGCCGCCGCCGCCAACGTCTACGCCAGCCATGAGTTACCTCGATCGAGAATGGAGAGGGAGGACAGCCCCGAGCACGGGTTGCAGGTGCTCGGGGCTCGCAAACTCAGCCGCCTTGAGGAAGGCCGCCGAGGTTGACCTTTTGGCGGTTGGTGACGACGAGGTTGAGCACTTGCACGCTCGCCTCGTTGATGTCGTCCTCGAGACCTTGCGTCTTGCCGTTCAAGATCGCGAAGCCGATGAGGCCGGTGATGGCGACGATGAGTCCGAAGGCCGTGCAGTTCATGGCCTCGGAGATACCTTCTGCCAGGATGCGCGCCTTCTGACTCGGGTCGACGCTCTCGCCGGAGACTGCGCCGAAGCTCTGGATCAGACCCGACACGGTGCCGAGCAGACCGGAGAGCATCGCGAGGTTCGCGAGGAGTGCGAGGAAGCCGGTTCGCTTTGCGAGCTTCGGGATTTCGCGGAGAGCCGCTTCGTCCATCGCCGCTTGAACTTCTTCGTCCGGGCGGTTCACCTTGACGAGACCGGCTTGCACGATGCGCGAGAGCGGCGCGTTTGCCGCAGAACACATCTTGACAGCCTTAGCGACGTCACCCGCGAGGATGCATTTTTGCATCGTAGCGAGGAACACGTCTTTGTTAATCGACGAGCCGAACAGGTAGAGAGCGCGCTCGATGATGATGCCGATCGTGATGATCGACCAGAGCACGATCGGGTACATGCCCCAGCCACCGTCCTTGAAGTGCTTCCAAATCGCAGCCATGAATCGTCCTCCTCGAATTTGCCCGCCCTTTGGGTCGGGCTAGCGGTCAACAACGCGGCAAAGCAACCAACAAAATCGGCGTGCTCTCGCGCGCCGCACAACTCTTTTTTTTGTCTGACCACGGCGATGTCGCGACGGTCGTAGGTCGCGTGGTCAAAAGCGCGTCTGAGACTAAACGAACGCGAATGACATACGCAAGCATCTAGAGTGAGCTTGCGTCGAAGAAGGCCGAGCACCTCAGCGCCGGATGAAGAAGCAGCGCATGCTTCTGTGTATTATCGGCGGAGCAAGAAGACGGCAAGCGCTGTGAGAATGCCGGTTAGGACATGGCCTCGTCAATAGACTTTGGGTGAAATCCAACGCCGCAAACCTCGATTATCGTTACGCCGAAAAGTTACACCGGCGCCACTCGCTGGGTCGCCTTGCACATGCCGACTTCAGGTATGAACCATTCGAGTCGTTGACTTCGCTGATCAGGAAACGATATCGTCTCTCGCAATCGCGTGCGTCAAAGCGTCTCCACCGAGCCGTTGGAGAGATGTTATCGAGGCAACGCGCTGTAATCCTGGAATCGTCGTTTGCCATCAGTACCCTAAGAGGCTTCGCCTCTATGCTGATGAGCGTTCATGTCATGTTGAGTCTTCGAAAGGAGCGTCGGGGATGTTCGTTGTTCTTCTGAATGGTGCGCCCGCGGCTGTGAGCGGCGGTGGTGGTGCTGGAAGCGCGCTCATGGAAGCGTTCAAGGAGAACCCTTGGTTTCTCCTGCTCAACCTCGGCGTTAGCGCGATCGTGCTTGCGTTCGTGATCGAGCGCGCTGCGTTTCAGCTCTCCAAGTATCGCGTGAACTCGAAGGAGTTCTTCGCGCAGATCAAAAAACTGGTGACTGCGGGCAATATCGATCGCGCGATCAAGCTCTGCGACGCGGGTGACTATCCCACGCTGCAGCTCGTGAAGGCGGGCCTCACGCACGCCAACAAGGGTCCGGACGAGATCGACGCCGCGATGAGCGAGAAGCTCGGTGAGCTCAAGCCTGCGGTCGAGAAGCGAGTCGGCTCTCTCTGGTCTCTCGCGAACATCGCGACCCTCATCGGTCTCCTCGGAACCGTGTTCGGTCTCATTCACACGTTCGGCGCCGTCGCCGCTCCGGGACTTTCTGCGGCTGACAAGCAGCGCGTCCTCGCGAACGGAATCGCCGAGGCCATGTACAACACGGCCTTCGGTCTCGGCATCGCCGTTACCTGCATGATCGCCCACTTGATCTTGCATCAGCGCGCGAAGAACATCGTTCACGACCTCGACGCGACGATGGAACGTGTCTTCAACCTCCTCACGATCCAAGCCCGTCCCGGCGGATACTGAGAGTTCGGTAGATGGCTGCCGAACCCGAGAAGCTGAGCGCAGCGCAGCGAAGTAGAGTTCGCAAGCTCGCGACGCCGAAGGAGCTCGCCCCGGACGAAGAGGGCGGCGAGCTCAACATCGTTCCGTTCCTCGACATCATCATGAACGTGCTGATGTTCGTGCTCGCGACGGTGACGACGACGTTCACGGCGACGATCGACACCTTCCCGCCGAAAGCGGGAGGGCGTAACCCAAAGCAGATTGAAGTTCCGACGCTCGGTCTGACGATCCTCATCGTGCCGGAGGGCTTCAGCATGAAGGCCAAAGGCGGCAACGTGGGGCCGGGTTGCGACTCGATTGGTGGCGGCTTGGCGGTCGCCAAGATCGGCGCGGAATACGACTACGCGGCGGTCACCCGCTGCGTCGCAAAGCTCAAGGGGTCGAACCCGGACTTCGAAGCCGAGACGAACGTGACCATCAGCGCGAACCCGAACATCCCTTACTCCACGGTCATCGCCACCATCGACGCGGTTCGCAAGAGCGACGATGGAAAAGAGCTGTTCCCCGACGTGAACTTCGGATTGGCCAAATGAGGCGGGCGAAATGAGCAACGCTGGAAACGTGCCGCCCGCAGGCAGCTCGATGCCGCCGCGGCAAAAGGCCGCTTCGATGTCGACGTACAAGCGCATGCTCCGCAAGGAGATCCGCAAGCGCGCAGGGGACCACGAGGCGAACTTCCTCAACATCACGGCGATGATGGACATGATGACCATCATCCTTGTCTTCTTGTTGAAGAGCATGGCCGCCTCGAGCGCATCGATCCCGCAATCGGCCGACCTCACGATGCCCAAGAGCGTCTTGACGACCGAGGCCTCGCAAGAAGGCGTCGCCGTCCTGATCTCGAAGACCCACATCGTGCTGGACGACCAAGCCGTCGTGGATGTGCCGCAGGACGCGAGCCACGGCGTCGAGGCGAAGTTCAAGCGCGGCGGCCCCAACGACCTGTACATCACCAAGCTCGGACAGGTCGCCAAGGACTGGCGCGAGCGCGATCGTCAGATCCGCATCGCGAAGGGGCTCGAACCCGCGGGCAGCGAGGCGATCATCATCGCCGACAAAGACACTCCTTATCGTCTGCTCGTCGAGGTGCTCTTCACCCTCGGCCAGACCGAGTTCAACAAATATCACTTGATGGTTCTACAGGGCGTCAAGAAGTAACGAGCGCGGCGTTTCTCGCCGATACCTTCGCGATACCTTCGTCGGGAATCGTCGCCGTACAGAAGTACGTCTTCATCCACTCCTAGGTTTCGCTCGGTCTCGACCAAAACCGCCGCACTCGCCAGACGCACTCGCCAGAGACATGCTGGATATCGCGCTCGCACTCGTCGCCAATGTGCTCGTTGCAGGCGCGATTGCTTTTGTCGCGCGGCGTGAGGGTCTGATCGCAGAGAAACGTCCGTGGGTTCCGGTGTTGCTCGGTGCGACTGCACGTGCGGGGGTCGCGGCGATCAGCCTATTTTTGCTGGGGATCATGATGCGTGGCGCGTTCCCGTTTGCTCGCTCCGCGATCGCGCCGTCTGCGTGGGTGGCGGGCGCCTGCGTGTTCGGCGGAGTGGCGAGCGGGTTGGCGGACGCTGCGCGCGCGCGATTGGGCTCGGTCGCGCCGGACGCAGGAGTGCTCGCAAAGCTACGTGCGGAGGTCGTGACCTCGCTGCTCGCATCGCTCGTCGTCACGCTCGCTCTCACAATCTTTGTGACGATCGCGTCTGCGGCGCTTGGCGTGTTGACCACGCCCGACCTCGCGCCGAACGTCGCACTCGTCTCGATCGGACTCGCGACCGGCGTTTGCGTCGGAGCTCCGATGCTGGCAGACGCCGAGGCCGGAGATCGCATGTCGGAGGTCGCGGTCGAGACCGTCGCTGGGATGCTCGTGATGGGCGCGGTTTGGGAGTCGAACGCCGCGCTGTTTCGGCGGGGTCCGATCGTGACGAGCGCGCTCGGTCTCGTGTTGTTGCCCGTCGTGCTGCGCCCCTTGTTCGCGCTCGCGGCGGCGGCCGGTGCGCTCTTCGCGAAGGCCGCGGAGAGCGAGACGGCGGCGCACGCCATGAGCCGCAGCACGCACGTCGCGGCCTCATTGGTCGTGCTCGTCATCTTCGGCACTACGCTGGGCGCGCTCGGCAGCGTGTGGCTCCCGATGTTCTTCTGTGGCGCTTGCGGCGTGTTGGCCGTGCTCGCTTGGGTGCACGTGGCGGGTCGTACGACGAGCGATGTCAGCGCAGCGTTCGCGCTGCTGGTGATCGGCGCGGCGGCGGCGCTCGTATCCATCGCGGTGGCCTCTCGCGCGGTAGGCATCTCGCGCACCGCAGAGATGGGTCTCGTCCTCTGCGCTGCCGGTGCGCAAGGCGCGGCGCTGTTGCCGAAGAGCGTCCTGCGTATAGCTTCCGAGACCTCGACAGGCGAGACGATGGCCGTGGTCGGCGCGCGTGCGATTGGCTCGCTCGTCATCGGCGCTGCGGTCCTCTCCGCTGTCGCCAACGCGTCCTGCGCCCGCTGGTCCGCGATCGTGGCCGCGCCCGCGAGCGATTGGTCGATGACGCCCACGCACTGCGAGGCGTTCGCGTCCGAGCACTCGGCGATCGACGTCGCGCGCCCGGTCGTGCTCGTGTGCGCCATCACCGGCGGCGTGCTCGCGGCGCTCGTGAAGGTCGACGAGACGCGCGGGCTCGTCCTCTGCGCTATCGCGCTGCTGGTCGCTGGACTCGCAGGCCGCGCGTTCGACGCCTCCGCCGCCTGCCTCGCTGCGATGGCAATCACCGCTGTCGTGGTGAACGCCGTCGCGCCCGCGAGGACTTCGCGCGCCACGGCGATGACCGTCGCGGCGCTGGGCGCGGCGATCGCACCGCTCGCGATCTAGCTAACTGCTCTCGAGGAACGACAGCCTACCGCTGCGGCGCTCGGACGTCGCGAACCTGCGCATCGAGACATTCATCAACAGTCCGATGCCCATCATCACGGTCATCACGCTCGAGCCGCCGTAGCTGAAGAGCGGCAACGTGACGCCGACGATCGGCAACAGGCCCGTGACCATGCCGAGGTTGAAGAACGCGTGCCAGAAGATGAGCGCGCCCACGCCGATCGCGACCACCGCTCCGAAGCGATCGCGCGCGGTCGCTGCCACGCGAATGGCCCAGAGCGTGAGGAAGCCGTATAGCGTGACGAGCAGCAAGCAGCCCGCGAAGCCCCAGTCCTGCGCGAAGACCGCGAACGGAAAATCGGAGTATTGCTCGGGCAAGAACAAGAACTGGTTCTGCGTGCCCTTCATGAACCCTTCGCCCAGCACGCGCCCCGCGCCGATCGCGACGCGTGCGTGGTGCTCGTGCCAGTTCGCGCCCTGGATGTTCGTGTCCGGGTTGAGAAACGAGTAGATGCGCTGCTTTTGGTAGTCCTTGAGGACGAAGTTCCACGCGAGTGGGAGCAGGATGCCAACGCCCACGCCGAGCCACGCAAGACTCTGCCAGCGAATGCGCATCATGGCCGCGATGCTCGCGAAGATTAGCCCCAAAATAAGCGCCGTTCCGAGATCGGGCTGCTTGAGCACGAGCAGCATGGGCACCATCGCGATGCCCGCTGGAATGACCAGGTCCTTGAGGGTGCGACCCTCGTTCTTGGGATCGTCGTGCAAGTACTTCGCGAGCGCGACGATCATGAACAGCTTCATGAACTCGCTAGGCTGCAAGCTGAACGAGCCGATGCTGATCCATCGCGAGCTGCCGCGGATGTCCTTGCCGAGCACGAAGACGAGCAACAAGAGCACGAGGCCGCCGCCGTAGACGACGTAGCCGAGGCGCTCGTAGTGTCGGTAGTCGATGGCCGCGACCAGCGTGGCGAGGATGCCGCCCATCACGAGCCAGTAGACCTGCTGGATGTACAGGTCGGACAGCGACGCACGCACGACGCTCGTCGCCGAGTACAAATTGACGACGCCGACGACCGCGAGAGAGGCGCTCACCAAGAAGAGCACCCAATCGAACGTGTCTCGCGGAGCCGAGCCGAGGAGCCTTCCGCGCGTGCCGAGGCGATACATCTTACAAAGCCTCCGCGTCGCCGTCCGCGCCACCGGGATCGGTGGGTGCCGGAGTCGTGTCGATCACGCCCGCGTCCGGTGCCGCGAGCGGCGCCGGTTTGTTGGGCAACAGCGGCGGCGGTGCGACGTGTGGCCCGCGCGTCGACTCGATGCGCGCGTGCTCGCGGATGATCTGCATCGCGACGGGCACCGCTTGCGTCGGACCCGAGCCGCCGTGCTCGAGGAAGACGACGACCGCGATTTCCGGCGCGCGCGACGGCGAGAACGCGGCGAACCAGGCGTGGTTCTGCGCGAAGTAGGCGGCGTGTTTGCTGTCCTCGTTCTTGCCGGCGATGTACCCGGTCTGAGCCGTGCCGGTCTTGCCCGACACCTCGAGGCCCGGGTCGCGCGCGGGATACGCCGTGCCTTTCGGATCTGAGACGACTGCGCCGAGCGCGTCGGTCACGCGCGCGAGATTCTCTGGCGTGATGTGCACCTTGTGCTGCACGCGCGGCGGAAAGTCCGTCGCGACCGTGCCGTCGCTCGTCTCGATCGCGCGCACGATCTGGGGCGAGTAGACGGTGCCGCCGTTCGCGAGCGCGGCGTACGCGAGCGCGAGCTGCAGAGGAGTGACGAGACTGTCGCCCTGACCAATCGCCGTGTTGAGCGTGAAGCCGATGCGGAACTGGCCGCGGTAACGCATCGCGTACCAGCCACGCGTCGGCACACGACCCGGCGCCTCGGGATTGATTCCGAGCCCTGTTTTTTGCCCCAATCCGAAGTCCGACGCGATCTTGGCGATGCGGTCCATTCCGACCGCTTCTGCGAGCTTGAAGAAGTAGACGTTGCAGCTCTCGCTGATGGCGTCGTGCATGTTGACCTTGCCGTGTACGTGCGCGCAGTGAAAGACGCGCTTGCCGAACATGAGATATCCGTCGCAGCGCTCGCGGTCCTCGGGGTCGAGGATTTTGTTCTCTAGCGCGGCGAGCGCCGAGAACGGCTTGAAGGTCGAGCCGGGTTGGAACGAGCCGGTCATGGTCTTGTCGAGCATCGGCCGTAGCGGATCGGTCGAGAGCTTCTCGAACGTCTCGCGCACACGACCGCGCCCCGCGCCACCCGACAGATCGTTCGGATCGAAATCCGGTTTGGAGTAGAGCGCGAGGATTCGACCCGTGCGAACGTCCACGACGACGGCTGCGCCCGCGGGGTGAGGACGCATCGCCTTCTCGATCGCGGTCATCAGCTCGATGTCGATGCTGAGCCGCAAATCACGCCCTGGCAGCGGATCTTGCTTGGCAGGCTCGTCGAGCAGACGCTTGGTGTCGGGCCCTGTTCGATAACGGCCGTGAGCGTCGACGACGCGCTTCTCCCAGCCACGCGTCCCGCGCAGCGTGCTCTCCCACGCGTGCTCGATGCCGGTCGCGCCGATGTAGTCGCCGCCCTCGTAGCCGAGCGGGTTGAGCTTCTGCCTCTCGTCCGCAGTGAGCTGCTCGTAGTTCGCGGGGCGCACGCGCTGCATCTGGTCTTGGTCGATCTCCCCGACGTAGCCGAGCATGTGCGCGCCGAGCGTCTTGTACGGATAGAAGCGCACGGCCAAGCGCGCGACGTCCACGCCGGGCAGCTCCTCGTCGTGCTCCTTGAGCTCGGCAACGATGTCGCGCGAGAGGTCCTCGCGAATGAGCATCGGGCGGTAACACGCGCTCCTTCGGCGCGCTTCGGGTGAGTCGTCCCAAGAGGCGCCTGCGCAGGCTTCTTTCAGCCTTGTTTGAAAGCGAGCGCGGTCGTCCGGATTGAGGCGGAGTACGTCGGCGACCTTCGGCCAGGTGTCGGT
This sequence comes from Myxococcales bacterium, assembly GCA_043784605.1. Classification (GTDB taxonomy): domain Bacteria; phylum Myxococcota_A; class Polyangia; order Polyangiales; family Polyangiaceae; genus JANYHY01. The sequence continues at coordinate 6,296 of JAYVYD010000370.1, read as the reverse complement.
CGCGTCGGCGAGCGAGTCGGGGCGTTTGCCGCTGACCGCGCTCAAGAGCACCCGCCAAGGCACGACCGTCACGTTGTGCGCGGGCCGGCTCGATGCGAGCACCTTCCCTTGCGCGTCCCGGATCACTCCGCGCGTCGTGGGCAGAGGCACGCGTCGCACGATGTTCTCGTGCGCCTGCGCCGTGTAGTCGGCGCCCTCGACGATCTGCAGTTCGAACAATCGTACGACCACGAGGATGAACGCGAGCATCACGAAGAGCACGAGCCACTGGTAGCGCTTTCGGAACTCGGACGCGTCCGAGCGCTGCACGAGCATGTTGCTCACGCGCGCACTCCCGTCTCCTCGGCGCCACGGATCGTCGCCGCATGAATGCGCTGCGCGACGATGAACACGAGCGGGCTCCAAGCCGCCGTCGCTAGCGCGTGCGGTAGCGCGTAGGGGTAGAGCGCGCGCGGCACGTACGGGTCCGGACCGAAGATGGCCATGAGCACGAGGATCATCACGCTGTGGAGTAGCGAGAAGGAGAAGCCGAGCACGAGCTGCATCAAGCGGGTCTGCGCCGCGAGACGAACGCCGGCGGCGCGAGCAAGGACGAAGACCGCGACGAACGTGAACGTGAACAAGCCGACCGGAGCGATACCCGTGAGGTCGGTCGCGTAGCCGAGCACGAAGGTGACGAACGCACCACGGGCAAGTGCGTACTCGTGCACGCCCATGAACACGATCAGCGGCAGTACGAGCGAGGGCACGAAGCTCGTCGCGTGGATCAAGTGCGCGTCCCGGTAGCCGATCCAATGCCAGAAGCCGGAGGTGAGGCCGAAGTCCATGAGCATCCCATGCAGCGCTGCGATCGGCCGGAACATGCTCGATTGCAGCAGGATCAGCGCCAAGCCGGCGACGAAGAAGGACGTATTGCGCACGTCACTTCCCCTTCGTCGGGGGATGCGCTTCTGCCGTCTGGTCGTCTCCAGGTGGCGTGATCAAGATGAGCGCAGAGTCCAGCCGCGTGAAGTCTACCGTCGGCATCGCCTCGATCTCTTGGTCGCGGCCGAGCTCGCGTTTGATCACCTTCGTCACGCGAGCGATGGCGTAGCCGTGGGGGAAGCGCTTGCCCTTGCCGCTCGTCACGAGCAGGTCGCCGACGTTCACCTCGTCGCGCGAGTCCACGTAGTCCATGCGGCAGGAGTGACGCGAAGGATCGCCGGTGCCGCGCACGAAGCCGCGCGCCTTGGTGCGATCATCCTCGACGTCGATGCCGAATCCGGCGTCCACCGCGAGCTGCACGTCGACTTGATCGCCCGACACCTTGAGCACTAGGCCAACGACGCCGTCTGGCGAGATGACCGGCTGAAAGGGCCGAATGTCGCGCGATCCGCGATCGAGCACGAGGCGTGTCGTGCGGAAGAACTCGTTGAAGTCCTTGATGGTGACGAGCGCGCTCACGCTCTCGCCCGGGGTCGACTCGCGGAGCTGCAAGAGGCGCTTGAGGTTTTGGTTCTCGGTCTCGTTCTCCTCGAGCCGGTGCACGCTCTCTTTGAGTCGTGCGTTCTCGTACGCGAGGCGAGCGTTGTCTTCTTTGACGTCCACCAAGTAGACGTAGTCGCCCCAGAGGTTCGACACTCCGCGGCCCAAGCTCGCCGCGCCGTACTGCACGGGTGAGGTCACGCGTACGACGAAGCGATCGACGGCGGTCTGGCTATCGGGCTTCTTCATGTTCGAGCGAAGCACGAAGAACGGCACCGCGAGCAGCACGACGACGATCGCCGCATCCCGATAACGGTTGAAGGGAGTCACCGAAGCACCGCGTTTTTCGCAGATACTGCCGCGATTGCGTCGTCGGGCCTAGGCTCGCGAGCGAGCCTCTTGGACAAACTCTGTACTCGAGCGTTGGCACGCTCAAGTGTCACCGCATAGGAGTACGGCTCCTCATCCGCTCCTAGGTCTCGCTCGGTCTCTACGAAAACCACGATGCTTCTCAACGAAAGGGAACCATCAGCTGGCTAGCCGATGGTCACCTCCCTCAAGAGCTCCATGTGGTCGAGCGTCTTGCCGCTCCCGAGCACGACCGCGCTGATCGGGTCGTCGCACACCATGACGGGCAAGCCTGTCTCTTCTCGCAAGAGTACATCGAGGTTTTGGAGCAGCGCGCCGCCTCCCGTGAGGACGATGCCCTTGTCCACGATGTCCGCGGCGAGCTCCGGTGGGGTCTTCTCGAGCGCTAGCAACACGGCCTCGACGATGGCGTTGAGCGGCTCGCTGAGCGCGTCGCGGATCTCGTCGCTGTTGACGACGACGGTCTTCGGCACGCCCGCGACGAGGTCACGACCCTTCACCTCGCAGGTGGTCTGCTGCTCGAGGGGGTACGCGTTTCCGATCTGCATCTTGATGCGTTCGGCCGTCTGCTCGCCGATCGCCAAGTTGTATTTGCGCTTCAAATAGGCGCTGATCGCGTCGTCCATCTTGTCACCGCCGACGCGAACGGACTGCGAATAGACAATGCCCGCAAGAGAGATGACGGCGACCTCGGTGGTGCCTCCGCCGATGTCGACGACCATGTTGCCACTGGGCTCGGTGATGGGAAGTCCAGCGCCGATCGCCGCGGCCATGGGCTCCTCGATCAGGTAGACCTCGCGGGCGCCCGCGCTCTCGGCGCTCTCCTTGACGGCGCGCTTCTCCACCTCGGTGATGCCGAACGGGACGCAGATGATGATGCGTGGCTTCACGAGCGTGCGCCGGTTGTGCGCGCGAGCGATGAAGTAGCGGAGCATCGCCTCGGTGATTTCGAAGTCCGCGATGACTCCGTCTCGCAATGGCCGGACTGCGCGGATGTTGCCCGGCGTACGCCCGAGCATCTCCTTGGCCTCACGACCGACGGCGAGCACCTTGTTGCCGCCACGGGAGTCGCGCTGAACGGCGACGACGCTCGGTTCGCAGGACACGATGCCCTTTCCCTTGACGTAAATAAGGGTGTTCGCGGTGCCGAGGTCGATGGCGAGGTCGTTCGAGAAGAGCCCGCTGAGCCAATCGAAAATCATCGGATGTCACCTTTCGCAAGGCGACATGGCGCGATGTGTTTGTGGCTGAAATTACGCGGCGTCATGGTCGAAGGGGAACAGACTCCTAACACACGAGGGGGGGTAGTCCACCCAGCATCTCCGCGGCATGGACGCATGTCCAGCACGTGTGGCTTCGGTCATGGGTGTCACACGGACCAAAAGCCCTGTTCGAGCACGGTCATTGGCTCGTAGACCAGCTTCGCCATTTCGAGCGGCAGCAAGCGACGGACGTCGCCCAGGTCGATTCGATGATGGACCCCACCGTCGAGATCCAAGTCCTCGAAGTGAGCGAGTACAAGTTATGCGCGCGCGACGAGGTACCCCGACACGTACATAACGCAGAGCCCCGCGACAGTGGCGGCGCCTGCGAAGAGCCCTCTCGAAGACGTGCGCTCGGACGGCATGCCGAGGGCAGTACGCTTCAGCCCTTGGAGATCTTTCCCTCTTTGTGAGGGTGATGCGCCCGGCACGTTGGGCAGAACTTCTTGACCTCGAACTTGTCGGACATCGTCCGCTTGTTCTTGGTCGTCGTGTAGTTCGCACGGCCGCATTGGCCGCAGGTCATTTTGATGAGGTCGCGCATGGCTTTGTCCCGGGTAGGTGCCGCGTGCTCCGACAGAGCGCGGACCGAGCTTGAAGAAGAGGGGGCGGAACTTACTCGCTAGATGCCTCCAGTCAAGGGTCGTCCTTCGGCGCCACGACCGTCTTTGCCTTCCACGCATCCGGTCTACGTGTTCATGCCGGTGCAGAGGACCCTCGACGTTGCGTGTTTCAGCGATGCTTTTGCAACTCCGCCGCTTTCCGTTGACTGATGGTCCATGCATGCTTACCGTCGTCCGCCCTTCGAGGAGGGCAACGGCCCTCTTCCACAGGGCAAACGGGAGACAGTTGTGAACAAGACCCAGCTCAAGAAGTTCAAGACGCTGCTCACCGAGAAGCGCGACGAGATCGTCAAGAAGGCGAAGCAGACTCTCGAGGAGGACATGACCCTCGACGCCAACGACCTTCCCGACGAGATGGATCTCGCTTCGAGTGAGTATCTCCAATCCTTCACGTTCCGCCTCCGCGGGCGCGAGAAGAGCTTCCTCGACAAGATCACCAAAGCGCTCGTCAAGATCGAAGACGGCTCCTTCGGCACGTGCGAGGAGTGCAGCGAGGAGATCAGCATCAAGCGGCTCGAAGCGCGCCCCGAGACGACTCTGTGCATCAAGTGCAAAGAGGATCAGGAGCGCATGGAGAAAGACTTCGGCTAAAACCCAAGCTCGAGAATCATCGAGTCGTCTGCATCGGCACCACCGGAGACGACTCGAGTCCGCTTGATTTTGGCGCCCGCCATCTCGAGCAGCTCTTGCACGGTCTCGGCTTGGGCGCGCCAGACGTTCGCGTCAAAGCCGCGGCAGCCGCTCCATTCTACGCGCGAGAGCTTTGCACTCTCTCGCGTGCTTGTCGTTTGTGCTTCGAAGAAGCTGGAAAACACGCGATCTCCTTGTTTGAGCAGCGCGTCGCGCGAGATCACGCGCACCAAGAGACGATGGATGGTGCTGACATTGTCGCGCGTGGACTTGCGCACGGCCGCACGCAGCGAAGCTTGTCCCTCGTGACGAACGATCGCGCCCAGGATCTCTCGATGCCAGGCGATCGGATACCAGCCCGTCGCGATGATGCTCTTCGTGTGTACGCCCTCGCCGAAGTCACCTCGTAGGTCCGTGATGATTCTCTCGCGCGCGGCGGGTCCGACGACCGGCTCGAGCGCGGCGATGACGCCCCAAAGCACGGAGCCTTTGAGGCGGATCTCTTCGGTCACCGCTTTTTGCCGCGGTCGAGGACGTCCCGCAAGAAGCGCCCGGTGTGTGAGCCCTCGGTCGCCGCGATGGTCTCGGGCGTGCCGGTGACGACGACCTTGCCACCGCCATCTCCGCCCTCGGGTCCCATGTCGATGACCCAGTCGGAGCACGCGACGACGTCGAGGTTGTGCTCGATCACGAGCACCGTGTTTCCTTGATCGCGCAGCTCGATCAGCGCGTCGAGGAGCGCCTCGATGTCTGTGAAGTGCAAACCCGTGGTCGGCTCGTCGAAGACGTAGAGCGTCTTGCCGGTCGCCTTGCGCGCGAGCTCACGCGCGAGCTTCACCCGCTGTGCCTCACCGCCGGAGAGCGTAGTCGCGGGCTGGCCGAGCGTGAGGTAGCCGAGCCCGACGCGACGCAGTGCTTCGAGGCGATCGCGGATGCGCGGCACGGCGTCGAACGTCGCGAAAGCTTGCTCCACCGTGAGGGCCAGAGCATCGGCGATGGAGAGACCGCGGTAGCGAATCTCGAGCGTCTCCCGGTTGTAGCGCTTGCTCCCGCAAGTGTCGCAGCCGACGAAGACGTCTGGAAGAAAGTGCATCTCGATGCGCAGCACGCCGTCGCCGCGGCAAGCCTCGCAGCGACCGCCTTTCACGTTGAAAGAGAACCGACCGGGTTTGTAGCCTCGCGCTCGCGCCTCGGGTCGGGACGCGTAAAGCTCGCGCAAGTGCGAGAACACGCCGGTGTACGTCGCAGGGTTCGAACGCGGCGTTCGCCCGATGGGCGCTTGATCGATCGAGATCACTTTGTCGATGTGCTCGAGGCCGCCGACCCGATCGCACTCGCCGATCGGTGCGCCCGCGGAGTAGAGGCGCGCGCGCGCGGCGGGCAGGAGCGTGTCGACGACGAGGCTCGACTTACCGCTCCCCGAGACGCCCGTCACCGACACGAACAAGCCGATCGGGATTTCTACCGTCACGCCTTGGAGGTTGTGCGCTCGCGCCCCCTCGACGACGAGGCTCGCTTTGCCACGCGCCTTTCGCTTCTTCGGGACCGGCAGCTGCTTTTGGTAAGAGAGATACGGCCCCGTGATCGACGCGGGGTTGGCGATGATCTCCGCAGGCGTCCCTTGGGCGACGACGGTCCCGCCGTGGACGCCCGCGCCCGGTCCCATGTCGACGACGTGGTCGGCGGCGAGGATTGCCTCGCGGTCATGCTCGACGACGAGCACCGTGTTGCCCAGGTCGCGCAAGTGGAGCTGCGCTTCGATGAGGCGCTGATTGTCCCGCGCGTGGAGCCCGACGCTCGGCTCGTCGAGCACGTAGAGCACGCCGACGAGCGCAGCGCCGATCTGAGTCGCGAGGCGGATACGCTGACCCTCGCCGGACGAGAGAGTCTGCGCGCTTCGATCGAGCGTGAGGTAGTCGAGGCCGACGTCGATCAAGAACCCGAGCCG
>JAYVYD010000369.1:0-7580 GCA_043784605.1 Myxococcales bacterium | reverse complement strand
GGGATTCGCGTGGCAATTGGGCCAAACACTCCCGCACGCTCTGTTCACCACGGACCTCCACACTGCAGTGGAATGTTTGAAGACGGATCCTACGATTGGCGATCATTGGCGCATCAAGCGTTCGTTCGGAATGGCAGGTAGAGGACAGCGAGTGTTGCCGCCCGGCGAGCCGAGCGCCGCGGAGATTGCAGTGTTGCGTGCCGCCATTCGAGAGGGCGGAGTCCAAATCGAGCCCAATGTGTCCATCGTCCACGAGGTCGCGATCCACGGGAGGCTCACGTCGAATGGCGCTCTCGAGCTCGGTCGACTCGTCGCGCAGCAGTGCGATCGCCACGGCGCGTGGCTGCGGACGGAGCCCGCGGACGCCACGGGGCAGGACGATCGGATGGCGGACCAAGCGCGACTCGTCGGCCTCGCGCTGCACGAGCACGGCTATTGGGGCCCCTTCGGCGTCGACGCCTACGAATATCGAGACAAACACGGCGCGCGCCATTTTCAGCCTCGGAGTGAGATCAATGCGAGGTATTCGATGGGCTTCGCGGTCGGTTTCCCGCGCATCGTTTGACGCGTCGCTCTAGGCCGCCCGAGTTTGGTTGCCCTCACTAGGGTTCGGGAGGATACTTCGCGAATGCTTGCTCGCTTCGCCCGCGTGATTCCCGTCGTCCTTGCGGTGTGTGCTTCGGTCGCCGCTTGCGGCTCTCGCGCGTCGCTCGAGGATCCAGACATCTACTTGAGCCTCGACGGAAGCATCCTGCCGGACGGCGCGATCCCGAACACCTGCGGAAACGGGACGTGCGAGCCCACCGAGAGCTGTACGAACTGCTCGGTAGACTGCGGGCTCTGCAAGGGGTGTGGCGACGGCGTCTGCCAGTCCACCGAGACCTGCTCGTCTTGCCCACAAGACTGCGGCAAGTGCGCCGAGTGCGGCAACGGCTTCTGCACCAACGGCAAGACCTGCCTCTCGTGCGCACCGGACTGCGGGCCGTGCGCGGGCTGCGGGGACGGAAAGTGCGACGCAACCAAGAACGAGAACTGCTTCACGTGCCCCGCGGACTGCGGCGCCTGCACAGGCTGCGGCAACGGCATCTGCAACAACGGCAAGACGTGCGCGTCATGCCAGCACGACTGCGGCGTCTGCTCGTTCTGCGGCAACAACAAATGCGAGCCCTTCGAGACCTGCTCGAACTGCCCGAAGGACTGCGGCGCCTGCACCACGAAGAGCTGCTTTCAGGCGTTCACTTGCTCGATCGGCTGCATCAAGCTCAATAGCAATCCGCCGCAAGTGAGCATCTCTTGCGTGGCGAACTGCCTCGCCCAAGGCTGCGCGGACACGCAGTTCTTCTTCGACCAAGCGTTCAACTGCGCGGTCTTCAAGGGCATCGCTCAGTGCAAGGGTCCGGACATCAACTGCCTCCAGAAGGTCTGCGGTCCCGAGATCGCCGCGTGCCTCGGCGCGACTTGCCCCAACTGAGCGCGCCAAACCCGGCAGACGGTCTCGGTTGGCGTGTGCGAAACGCCAAAAATTCGTCGTTTTCCGCCTTGGTGCCGTCATTGCAACGCACGTCCCCATGGAGAGGCTAGCGATGGGCTTGTTCGCGGTGAGCCTTCTAGTCGGGGGGCTCACGGCCGGCTGCGCCGAGGACGAAGAGTCGTTTCAGGTTCGCGCCCCCGTGAAACAAGAGCTGCATTGCGCCGAGCTCCCGCACACGACACCGGACGACTCGTTCTGGCTCGCGCAGGCAATCGCAGAGGCGAACCGGCCGCCCGCGACGCCGTTCCGGTCGACGGTCTCGCTCGGGTACGTCGGGGACGAGCCGCTCTCGAATGGAGTGATGCACGACACGCCGCTCCCTGCGCGCGCCTACCCCGATCCGCTCGCGCAGATGGCCGCGCCGTTCAAGAGCGATCGCTCGAGCCGCTCTTACTACTACGGCCAACCCTACGGCGGATTTCGCTGGCGCTGACTCTGACGCAGCGGCCGGAGTACAGCATGTTGTCGCTCGAGGCATTGGTCACGCCGGCGGCGCCGCTACTGAAGTCTACCCACCAAATGAAGTTCGCGGGGTCGGGTGAAGACGCCAAGAAGGACATGGTCGCCGTTCCGCTCGTTCCCTCTGCCTAACGGCCCGGCGCTATTGCCACGGCTAGGCTGGCGTGGGATGCATGGGTGCATGCGAAGGCTCACCATCAGCGCGCAGGCGTGCACCGAGACACTCTCCCTCCTCATCGCCATGGCTTGGGCGGATGGCCGCCTGGACGACCGTGAGAAAGCGGGCGTTCGCGGCGCCGCAGAGGTGCTCAACTTGAGCAAAGAGTCCCGCGAGAAGCTCGACAAATCACTCCTGAAGGCGATGCCACTCGATCAGCTGTTGCTCGACACTCTCTCTCCACGCGACAAGGCGTTCTCGTTCGTCGCCGCGACTTGGATGAGCGGCGTGGATGACGAAGTCGACGCGAAGGAGAAGGTTGTGCTCGACATGCTCGCGAATCGGTTCGGCTTCGGCGCAGAGCGGCGCGCAGAGCTCGAGGCGATCGCCAAGGACCTCACGAACAAGGGCGACAAACGCGCTTGGGGCGACGAGCTCGTGAAGCTCTTCAAAGCCATCCCGCCGCGCCTCGAAGAGAGCGCGCCCGGAGACGTCGAAGTCGCCTTCGAGTGAGCTGACTCAGCTCGCGTGCTTCTCGATCATCTTCGCGAGGCGCGGAATGGCAGCTTCGACATTCTTCTTCGCGCTGTTGCGGAGCTTGTCATAGGTGCCTTTGACGATCTTGTGCTTGCTGCGCGCCGCCTTGGCGTCCGTGATGGCGAGCAAGGCGTCCGCGACGCGCTCGCTGTTGGACGCGAAGTACTCGCGGACCGCCTTGTTTGCGGTCTTGGCCTCGTCGTAGATGGGCTGAAGCGCCGTGGCGAACTCCGGCATTAGATCGGTCACTGCTTGCTTCACGAAGCCAGGCTTGATGCCCTTCACGGCGGCGTAACCGGCCTTGATGGCGAGCCCGGAGAGGCCACCTTTGTCGCTCACCTCGGCGTCGATCAGCGCGAGGCAGTCATCGATGACAGCAGCCTTGTTCTCGGGGCCAGTGAGCGCGTCGGGGAGCGAGGTCATCGTAAACAACTCCAAGGTCGAGCCAGGCTCGGCGTTTCTTCGTGAGACCCCGTGAAATAGGGAATCTCGGCGTCTAGCACACTTGTCGTCGCCTTCGGCGAACGACAACGACTGAGCGGATTGGCTGCGCGACTCAGCCATACCCTATGACTCGATCGGCTCGCTCGTTCGTCCAATCTCTGCCGACCCTGATAGGTTGCGGCGCTGGAGGCACCGTCCCAATGCGTATTTCGCTGATCGCCATTCCGCTGTTCCTCGCCGCGTGCCAGTTCGAAGCGCACATGGGCAGTGGCGGAAGCGCGCCGCCGCAGACCCCAGTGGATGCGCCTCCGCTGCCTGCGCCGCTCCCGGGCGACGGAACGGTCACGACTCCCCCGGGCGTTACGGAGAATCCGCTCGCCGGCGTGACGGTTGGCGCTCCGACACCAGCGCCGCCGTTCGATCCGCGCGTTCGTCCCGAGCTCAACGTCGTCGGCGCGAACGCTGCAATCCCGCTCGTGACCAACGACACCGCATTTGGTTCGCCGAGGAGAGACAGCGACTCGCTCAACGGGTTCGTTTACTTCCTACCCAACCCGACCGATCGCCTGCCGGACCTCAACACGATCCAGCCGACGTATCGGATGTTCTCGCGCTTGTTCTCGGTGGGGCCGCAGCCGTTCGCGGGCTTCAACGGGCCGAATGGGCCTCGCAACACGAACTTCGCCGTTCGCTATACAGGTTCGTTCACGGTCGCCAAGGCTGGCGTCTACTCGCTCTACTTGGATTCGAAGGAGGGCGCGCGCCTGACCATCGACGGCAAGGTCGCGATCGACAACGACGGCGTGCACGGCCGCACCTTCAAGAACGCGGACTTCACCTGGACCGACGGGTCACACACGATCGCGCTCGACTACTTCACCAACACCAACGACGTCGTGCTCGAGCTGTTCGTCGCCCCCAAGGGCAACGCGAGCATGACCCGAGTCTGGTCTCCCCAAGTCTCGTTCTAACTATCACCGTCGACGTCTCGTTCGTCGCGACTGCGCCAGAACTCAGAGGATTCACAAAAAGGTCAGAAGATCGGGAAGTGGTTTTAGGGGGTCGATCCCCAAATTCACTTTTTGATCTTCCCGATCTTTTTGCGAATTTTCTGCCGGGAAATTCACGCGCTCTCGGCAACGCTCGGGTTGCAGGAGAGGGGTTGCTCTCCTAAAAGCCGCTCGTGACGTTTGGTGTCAGCATCAAGGACGCGGTCGGCGAGCTCGTGCTTGGCGAGGAGGCGGCCCCGAATTCGGCGGACACGCTGCCCGCGATCCTTCCGCCCGAAGGCGTGACGGCGGCGAAGGTCGAGGACGTGGTGCGCGCGATCGGGTCGCGCACGCGCGTCGACGTGTCCGGCGTGCGCGGGTGCGCGGCTGCGGCGATCGTGTCGGCCATCGCCACGAACCGCAACAAGAGCGTCGTGCTCGTGGTGAGCGATCTCGACGCCGCTCGTCGCGCCGCCGACGAGGTCGGGTTCTTCTTGCGTGCTTCTGTGGACGAAGAGGAGACCGGCGAGGGGGACGTCCTCGTCTTCGCGGCGAACGACACGTCGCCCTACGCGGACGTCAATACGGATCGCCGCGCGGCCATGGGCAGGATGGCAACGCTGGCTCACCTTGCCGCGCGCCGACCGTGGCGTGTGCTCGTCGTCCCCATTTTTGGCCTGTCTCGCAAGGTGGTGCCTCGCGCCGTCATCTCCGCGCACACGCAACGAATCGTCGCAGAAGAAGAGCTCGATCGCGATCGCCTCGCCGCGCGCCTCTCGGAGTCTGGCTACTTGCGCGTGCCGGTCGTCGAGGACCCCGGCAGCTTCGCCGTGCGAGGCGCGCTCTTCGACGTGTGGCCGCCGAACCTCGAGAAGCCGGTGCGTGTCGAACTCTACGGAGATCTCGTGCTCACCATCAAGCCGTTCGATCCCTACGAGCAGAAGACCACGAAGGACGCGCCCTTGGCTGAGGTGTCCCTTCCGCCGGCGCGCGAGGCGATCCTAGGCAAGGAGCAACGCGCACTCGCCAAGGATCGCGTGCAGCAAATCTCCGACGCGATCGACATGCCCACGCTCAAGGCGCGAGCGCTCATCGACGACGTCACCGAGGGTCGTGCGTTCTTCGGCGCAGACGGCTTTTTGCCTGCATATTACACGGATCTCGAGGCTGTTTTCTCGTACCTGCGGGAGGGCGAGGTGATCTTCGCGCTCGACGACCCGCCGTCGCTCACGCGCGCGCTGAAGGACGAGATCGCCCGTGCGGAGCGAGACCACGCGGAGCGCTCGCGAGACGTGACGTTCTTGCCGGCGTCGTTCTACGTCGACGAGGCCACAGTCGCTGACGGCATCGGTCGCGCACCGCACGTCGTGTTGCACCGCACGCCGACTATGGGTGAAGGCGGTGCAGGCCTCGATCGCTTCGAGACCACGACAGCGCTGACGCTGGACGTGAGCGCGCGCGATCACGACGACCTCTCGCGTGCCGTGAAGATGTCGCGAGCGTCCAAGGGCAAGGACGCGACGCTGGCCCCGCTCGTTCGGCGCGTCGCGCACTGGCGCGCCCACGGATTGCGCGTGATCGTGGCCGCGCGGGCCTCGATTCAGGCCGAGCGCTTGACCGGCCTCTTGCGACATCAAGGCGTGACGTGCCGCGCTCGCCTCGGCGCTGTCGATTGGCCGACCGTGCTGACGGCCGATCCCGCCGAGGTGCAAGTCGTCACGGGTTCGCTCTCGCGCGGAGTGATGTTTCCCGCGGACGGCTACGTGCTGGTCGCCGAAGAAGAGGTGTTCGGCGCGCGCACGCACCGCCAGAAGAAGCGCGAGAAGTCGGCCGCGCGGCCCTTCCTCGAGGATCTGCGCAACCTAGCCGTCGGCGACTTCGTGGTCCACGTCGAGCACGGCATCGGCCGCTACCATGGCCTCGTCCACAAGGAAGTAGGTGGCCTCACGGTGGACCTGCTCGTCGTCGAGTATTCGGCAGGCGACAAGCTCTACCTGCCAGTCTATCGCCTCAATCAAATCCAGAAGTATGCCGGCGGTGAATCGTCCAATCCGAAGATGGATCGCCTCGGAGGCGCCACTTTCTCGAAGACAAAGGCCCGCGCACGCAAAGAAGTGCGAAAGATGGCCGACGAGCTTCTGCGTTTGTACGCGGAGCGCCAAAGCCAGTCGCGCCCGAGCCTAGGCTCCATCGACGACGAGTACCGCGCGTTCGAGGCGACCTTCCCGTTCGACGAGACACCGGACCAAGCGCGCGCCATCGACGACGTGAACTCGGACCTCGACAAAGAGCGGCCGATGGATCGCCTCGTCTGCGGCGACGTCGGCTTCGGCAAGACCGAGGTCGCGATCCGCGCTGCGTTCCGCGTCGCGATGAGCGGCAAGCAGGTCGCGCTCCTATGCCCCACCACGGTGCTCGCGCAGCAGCACTTCCGCACGTTCGAGGCGCGCCTACGCGACTACCCCATCAGCGTTCGCGTGATGAGCCGCTTCCAGGGCGACAAAGAGCAGAAGGAGACGATGCTCGCCCTCAAGGACGGCAAGGTGGAGATCGTCATCGGCACCCATCGCCTCCTCTCGAAGGACATCCACTTCAAGGACCTCGGCCTGCTCATCGTGGACGAAGAGCAGCGCTTCGGCGTGACGCACAAAGAGCGCATCAAGCAGATGCGCATGCAGGTGGACGTGCTCACGCTCACCGCCACACCCATCCCGCGCACGCTCCAGATGGCGGTCGGCGGATTACGTGACCTGTCACTCATCACCACGCCGCCCACGGATCGCAGGGCCGTTCGCACGATCGTCACTCGCATGGACGACCAAGTGCTGCGCGACGCCGTCACGCGCGAGCTCTCGCGCGGCGGCCAAGTGTTCTACGTCTACAACCGCGTCGATGGCCTGTACGAGAAGGCGCAGCGCCTCCAAGAGCTCTGCCCCCAGGCGCGCGTCGCGGTGGGCCACGGCCAGATGACCCGTGCTACCAAAGAGGGCGAGAGCGGCGCGCTCGAGAAGACGATGCTCGATTTCGTGGAGGGCCGTTACGACGTGCTCTGCGCGACGTCGATCGTGGAGAGCGGCCTCGACATCCCGCGCGCCAATACGATCTTGATCGATCGCGCAGACATGTTCGGCCTCGCGCAGCTCTATCAATTGCGCGGACGCGTGGGCCGCAGCAAGGAGCGTGCGTATTGCTACCTGATCGTGCCGCCTGCCGAGCAGATGACGGACGAGTCGCGCTCGCGCATCGAGGCGCTCGAGCGACACACCGAGCTCGGCAGCGGCTTCAAGCTCGCGAGCCTCGACCTCGAGCTGCGTGGCGCCGGCGATCTCCTGGGCGCGGAGCAATCGGGCAACGTCGCGAGCGTCGGCCTCGACATGTTCTGCTCGATGCTCGACGAGGCGGTGCACGAGCTGCGCGGCGAGCCCGTGATCCACGAGGTGGACCCCGAGCTGTCCTTCGACGT